>VGZJ01000235.1 GCA_016872595.1 Planctomycetota bacterium
CGCCCCGTCGTCACACGGTGATGATGAAGAACGTCGCCGGACTCCACAACCGGATGTACGGGTAACGACCACACAGGATCGTCTGGCCGAAGTGCGACTGAACCAACACCTATTGCGCAACGAGTCTAACGACCGGTTCGGCGACGCCGTGCGGGTGTTCAACGGCGCCGACCTCGACGGGTGGAAAGCTCCGGCCGGCGAGAAGGCGTGGGCGGCGAAGCCGGCGGAGAAGGACAAGGCCGGCCGCGCCCGGCTGGTCTGCTACGGCTCCGGCAAGCAACCGCTCGTGCTGGCCGCCGAGCACGGTCCGGCGTTCCTGTTCCGTTGCCAGGTGAAGACGGACGCCTGGAAGCCCGGCGAGAAGGCGCCGTTCAGGGGCGTGGACGGCTGGAACCTGCTCGAAGTGACCGTGCGTGAAGGCAAGGCGGCGGTCGAGTACAACGGCGAGCCGCGGAAGGATGTCCCGGCCCCGGTGGCCGGCGTGAAGCTCGCGCTGCCGGGCGACGCGGCCGCCGAGTACCGCAACCTCGTGCTGATCCCGATCCTGCCCGCCAAGTGAGTAACGGAGCGACCATGTTCACGATCCGACCGGGCCAGAGCGACACGCGGCGGGCCTTCTTGAAGGTCGGGGCGATGGGCCTCGGCATGTTCGGCCTGCCGTCGCTGCTGCGCGGTAACCCGGGCCCGGAGAAGCCGTGGGTGCGGGACAAGTCGGTGGTGTGGGTGTGGCTCGGCGGCGGCCCGCCGCAGGCCGAGACCTGGGACCCGAAACCGGACGCTCCGGAAGGCGTCCGCACCATGTTCGGGACCGTCAAGACATCCCTGCCCGGCGTCGCCTTCGGCAGCCACTTCCCCAAACTCGCCGCGCGGGCGCACCGGCTCGCCGTCGTCCGGTCGTTCCAGACGCCGTGCAAGGACCACCAGGAGAACTGGGTCCGCACGATGCTCACCGGCACTGAGGCGAAACCGTCCCCGCCCAGCGCCGGGTCGGTGTACTCGTACCTCCGCGGCACCAACCACCCGAAGACCGGGGTGCCCAGCTACATCCTCCTCGACAGCGGCAACAACGGGGAGTTCCTCCAGGAGCACTTCCTGCGCGGCAACACCCCCGGCGACCTGCCCGAGGCGTATGCCCCGTTCAATCCCGCCGGGGTGATCACCCCGCCCCCGAAGGCGACCGGGCCGAAGCGGAAGGCCGAGGCGGACGCGACCTTCTCGCCGCTCCTGCGGAACATGGAACTGCGGCTCCCGGCCGACCGCACCGCCGAGCGGCGGGAACTGCTCCGCGGTCTCGACGACGCGGCCCGCGGGCTGGAGTCCGACCCGGCGTTCGCCGCCCACGACGCCTACCGCGAGCAGGCGTACACGGTACTGAAAGGCGCGGTGGCCGAGGCGTTCCGGCTCGACCGCGAGGATACCAAAACGGTCGGGCGGTACGACACCAGCGACGTCACCCTCACCTGCCCGAACTTCCTGAAACTGCCGGACTTCCCGCGGCGGCCGTCGATGCTCGGCCGGCAGATGCTGCTGGCCCGGCGGCTGTGCGAGGCCGGGGCCGGGTTGGTGATGGTCGAGAACTGCGGGTGGGACTTCCACGGTGGGGACGGGCTGAACCCCGGCGTGAAGGCCGGCCTGGAGGGGTTCGGGCCACAACTCGACCGCGCGGTGTCCGCGTTCCTCGACGACGTGAAAGATCGCGGGCTGGAGGACCGGATCCTGCTGGTGGTCTGTGGGGAGATGGGGCGCACGCCGAAGATCAACCCGAAGGGCGGGCGCGACCACTGGCCCACTCTGGCCCCGCTGTTCCTCGCCGGCGGCGGGTTCAAGATGGGCCAGGTGATCGGGAAATCGGACCACGAGGCCGGTCGCCCGGTCACGACGCCGGTGACGACCGCGGACCTGATCTCGACCGTGCTGCGGACCCTGCTCGACCCGACGAAGTTGCGGCTGTTCCCGAACATCCGGGCCGACCTGCTGCGCCGCGTCGAGCAGGGCGAGCCGATCCCCGGACTCACCTGACCCTCCCCGAAGGCACGCCGATGCGCGCGTTCGTACTCCGCTGCGGTCTCGAGGGCCTTCTCGAATAGAAGTGGTCGCGCAGCGAGAGAATGGAATGGCGGACGGTCTGGTACGGCACGTTCCGCTACATCCGCCCTGTGTCCGGTCCCGACGATGAGTTCCGCCCCGCCGTTTGAGCCTGAAGCGGTGCGGCCACAGTGCTCGGCTACTTGAGGGAAGCCAGGTAGGCAATCAGGTCTTCAAACTCGCGGCGCCCGAGAGCGGTGTCCAGACCCTCGGGCATTACCGACAGTTTCGTGACGGTTCGCTTCTCGATGTCCGCCTTCAGTACCCGGACCGTCGCGTCGGCCGCCAGAACCAGGATCGCGTCGCCGTCGTCGCGCACCAGCCCGGTGAGCGTGCGCGAGTCGGTCGTGCGAACCGTTTCCGCCTCGAACCCAAGTTTGATCACCTTCGACGGATGCAGTACCGACTCGACCAGGTACTCGATCTTCTGCCCGCCGATGCCCTTGAGCGACGGGGCCAGTTCGGTCGTCTGCGTTGCGGTGGTGTGGCACTTGGTACAACTGGCGCGCTCGAACGCTTGCTGACCGAGTACCGCCCGCCGGGTGCGCTCGGCCGGCGTGAGTTTCGCGAGCGCCGTGGCGGTGTCGCGGGCCAGCGCATCCTTGTCGGTGACCGCGGCCGGAAGCGTGAGCGGCTTGAGCCTCTCCACAGGCAGCTCGAGCGCGCGAGTCACCGCCCCGAGGTCGTCGGCCAGTTCGGGATCGGCCTTCAAGAGCGCGGGCACTTCGCGGAGGAGAATGTCCGTCAGCGCGGTGTTGCCCTTGAACGCGCGCCACGCCCGGACCGCTTCCGTGCGGACAGCCGCGTCCTTCGCGGCGAGCAACTCGCGCCACTTCTCCGCGTCCGGCTTCGGTTCGATGCGGGCGAGCGTGGCGACCGCCTCCGGTCCGAACGCCGCGACCTTCTTCTCGTCGCCGAGCACGGCCCACAGGTTCTTCGCGAGCGGTTCCGCCTTCGGCCCGAAACGGCGGGCGAGCGCGTGGGCGGCGTCGCGGACCTCGCGGTTGGCGGTGCCGAGTTGCTTACCGATCAGTTTGAGCGCGGCCGGGGTCGGGCCACCGGCTTCGAGCAGCGCGAACACGGCCACGAGGTCGTCCGGCTTGTCGAACGAGAGTGTCCCGGCGTCCACCGCGTCGGCGAGACTCGCCGCGAACTTCTCCTCCAGCTTCCGCGCGGGACCGCCCTTCGCCCGTAGGAACAGCAGCGCCCGCCCGACGACCGCCGGGGGCAGGTCGGGCTTCGCCAGCAGCGCCTCGATCGCAGGGCGGAAGGTCATGTCGCCGTGCATCTGCACGAGCGTGAGGAGTGACTTCGGGTCGTCGGAAGCGGGCGCGGCCAGTATGGCCTTGAGCGCCGCGAGCGCCTCCGGCTTGGTGGGGAAGTTCTCGTAACACGCCCCGTCCACCGCGATCAGCCCCGCGAGGGCGGTGGCGGCGTGCGGGTCTGCGAGCAACTCCTGGAACGCGCCGCCGAGCCGGGCGAGGTGCCACGCGGCCTCGTAGCGCAGGTGCTCGTCGCCCGCCCCGCCGCGGCTCAGCGCGGCGACGAGCGCCTTGCGCGCTTCGGCGTCCGGCAGCGCGAGCGCCGCGGCGACCTGCACCGACCGGTTCTCGTCCTTCGCGAGCGAACGGGCCACTTCAGCCGCGTTCGTGCTCTTGTACCGGCGAACCAGTTCGACCGCGAGCCGGCGAACCTTCGCGTCGGCGTGCTTCGCGCCGGACCCCAGCGCGGCCTTCGCTTCGGCGTTCCCGAGCCGGGCCAGTAGCCAGAGGGCGTTCGCGGCGCCGAGCGCTTCGGGCGCCTTCGCCGCCGCAGCGGAGAGTACGGGAACGGCCTTCGCCGCGTCTGCTTTTAGAAGGAACTCGGTGCAGACCTCGCGAACGCGGTGGCTCGGCGAGCCCAGTCCGGCGACCGCGTCGGCAACCGTGAGCGCCTTCGGGTCGGGGACCGCGACCGGCTTCGGCGCGTCCTTCCCAACTTACCGCACCCGCCAGATGCGGCCGTCAGGTCGCTCTCGTCGTCGCGCCCGTACCAGTCCGCGACGAGCATGTTCCCGTCGGGGTCGAGTGCGATGTGCGCCGGCCGAAAGTGCGGGTCGGTGGACCACAGGAACGGTTCCTTCGCGACAATCCGCCCGGCGTCGTCGGGCACATAGCGGAAGACCGCGCGGTTCGCCCCGGCAAACCCGTGCTGGCCCCAGTTGTCGAGGAACAGGCTGCCGCGGTACGCGGCCGGGTACGCCGCGCCGTAGTAGCGGAGGAGTTGCGTGTTCGCGCCGCCCGGCAACTCGAAGCACGGCGGCGCGAGCGGGTGGTTCCCGGCCAGCAGTTGTTATCGACGCCGGACCGCGTGAAGCAGTGGTAATCGACGCCCTCGATCACCCGCAGGAACCGGTTCGGGTTCCCCTCGCCGTTGGACAGCAGCCACATCTGCCCGAATGGGTCGAACTCGAACGAGTACGGCACCCGTAGCCCGTGGACGAGGTACTCCATGTTCGTCCCGTCCGGGAAGTCCACGTAGATGTGTCCGAAGTCGGCTTCGAGCCGATGGCCGGCGGTGTGATCGAGCGGGATGAAGGTCGCGCGTCGGTCGAGCCGGCACTGCTTGAGGTACCGTTGGATGGGATGGTAGCTGCCGGTGTAGTTGTGCTCGGTGACGAGCCGTCGGAAGATCTGCGTGGCGGTGTGCCGCTGCTTGACCGGCGCGCCCTGATCGTGCGCGAGGATGTCGTCAACGATGCTTCGCACGGCATCGAAGACGGGAGCCGATCGCGGCTTCTTGAGCGTGTACGGTTTGGGCTGTGGATCGGCCAAGGCCTTGAGAACGGTCCGGTGCGAGTGGCGGAACCGTTGGGCCAGTTCGCGCACGGACGCGCCGTCGCGTCGGGCCTCGCGGATCTGCGTGTAGTCGTCCACCGTGAGCATCTCCCACCCCCTGCGGCAACCACGAGGTTGCTCGCGGGGGCTGTGCTACGGTGTTACCCTTTTCGATGCTAAACGCGTTTCCCGTTTCAGTGCTAATCACCAGTCGCGGTGACTTCGGGGTGCGGCACCGGCTTCGGCGGCTCCGCGGACGCGGCGACGGGGAGGAGCAGTGCCAGGGAGAGGGCGCAGCGGGTTCGCATCGCATGACCTCGCACGAGGAGTCAGGGCTTGGGCGCGTCGGCCAGGCGGCAGGAGTAGAGCGTCGTGTCGGTGGTGACGAACAGAGTGCGGCCGTCGTCCCCGCCGAACGTGAGGTTGGTGCCGCTGCCCTTCGGGATCTTGATCTCACTCACCTTCTTACCGGTCGCGTCGAGGATTACCACGGACGCGCCGGCGGTGACGTAGAGGTTCCCTTCCGGGCCGAACGCCATCCCGTCGGGCGCCGTCACGTCGCCCCACTTTTTGTCCTTGCCCGCGGCGATGTCGAGCGCCCCGTCGGCCTTGATCGGGAACCGGTAGATGCCAGACTTCTTGCGGTCCTTGTAGTTCGACACGCCGAGGAGCAGCGTCTTGCCGTCGGCGCTCACCGCGATCCCGTTCGGGTTGGAAAGGTCCGGCAGGTCGGCCCCGTCGTAGGCGACCGCGACGGTCTTCTTCGCCACGTCCACGATTGTGAGCCGGCCCTTGTCGGGGTCTTTCAGCGTCGTGAAGTACGCGAACCCGGTCGGTGACACCGCGATGTCATTGAGCGCCAGGTCTTTCCCGCCCGCGGCCTTCTCGACGATCGCCTTCGGCTCCTCGCCGGGCTTCCACGAAACGAGTTTATCGCCGACGAGTCCGTAGAACCGGCCGTCCGGCCCGACCTTGCCGCGCCCGCCGTCGTCGCGCACGGCTTTGACCTCGTTCTTCGCCTCCAGCCGGAACAGCTTCTTCTGCACCAGATCGGTGAACACGAGACACTTGTCGGCCGGCAGCCACGCCGGGGTGTCGAGTTTGGTGAACCCGTCCTTGACCACGTCGAGCTTCGGCGGCGGGTTAGGGGCGAAGGTGAACTTGCCTTCGGCCCGCACCGGGTCGAGGCTCGGGACGTAGCCCTCGCGCACGGCCGGGTTGTTGTCGCCCAGCGCGTCCGGTCCGCGGTACGGCCGCACCGGGATCTTGTTCTTGTCCGTGAGCTTCTCGTCTGCCGCCAGTACACGGCCTGTGGTCAGATCGACGCGGATGATGCGACCGGATTTGTCCTTGCTCGTTCGCGTCGGCGTCAGTCGCAGTTCGAGGATGGTGTAGTCCGGGCTGACCTGATAGAAGGCGTATCCGTGTCGTGGTGTTTCCTTGAACTTCAGCCCGGGGTACTCGACCAGCCAGCCGAGTCGGTTGAACACGGCGAGCGTGTTGTCCCACTCTTCGGGCGTGAGGAGGTCATTCGCGCCGATCGCCTTCACCACCGTCCCGTCCTTCTTGTAGACGATCACGCGGCGCGAGAAGGCGGGGTCGGCACGGTCCTTCGGTTTGCCGGGTTCGCCGCACAGTTTCTGTGCCCCGTGCATGTCCGACTTGCCCTCGGTCCAGAGCGTGGTGTGGTTGAACAGCGCGAACGTCTCGCCGTCCGGAGCCACGAACAGGTGGGCGTGGATTTGCCCTCCTTGCACGTCCTTCGCGTCGAACCGGACGGTCTTGTTCTCCTTCGTGTCGCGCCACACGAACTGCCACTTGTTCGGCCCGTGGTTCGTGGTCTTGCCGATCGGTTCCGCGGTCACCACGAATCGGCCGTCGGCCGACCGACACCCGTCGATGTGGCACGGTTGCTCGTAACCGGCGCGGGCGGGGAACTGGCCGGCGAGGAGTACAACAATGAGAGCGATGAGGCGCATTGGGTTCCAGTGCATGATCGTTCTCCGGTTGCTCACTTCTTGGCTCCGGCCCGCAGATCGTAGCAGACGACCCGCCCCTGCCAGGTTCGCATCAGGAACAGTCCGTTCACATACGGCAACTCGATGAACACCTCGTACGCGGTGGTGTTGTCGTGCGGGACGGTCCACGGGTTCCCGATCCGGCGGAAGTCCTTCGGGTCGAGCGTGTAGAACTCCCACTTGATCGTCTTGAAGTGGGCGGAGTCGGGGCTGTAAAGCATCCGATCCTCGACGAGGAAGAACTGCGGGCTTCCCTTCAGTTCCTCGCTCGTCAGCAGCACGCCGCCGGTCTTCTCGTCGAGGACGTGGAAGAAGGTGGAAGACTTGGCCGGGTCGAGCGTGTGCCCCTGGGTGTAGTAGTAAACCCGGCCGTCGCGGATCGCCACGCGCCGCATGGCGCAGATGTCCATGTGGTTCTCGAACCAGAACGGAGCCTTGTCCGGCACCTCCCACGCCCGCTCGGCCTTCTCCGGCGAGAGCCGATACGCCGCGATGCGGCCCCACGACTGGCCCTTCTGCTTCGCGGTATCGGTCGCCGATTTCACGTTCACGATCACGTGGTTTTCGGACGGCGACAGCGGGTAGTAAACGGGTTCGAGACCGGTGACCGTCCACAGCACGTTCCCGTCCTTCGGGTCGATCAACCGCAATTCGCCCTTGATGGTGGCGACGAGGACGTACTGCTTCTCCTTGTGGGTCCAGACGGCGGGTGTGGCGTAGCGGCTGGTGCAGGCGGGCACCTCCCAGAGCGTCTTCCCGGTTTCGACGTTCATGCCGCGAAGGGCCACGTCCTGTGCCGAAGTGCCGTACTGCGGAACGACCAACACGCCGCCGGCCGTGACCAGCGACATCCCCATCCCCTCGCCACCGGGCAACTCGTTACGCTCTTTCAGGAGTTTCTCCTTGAGCGCGGTCGCGGGCTTGACCAGCGTGCCGGTGTCGTCCTCCCACGACTTCTTCCCGGTGGCCGCGTCGTAGCAGTACACGCGACCGGTGGTGCCGAGACTGTAAACCCGCCCGTTGAAGTACGCCGGGGTGGCGTGGAAGTGCAGCCGCTTGCCGCCGGCGCGGTTCAGCCCCTTGCCCTCTTCGACCGCCTTCCACACCGTCTTGCCGGTCTTCAGGTCGATGGCAACGGTGACGTCGTCGGCGTCGAGAGCGGTGTTCCGCTTCAATGCCGCGAGCCGGTCGCCGGAGTATTTGCCGATGTCGTTGGCGATGCGGACTTGCTTCTCGGCCCACACGTCGCCGCGGGCGCGGAACGAGCTGGCGAAGACCTTCCCCTCGGCCACGATCAACCCGGACGCGCTACCGGCGTGCGTCGTCGGGTCGGCCAGCATGTCCACGTAGCCCGAGGCACTCCCTTTGGCCCGGCCGAGATCGTTCGACTCGCTCACCCACAATTGCCGGGCGCCCTTCAGGTCATCAACGAGCTTGACGCCGAAACGCCGCGGGTTGAAGTTGCCGGTGGGACCGTTGGCCTGCGGCCACGCGGGGTTGGCATCCCCATCAGCGGCCAGCGATGTCTCTGGCAGCAGCAATGCGCTTACCCCGAGGGCGGTCAGCCGAAGCAAGTCGCGACGGCTCGGCTCTTCGTTGCCACATCGTCCATCAAGCATGATCGTTCTCTCTCGGGTCGGGCGCACATCAGGACGGACCAGATGCCCGTCCGACATCGCGACCGGATGATTTACACCAACAACTCCGAGTGCGGGCCGGTCTGATCGAGTTCGCCCTCGGCCTTCTTCGGGCCGTGGCAGGCTACGCAGTGCTTCGCCAGGAAGGTGGCGGCCGACTTCTCGAACTCGGCCTTGCTATCGGCACCGGTGGCGAACTTCAGATCGGGTGCCGGGTCTGGGCGCGAGGGGTCGGCGGCGCACCGCGAGGAACCCGGCGAACAGTGCGAGAGAGACACGAGAAGGCGGGACATCGGGTAGTCTCCGCGGGCGGGACAACCAGCATAACCCCGCCCGGCGTGGGGCGCAGACGGGGACACGGTTCGGGCCGGCGCGGGCGATCACTTTGGCGGGCCAGGAGTACGCCCGGAGGGTCTTGGTGGCCCCGCCGTCCGGCGGGAACAGACGGCGGGGTGGCCCGGCTACCTCTCCTTCGGGACGGGCTCCTTTCGGCCGGGGTCCGGCGTGTGGTGCTTGTCGAGCAGGTTGTTCGCGTGCCTGGTCAGGTCCGGGCGGCGCTTCGAGTAGTCGGTCTTCTCGCCGGTGTCGTTCGACATGTCGTACAGGACGACCTCGCCGGTTCCCATCGGGGAACGGATCGCCTTCCACTTCCCGAACCGCACCGCCTGTGCCGTCGGGCCGTCGTAGCTCTCCCAGTAGAGCGGGCTCTTCCGCTTCCATTTGTCCTTCTCCTCGCGCCCCTTCAAGGCCGGCAGGAGGCTGTCGCTGTCCAGCCCGGTCGGCGGGGTCGCGCCGGCCAGTTCGGCGGCCGTCGCCATCAGATCGCCGGCGTACCACTGGAGGTCGTTCTCGGTGCCCGCCTCGATGGTGCCCGGCCGCCACGCGATCGCCGGCACGCGGATGCTCCCCTCGAACAACTCGCCCTTCACCCCGCGGAGCTTGCCGGTCGAGTGGAAGAAGTCGGCCTTGTGCCCGCACTCGTTGTGCGGTCCGTTGTCGGACGTGAAGATCACCAGCGTGTCCGTGTCGAGCTTCAGTTCCACGAGCAGGTCGAGTACGCGGCCGACGTCCCGGTCGAGCGCCCGGACCTGGGCGGCGAACCCTTTCTCGGCCGCGGGCCACTCCTTCTTCGCGAACTCGCCGAGGTCCGGGGCGTCCAGCCCGTACTCGCCCGCCGCGGGGTTGGCGTGCGGCACCGTGAGTGCGAGGTAGAGGAAGAACGGCTTCTTCTGGTTCTCGCGGACGAATGCGAGCGCGTCGTCGAGTTCCAGGGCCGGGGCATAGTCCGCTTTCTTCGCGGCCACGCCCTTGCCGCCGTCGGGCAGCTTCGGATCCTGGACTTTCTTCCAGTCCTCCGCGGCCTCGTTCTTGAGCGGCACCACCTTGCCGTTGCGGATGAGGAACTCCGGGTACGGGTTGTTGGCGTGCGGCAGGTTGACGGCCCCGAAGAAGTGGTCGAAGCCGGAGTCGTTCGGGGCGGTGAGCTTGGCCGGCGGTCCGAGACCCCACTGTCCGACGCAGGCGGTCGTATACCCCTCCTTCTTCAGCAGCGACGCGACGGTGGGCTGGTCGGCCGGGATGCCGGTCGGGGCTGGGCCGCCGCGGACCGCCGCCCGGCCGCCGTGCCGG
>VGZJ01000236.1 GCA_016872595.1 Planctomycetota bacterium
CCACTGCGCGAGGCGCTCATGAACCACCCGTGGCGGCTCAAGAAAGCCGTCACCTACCTGTTCGATTGGATCGCCACCATGCTCCGCAAGCTCCTGCACCCGCACCCCAAACTCACAACCAACACTGGGTGAACTCTAGCCAACCGTCTCCCGGCGCGCGAATCTCACGACGTTAGACCGGGCGCAACTGCGGGAACCGCTCTTCGAGTTTGTCGAGCGCCGGGCGCGCCTCGGGCTTCAGTCGCGGGCGGAGCGCGTCCAGATACCGGCGGGCGTTCTTGAACGGCTTGTCGCTCTTCTCCGGCGGCAGGTTCCCGGAATCCGACAGGTTGTCGTAAATGTCGGCGAGCTTGATCGCCTGCACCTGCCACGGCGCGGCACACAACCGCGCGCAGTACTCGGCCTCGCGCTCGTCGTGCGGCAGGATCGTGTTCTTGGTCAGCGCCGCCACCCACGCGCCGACCTCATCACCGAAGCCCTCGATGATGTCGTCGCGGTCGGTGTTCGTGTCCTCGATGGTGTCGTGCAGCAGCGCCGCGGCGAGCATCTTGGGGTCGTCGAACCCGAACACGTGGCGCACCACGAGGCACACGCGGAACACGTGGCTCGCGTAGGGCGTGACGTTGTCCTTGCGGGTGTGGTGGCGGTGGGCGCGGGCCGCGAACGCGGCGGCCAGAAACGGCAGGTCGGCCGGGGCGCAGGGTGTGGTTGCCATACCGGTATTGTAGCGGCGCGCCGCGCTCACGCGGGCGGCTTCAGCAGATCCGCTTGGCGCGCCGTGGGGAGTTGCCGGAACGCCAGCGCCAGCGCGTCCTCGCACTCGCGCCGGGTCTTGATCGAGCTGTTGTCACTGGTGAACATCGGCCAGAACGTGTCGTTGCGGAACGGCTTCGGGAGCAACCGGAACCAGTCGGCCGGGATGTTGTTGTGGAAGTCGGCCCCGCTGTTGTGCCACCACCACGTTTCGCACTCGAGGTTCCGCCCTTGCAGGGGCCGGCGCTTCAGTCGGGCCATCGCCATGTAGCCCTCGGCGCGCGGGTCGTTGCAGTCGCTGAGCCACTCCGCGAACAGCCCGCGCGCGTGCCAGTCGTCCGGGTTCGCGTCGAGCATCTTGTGGAAGTCGTCTTCGGTCGTCACGGGCGCGCCTCCGCAGGGGCCGTCACAGGAACATTTCCACCGCCCAGCACCCGCGGACGTGCTCGCCCGGCGCGCGGCAGTGGTCGAGGATCTCGGCGTCGTCGCACCCGGCCTCTTCGAGCGCGTCGGCCAGAACGGGGACCGCGGCCGAGTCGCGGCGGGCGTAGATGGCCCGCGCGAGCGCTTGCACGTCGGGCGTGAGCCACGCCGGGTCGAAGGCGTCGCGGCCCACGTCCGGGTCGGGGCCGAAGATGTCGCGGAGCAGATCGGCTTGGCCCGCCATCTCCGCGAGGTATTCCGCGGGCAGGTCGGATGCCGCGTACGGGCCGACAAGGGGGAAATCGGAAACGGCGTGAAGGGTGGCGCGCCGCGCGCCGCGCGCGCCGGCCGCGGCATCGTCGGCGCAGGCGTGGGCCGCGGCGCGCGCGACGTGGACGTGATAGGCCGGGAGGTCGGCGCGCCGCTCGGCGGCGGCGACCGCGGCGCTTGCCCGCTCGCGCACCAGCGCGAACGCACCCAGCGGCACGACGCCATCGGCGAACGCTTCCGCCACGGACACCACGCCGACCGTGATTGGGTCGATGAAGCGGTTCCACACCTGCCGGCAACAGGCGCACGCGAACAGGCGCAGCCGCCGGGGGTCGGCGAAGGCGCAGACGTGCGCGAGCATCGCGTGCGAGCTGTTACTGGTGAGCCATTCCGAGCGGGTCATGCCGTCACAATACCGCGCGCGGGTCACCGGCCGCTAGGGGGGCGCTCACACCATCGCGGGCGGCGGTTCCGGTGCGACCGGGGCCGGCGCGGGCGCGGGGGCCGGTTCCGGCGCGACCACGGGCGGCGGCGCGATCACAACCGGGGCCGGTGCGGGCGCGACCGCGGGCTTCTTCTTCTTGACCGGGGCCTTCTTCTTCGCCGCCGGCTTCTTCACCACCTTCGCCGCGGCCGGGGCCACCTTCTTCTTGACCGGGGCCTTCTTCTTGGCCGGGGCCTTTTTCTTCGCCGCCGCCGGCTTCTTCTTGGCCGGGGCCTTCTTCTTCACTGGTTTCTTCGCCTTCGCCATTGTGCCGCTCCGGTTGCAGGGGAGATGTGGATCGGGCGCATTGGCCCGCTCGCGCGGGCCGGGGCGATGTCGCTCCCATCGGCCGGGCGCGGGCGGAAGTCGAGCGCCGTTTCCCTAATCGCGCGACGTTCCCACGCGCCCGGCCGCGGTAACTCTGACACACGGCGCGGGCGGCGCAACCGGCGCAAGTGCGGATTTTCCCCCAACTGGTGAACGCGCCCCATTCGTTCGACCGATCTAGTTCCTTACGAACCTCGGAGCGGAGCCGATATGCACTGGAAGGCGGTCGCGGTCGCGCTGTGCTCCCTCCCGGTACTAACCGGGTGCGGGGCCGTGCGCAACTGGACCAACGAGACCCGACTGGCCCACACGCAGCGGGCCATCGAGCACGACCTGCGCTCCGAGGCGCGGGCCGCGTGGCAAACGGTCCGCGCCCAGAACGACCGCCGCGCGTTTACCGACGAGTTCTACGACGGGTTCCTCGACGGGTTCGTCGATCACCTCGACCGCGGCGGGACCGTCCAGCCGCCCGCCGCGCCGCCCATCAAGTACGTGCGCGAGAAGCGCTACTACTCCGAACAGGGCCACTGCCTCATCAACGACTACTACCTCGGCTTCAAGTACGGGGCCGAAGTCGCTAGCGCGAGCGGGCGCAGGCGGTTCCTGACCGTGCCCGTCGCGCTCGCCGATCCCGACTGCGACCCGGCGGCCCTGCCGCCGACGGTGCCGACCGTGCCGCCCAAGAAGCCTAAGTCGGACGACCTGCCGTCGCCGCGCCCGCTGCCCGAACCCGGCAACAAGTTCACCGAACCGAACAAGGGCGACGAGCCGCCGCGCGCCTCCACGGTTCCGCCGCTGCCGAAGCCGGCGCTGCCGGTCATCAAGCCGTTCAACCCGGACTTGGGGGACGACAAGTTCGCGCCGCCCGCGCCGGACCCGAACCCGGACCTGCTCCCGCCGCCGTACCCGGCGCTCCCGGTCCCGGTGCCGCCGGACCCGCGCCCGCTGCCGGTGCCCGAACCCATCGGCCCGTTACCGCCGGCGCTCGCCCCGCCGTCGTCGGTGCTGCCCGCGCCGCCGGGTTCGGTGCCGCTGCTGCCCGCGGGCGCGGTGGTGCCGGTCACGGACCCGGTGCCCGTGGTGCCGTTCCGCCACCCCGCCCCGGCCGGCGGGTTCACCGTCCCGTGGAAGAAGTGAGGGCCGCACGATGCGGGCCGTTCTGTTCGCCGCCGCCGCGCTCGCCAGCGGCGGGTGCGTCACGCTCCACAACCCGGCCCCGGACGCGGTGCCGGTGCGCCGGTTGCCCGACGAGGTGCTGCGCGCCCCGGCCTGCGGGCCGACGTGCGGCCCCGCGTGCACCGCGGGCGAATCGGTCGCGCGCGCGAACAAGCCCGCGGTGCGCCCGGCGAAGGGCGAGCTGCCGCCGCCCGACGAGGTGATCGACGGGCCGACGTGCGCGCCCCCGGCGTGCGGCGCGGGCGCGGTGTTCTACACCGGCGGCGCGCTCGGCTCCGGGCAGTTCCCGCTTTCGACCGACATGCGCGTGACGGAAGCGGTCGCGGTGGCGCGCGGCCCGCTGAAGCCGGGCGCGGGGCGCTCCGCGCCGAGTCGCGTCACGGTGCTGCGCCGCCTCGCGACCGGGCAACAACTCGCGATCCGCGTCGATCTGAACGAAGCGCTCCGCGACCCGCGCGAGAACATCGCGATGTGGCCCAACGACATGATCCTCACCTCGGAGACCGCGTGCGAGGCGACCGGGCGGGCGCTGGGGCACTTCTTCCGCATCACGGCCGGCCTGCCGATGCGCGTGGTCACGGGCGGCGCGGTGCGGTAGAGAAGGGGTCAGCTCGCGGCGGGCACGATCATCGGTTCGGGCGCGGCTTCGGCGATTTGAAACGTGAGGCGGCGGTTGCAGAGGGTGATCTGGTCGCCCGACTGCAACCGCGTCGGGGCGGGGATCTTCTTCCCGTTGAGTACGGTGCCGTTCTTGGACGCTACGTCGTGCAGTTCGCAGCGCAGGTCGGAGTGGATCAGGATGGCGCAGTGGCGGCGCGAGACGCACTCGTCGCGAACGATCACGTCGTTGTCGGGCAGTCGCCCGATGCTATTCATCCCGAGGTGCAGCGGGTAGATGTTGGAGCCGTCTTTGAGGTAGAAGGCGAAGCGCCCGGCGAGTACGGCCCCCGGCGCGCCGAGCGGGGCGGCAATGGTGGACGCGCCGAGATCGGCCTCCACGAGGGCCCGCACGTCGCCGGCCACGGTCTGACTCCCGCACGCGGCTTGCAGCACTTGGCGCGCAGCGCGGAACGTGTCCCGCCGGGGCTGGCCCTCCAAGTGCAAGCTGTGAAGCCGCGGATCAGACATGCCCGCCTCCTCAGCGGCGGCGCGACCGGGCACGGCGCAAGTGCCTGTGCCTTATGTAGTCTTCGACAGCGATTGGAATCCGTCAACACTCGTTACGGGAAAAACTGAGTGTCGTTCTAACAACTCCGGCACACGCTGCCTACCGGAATTATTGGCCGAACCGGAAAAACTTACTGCCCGCTGGCGTTACAGCCGCACCGATTCAGGGCCGGCGCGAATTATATACTGGCGGCCGAGATTTCCAGCACTTTGAAGCGGATCGTGCCGCGCGGAACCTGAATCTCGACGGTGTCGCCGACCTTGCGCCCGATCAGGCCCTGCCCGATGGGGCTGCTGGTGAGAATCCGGCCCTTGTCCGGGTTCTCTTGGCCCGGCCCGACGAGTTCGAGGGTTTCTTCCTCGTCCATGTCGAGGTCGAGTACCTTGACCCTACTCCCGAAGGCGATGGTTCCTTTCGGCAGCGCGCTGGTATCGACGATGGCGGCGCGCGCGAGCCGGTCCGAGAGTTCGTTGATGCGGGCCTGCAGGATGCCCTGATCCTCGCGCGCGGCGTGGTACTCGGCGTTCTCGCTGAGGTCGCCCATGTCGCGCGCCGCGGCCACCCGCTTGGTGACCTCGATCATGTCGGCCCCGCGCAACTTGTCCAGTTCGGACTTGAGTTTGTCGTAGCCTTCCCGCGTCATGGGAATGCGGTCGTCGGTCATGGCCGCGCGCTCCTCGAACGGTCGGTCGCCGCGGGCGGGGCGGCGCGAACGGTAACGGAACGATCATCCCGCCCCGGACGGTGCTTGTAAAGGGCGGAAACGGTTCGGCGGTCGCCGGGCTGCAAGAGCTGGCGACCGCCGAGTGAACGGAACATCAGTCATTATACGTCGTCGCGAACCGCGCGGAGCAGAATCCGGCGAAAAGGGCGACCGGGCACCGGCCACCCCCACGCGGTCCACTCCCCGACCCGCGCCCGGTGCGGCAGGTCGAGCGCCGTCACCTGCTCCACGCACTCGCGCTCCGCCGCTTCGAGTTTCCGGCCCACCGGGGCGAAGTTCGACCGGCGGCTCGCGACCACGTCGTCGTCTACGACGGCAATCACACACGGCGAATCGAGGTCGAGCAACCGGCCCGCGACCGCTTCGATGCTCGCCGTGCGGAACACCGCGTGCAGCGCGGGCACGTCGTACTTGCAGTCGCGCAGTGCCGCGCGCAGCAGCCGCGTCGGGATCAGCACGCGCGCCAGCACCAGCGCCCGGACGTGCGCCGCGAACTGCTTGCTCTCCGAACCCGGCACGACGCCGAGCTTGCGGTAAACGTCCGGTAGCAGGTGGCGGGCGACGCCGTCGGCCGCGGCGCGCTGGCGCTGTTCGGCGCTCATGTCGGTGGTGAGGGCGATGCCGCTCCCGCCCGCGCGCGGGCGCGGCCGGCGACGGCCGTCGTCGTCGTCGTCGGCCGGCTCGACCCATTCGAGCGGGATGCCCAAGTGTCGCTCGGCGAGCGCGAGCGCGTCGATCGGGGGTGCGGTCGCCCCGGCGCGCTCGAGCATCCCGGCGACGAGCCGCTCGACGGCTTCCAGCAGTTCTTCTTGGGAGAAGTCCATGCGAGAACTGTACCCGCGCCGCGCCGCGGGGTGAACGTCAGATAAGCAAGAACAGGTCAGCGGCCGAAGAGCCGCCGCAGGAAGGCCCACAGGCCGCGCTTGGGGGCCGGTTTCTTGGCCGGTTGTGGCGCGGCCGGCTTCGGCGGTTCCGCGCTCAGGCCCAGCGCCTGCCACTGCGCCACCGGGAGCCACGAGTGTAGCGCGATCACCACGTCCCGCGCGCTCTGGTACCGCGCGTGCGGGTCTTTCGCGCCCATCTTCTGAACGATTGCGTCGAGCTCCGGGGGCACCTTCGGGCGCAGTTTCGACGGGGCCGGCACCCCGCGAATCTGGCGCTCGGCCATCATCTCCGGCGCGAGACCGGGGAACGGCACCTGCCCGGTCAGCAGGTAGTAGAACGTCGAGCCGAGGCTGTACACGTCACCGCGCGCGTCCTGTTCGCAGCCCCACGCCTGTTCCGGGGCGATGTGCGCGATCTCCTCCGCGTACTCCTTCGTGCTGATCCGCTTGGTGACGCGCGCCCACGGGCTTTCCAGCATGTGCGTCAGGCCCAAGTCGATGAGCTTCACCCGACGGTCCGGCAGGAGCGCGAGGTTGCCGGGCTTCATGTCGCGGTGGATCAACCCGCGGTCGTGGACGTGCATCAGCGCGACCGCCGTTTGCGCGACCAACTGCGCGGCGGCGTGCGGCACCAGCGGCCCGCGCTCGCCCACCACTTTATCGAGCGTCGGCCCGCTTACGAACTCGGACACGACGAAGTACGTCCCGTGCGCGCAGTCGAAGTCGAGCACGCGCGCGACCGCGGGGTGATCGACCCGCGCCGCGGCGCGCACCTCGTCGCGGAACGCCCGCAGGATGGTCGGGTCGCTCGCCCGGTCGGTCGGCAGCACCTTCAGCGAAACGAGTTCGTTCGTGTCCGTGTCTTCGGCCTTGAACACCATGCCGACGCGGTCTTGGCGCAGGCCGTCGAGGATCTTGTACCGGCCCAGCACGAACCCGCTGGTGCGGCCCTGAAGCAACTGCATCGCCTGAAACTTGGTGAGCAACTTCTTGCGGACGAGGAGCGCGGCGATTTGGAGCGGGTCCGCGGTGGCCGGGTCGAGGCCGGACGCGGAGATGACGGCGACGAAGTCGTCCGGGGTCAGCAACCCGCTCTTGCGAACCGCCGTGAGAAACGGCGACCGCATCTGCGGCAAGCGAGTGTGGGTTGCCACGAGCGCGCTCCGGCCTGACCGGGCGAGTGTCATCGGCGGAAGTGTAGAACGGAAAAGGAGAAGCGCCGACAAAACGGCCGAGAAACCCGACGCCGCGCGCCCGGAAACCGGACGCAACCGCCGCTTGCGGCTTCGCGAGACGGGCGGTGCCGAAAGCGGTGCGACCCTCACGGAATCCAGTTGGTGTCCGGCCCAACAGCGGCGCTGAACTCGGCCAGCAGCTTCGCGGCGTTGGTCAGGTCGTCGAGGTGAACCACTTCCACCGGGCTGTGCATGTAGCGGTTCGGGATGCCGATCAAGCCCGTTGCCACGCCCGCGCGCGCGATCTGGATCGCGTTCGCGTCGGTGCCGGTGGCGCGCGGCGTGCCGGCCACCTGCACCGGGATGCCGTGCGCGGTCGCGGTCGCTTCCAGCAGGTCGAACACCCGCGGGCTGATGTTCGGCCCGCGGTACAGCACCGGCCCGCCACCGCACTTGATGTCGCCCTGAGTCTTCTTGTCGTTGCCCGGCGTGTCGGTCGCGTGGCACACGTCCACCGCGATGCCCACTGTGGGGTCGATGGCGTAGGCCGCAGTGGTCGCCCCGCGCAGCCCGATCTCTTCGGCCACCGTCGAGACGCCGTACACGCTGGCCTTCAGCGCGCGTCCGTGAAGCAGTCGCACGGCTTCCATGCACACCCAGAGGCCGACCTTGTCGTCCATCGCGGGGCTGGCGGCGAGGTCGTTGCGGAGCGGCCGGTAGCCGAGCGCGAACGTGATCGGGTCGCCGGCGCGCACCAGCGATGCGGCCTCCTCCTTGTTCTTCGCCCCGATGTCCACCCACACGTCGGTGAACTCCGGCACCTTCGTGCGCTCGTCCGGTTTCAGCAGGTGAATGGCACGCCGCGCGACGACACCGTGAATGGCCCCGCCCTTGCCCCACACCGTCAGGTGTTGGCCGAGCAGAATCTGCATGTCCCAGCCGCCGATGGGCTGGATGTAGAGGTAGCCGTCGGAGTCGATGTACTGCACCATCAGGCCGATCTGGTCGCAGTGCCCGGCGAGCATGATGCGTGGCGCGCCGTCGCGCGCGTCCGGGTGCCGGGCCGCGAACACGTTCCCGTGCGCGTCGGTGCGCACCTCGTCCGCGAACGGCCGCATCCGCTCGCGCACCACCTGCTGAATGGGCTGCTCGAACCCCGACGGGCTGGGCGTCTCGAGCAGCGCCTTCAAGAACTCGTGCGCCGTGTGATCCATCTCAATACTCCAGATGAGCCGCACGATGAACACAGACAAAGACACGATCAGAGAAGAACAGAGTTTGGATTGAACTCGGTCTTCTGTCTTGATCGTGTCTTCTCTGTGTGCATCGTGCGGCTGAAACTTGGTTAGTGGCGGAAGTGCCGGATGCCGGTGAACAGCATCGCGATGCCGTGCTGGTCGCAGGCTGCGATGCTGTCCGGGTCTTTCACCGAGCCGCCGGGCTGGATGATCGCGGTGACGCCGGCCGCCGCCGCCGCGTGGACGTTGTCCGGGAACGGGAAGAACGCGTCGCTCGCCAGCACCGAGCCTTTCGACTTGTCGCCGGCCTTCTTCACGGCGATTTCCACCGAGACGACGCGGGACATCTGCCCCGCGCCGACGCCGACGACGTGCGTGTCCTTCGCCAGAACGATGGCGTTGCTCTTGACGTGCTTGCACACGAACCACGCGAAGTGCAGCGCGTAGTTCTCGGCTTCGGTCGGCTGGCGCTTGGTGACGCACTTCCAATCACCCGGCTTGTCGGCCCCCACGTCGCGCGTTTGCACCAAGAGGCCGCCGTCGACGCGGCGGTAGTCCAGCCCTTGCGGGAAGCCGGTCAACTCGCCGGTCTTCAGAAGCCGCACGTTCTCCTTCCACTTCTTCAAGCCTTCGAGCGCGTACGGCTCGTAGTCGGGCGCGATGATGCACTCGACGAACCGCTTCGCCTTCGGGTCCATGATCGCGCTGGCGGTGTCGGCATCGACGGGCTTGTTGAACGCGATGATGCCGCCGAACGCGGAGAGCGCGTCGCCGTCCCACGCCTGCTGGAAGGCGTCCGCGAGCTTCGCGCCCACGGCCGCGCCGCACGGGTTGTTGTGCTTCACGACCACGCACGCCGGCCCCGCGAACTCCCGCGCGAGGTTCAGCGCCGAGTCGAGGTCGAGGATGTTGTTGTAACTCAGCTCCTTGCCGTGTAGTTGCTCTGCTGTGGCAACACAGGGACGTGCAATAACGGGTTCGGTGTAGAACGCGGCCTTCTGGTGTGGGTTCTCGCCGTAACGCAGCGTTTGCATCAACTCGTAATTCACGTTCAGGAAGCTATCCCATTCTCCCTTCCTGCTGGATACGGCATCGGCGAAGTAATGCGCAATGGCCCGGTCGTACCGTTCGATTCGCGCGAACGCCATGAACGCCAACTGACGGCGCAGTTCGATATCGAGTTTGCCGGCACCAGATTCTAGCGCCTTCAGAATCGCGCTGTAATCGGCGGTTCCGGTTGCCACCGCGACACTCGCGAAGTTCTTCGCGGCGGCGCGGACCATGCACGGGCCGCCGATGTCGATGTTCTCGATGGCTTCGGCTTCCGTCACGCCCGGCTTCGCCACCGTTTGCTCGAACGGGTACAGGTTGCACACCACGAGGTCGATTTCCTGCAGCGCGTGCTCCGCGAGCGTGCTCATGTGTTCGGGCTTGTCGCGCTTGGCGAGCAACCCGGCGAAGATGGCGGGGTGCAGGCTCTTCACGCGCCCGTCGAGCATCTCCGGGAACTTGGTGACGT
>VGZJ01000237.1 GCA_016872595.1 Planctomycetota bacterium
TAGGCGATTGCGATTCTAACGCAACGCAGGGTTTATCGACCCCATTTCGGGACCGTGTTCCTCTCGTGTCCCAAGATCACGTCTTGCGAACACCCACCCGCGCGCGACCGGTCAGCCGGACGATCAGGTGTATGTCGGGGGGAAACGAAGCAGTCGAGCCTGTCGCGGCGGCTGCCGGACTGGCTCGGGACCGCGTACCGCCGGTTGTCATCCAAGACCAGCACCCAGTCGAGAAGATCGCCTAGATCACGTTGGCTGAATCGGCCTTCCACCAAGGCAGACGGTTCCATGGTTTCACACATTGAGCGGGCGGCCCGCGTAGGTCCACTTGTAGGGCTTGGCTCGCGTTTGGTTGTAGTACGCGATGTACGCCAGGATCTTCTCCCGCAGGTCCGCCACCGAACAGAAGTTCCCTCGGCGCAACACACGCCTCGCCAGCACGCTGAACCAGATCTCCACCTGGTTCAGCCACGACGTGTGCTTGGGCACGTACACGAAACGAACCCGATGGCTCGCATCCGTCAGGAACGCCTTCCGCGTCGCCACCGACTTCAGAATGCCGCTCTTCCCCTTCTTCCCCAGCGACTCCGCCGCGATCCCGCACAGCGACGCCACCCACCACACCAACGTCGCCGAGGTATGCGTCGTCAGGTTGTCCGCCACGAAGATCCATCCCGCCTCCGGGTCCGTCGCCACCGTCCGCTCGATGTGGTCGGCGAAGTCCTTCTCGCCCCGCGTCGCCTGAACCGTTGGGGCGATCACCTGACCCGTGGTCACCTCGAAGTTCCCGATCAAGCACTGCGTCCCATGTCGCTTGTACTCGAACTCGACCTTCTCGGTCTGACCCGGCCGCATCGGCCGGGTCGGGGCGATCCGCTCCTTCGCCTGGACTCCCGTCATCTCGTCCACGCACACCGTGTGAACCCCGCTCTTCGACCGATCCGGGGCTGCCTGGTAGCAGTCGCACACGTCCCGGACTTGTTGGGCGAACGCCTCGGGATCCTTGGGGTTCGCGTTCAGCCAGTACCGACTCCGATGGGGTTGGAGTTCGGCACTTTTAAAAACCGTCCGACGTGGCGGACGGAGATGGCCGGGACGATCCCGCGTGCCGCGACCTCCTCGGCCAACTCGGCCGCCGTCCAGTGCGTCACGGGTCGGCCCGAATCCTCCGGCGGCTCACACGCGACCGCGATGATCCGGGCGATCTGGTCGGGAGCAAACGTCCCCGGGCACCCGGACCTAGGGTTGTCACTCAGGACACCTTCGATCGCCGTCTCTAGGGCCGAGAGGCCTTCGAGACACTCGATGCGGACCAGCGTGTCGAATGCGTCCGCCCAACGTCGTCGCCAGATCCCGACGGCGTGCCGCTCGCACCCGAGGTGGTCGGCGATCGGTCCGTTCTGTAGGCGGTCGAAGGCGAGCAGGATGATCTCGGCTCGCTGGGCCAACCCCCGCGGACAGGAGCGGGACCGAACCCACCGTTGGAGGATCTCTTGCTGCCGCTCGGTGATGACCACCTTGGCTGCCTTCCCTGGCATGACCGGCTCCGCACGGGGGTCAATCTGGGATACCCCGCGAGGATGACGAAACTCCCGTCGTGATGGAAGGTCGATTCAGCCAGCATGATCTAGTGGTTGAACATGAACTCGCGCGTGTTGAGGATCGCCCACAGCACGTCTTCGGTCGCCTTCTGCTTGTCCTTCGCGGCTTCGATGTAGTCGAGCACTTTCTTCCGCTCGTTCACCGTCGGCGCGCGACCGAGGGCGGCGAAGTACAGCTCGCTTAGCGCGTCCGCGGGCGCGGTCTTCGCTTTCAGCAGTTTCGAGACGCGGCCGTTGCCGTCCGCGATTTTGCTCTCCATTTCGTCGGAGTTCGCCAGCAACAGCACTTGGCCGAGCGTCGCGCCGGTGGAGCGCTCGCACTCGCACACGGTCACGCGCTTCGGCCGGTCGAAGGTATCAAGGAAGTACGAGCCGAAGCCCTCGTGCGGCAGGTCGACGGCGCGGGCGTTCGCGCTCACGCCGTTCCCGCCGAAGCCGCCCTTCGTGCCGCACACCGCGTTCACCGCGTCGAGGAACACCTCCGCGGGCATCCGGCGCGCGTAGTACCGCGCGAAGTTCTGTCGGTCGTTCTTGTTGAACTCCGTCGGTTCGGAACTGAGTTGGTACACTCGACTTGTCAGCAGCGTGCGAATCGTGCGCTTCACGTCGTAGTTGTTCTTGGTGAAATCGGCCGCGAGCCAGTCGAGCAGTTCCGGGTTGCTCGGCGGGTTCGTTTCGCGCAAGTCATCGGCTTCACTCACGATGCCGCGAGCGAAGAAGTGGCCCCACAACCGGTTCACGAGTGCCTTCGCGAAGAACGGGTTTTGCGGCTTCGCCATCCAATCGACGAGCGCGTGCCGCGGGTCGTCGTCGGCGCTGAACTTCGGGGCCGGGCCGTCGAGGAACTTCGGTTCCGGCGTGCGCCCGGTCAGCGGGTCGCGTTCGCCAGTGGTGGGGTTCGGCGCGGCGAAGTACGGCGGCGGCTGACCGAAGTTCTTGCCCCCGAGGCGCGTGAAGAACCCGGCGAGGCCGTAGTAGTCCGCTTGGCCCCAGCGCTCGTAGGGGTGGTGGTGGCACTTCGCGCACTGCAACCGCGTGCCGAGGAACACTTGTGCCACGTCCGCGGTCACTTGGTGCAGTTGGTCGTCGCGGTTCTGCCACAGCCAGTTGATCGCGGGTGCGTCTTGCCACTCGCCCGCGGCCGCGACGATCCCGCACACGAACTCGTCGTAGGGCCGGTTGCGGGCGATTTGGTCCTTCAGCCAGTTGTGGAACGCGACCGCGGCTTGGTCCGCGCCCGCGAGGTTCGAGTTGCGCAGAACGCTGCCCCACTTCATCGCGAAGTACGCGGGGTAGTCCGGCGAATCCAACAACCGATCGACCAACTTTGTACGCTTGTCGGCAGTCGTGTCTTCGGCGAACGCTTTCGCTTCCGCGGCGGTGGGAAGCCGGCCGCACAGGTCGATGGTGACGCGCCGAATGAACGTCGCGTCGTCGCACGTCGGCGAGGGTTTGAGGCCGAGTTTCTTCCACTTCGCCAGTGCAAGTTCGTCAATCTTGTTGATGGGCGCGAACTCCGGGATCGCGTTCAGCGCCGGCCCGTGCGGGCGGATCGCCGTGAACACCGCGACGAACCCCATGTGCCGCGCCATGACCGCCGCTTTGCCGCTCTCCTTGCCGGCCGTCACCAAGCCGTCCGCGTCCACGCGCGCCGCGACGTCGAGGTTGCTGAAGAATTCGGCCTGCCGCGTCACGTCGCGCGCGGAGCCGTCCGAGTACTCCGCGATCACCGCGAGTTGCTGCCGCTGGTCCGGCGAAAGCACCGCGTCCGCGGGGAACACCCGCAGTTTCGTGACCTTCGGCACGTTGGGCGCGGAAGCCGGCGCGCCGGCTTCGATCCACCGCTTCACGAGTTGGTAATCGGCGCTCTCCGCGGGCAAACGCCTCCCGCCGCCGTGCGGCACTTTGCCCGCGGCCTTCGTGAGGAACAGGCTCGCGTCGGCGTTCGCGGCGAACAGCCGCCGGCCGCGGGCTTCGAGCACGATGGCTTCGTAATCGGTGGCAGTGTCGAAGCCGAACAGCGAGAGTTTGAAGCCGTTTTGCCCGCTCGCTTTGCCGTGACAGCCGCCCGCGTTGCAGCCGTGCTTGCTGAGCAGCGGCATCACTTCGGTGCGGAAATCCACGCCGCGCGCTGCGTCACCGAAGCCTTTCACGACGACCGCGACTTCCGCCTTCTCCTTGCCGCGGGAAATCTGAATGACCGCGGAGCCGTTCCCGGTCGCGGTCACATAGCCCTTCGCATCGACGCGCGCGACGTTCGCGTTCGTGGTGGCGAAGGTGGCATCGCGGGTGGCGTCGCGGCCGTCGTGCGAAACGAGGAGTTGCTGCCCCGCGAACGCGTCCGGGAGTTCGACCTTCGCGGGCGTCGCGGTGATGGCCGCCTGAGCCGGGGCGGACAGCGCGAGCGCAGCGATTGCGAGCAGGTGAATTCGCATGGGTGAGGCAGAGGCGGAGTGCGGTGCGGCGGGAGCGCGTTCGGCGCGTGATTAGAGAATAGCCTGAAGTAGAGCGCGCCGCAAGCGCGCCGCGCTTTCGGGGTAATAGACGCTCTACTACCCCGAAAGCGGCGCGCGAAGTCGCCTTGCGGGGGTCGCGCAAGCGGGGTAAAGTCTCGCGGTTCGTTCGACCGATGTTGAACTCCGTCACGGACGGCGGAACCCAGTATGCGCGCGGTCATTCTCGCCGGCGGTCTCGGCACGCGGCTCGCCGAAGAGACCGAGGTACGGCCCAAACCGATGGTCGAAATCGGCGGGCGGCCCATCCTCTGGCACATCATGAGCCACTACGCGGCCCACTGGGTCACGGAGTTCGTCGTCGCGCTCGGCTACAAGTCCGATGCGATCAAGCGGTTCTTCATCGAGCGCTCGCGGTACACCGGCAGCATCTCGGTGAACCTCGCGCGCGGCGAAATCACCGAACACGACAAGGCCGACGCGGACTGGAACGTTCACCTCATCGAAACCGGGCTGAACACCAACACCGGCGGGCGCGTGAGGCGCGTGGCCGATTGGGTGCGGGACGGCACGTTCATGCTCACCTACGGCGACGGCGTGAGCGACGTGGACGTGCAAGCGCTGCTGCGCCACCACCGCGAAACCGGGAAGTTCGCGACTGTAACCGCGGTTCGGCCCCCGGCGCGGTTCGGCGGGTTGGAGTTCGACGGGCCGCTCGTGCGCGCGTTCACCGAGAAGCCGCAGACCGGCGAAGGGTGGATCAACGGCGGGTTCTTCGTGCTCGAACCGGCCGTGCTCGACTACATCGGTGGCGACAACGACAGCTTCGAGAACGACATTCTCCCGCGACTGGTGGCCGATGGCCAACTGGCCGCGTACCGGCACGACAAGTTTTGGCAGTGCATGGACACGCTCCGCGACAAGCGCCAACTGGAAGCGCTCTGGCAGGACGGTCGCGCACCGTGGAGGGCGAGCGCGTGAACGGGTTCTGGCAGGACCGGCCCACACTCGTCACCGGCGCGACCGGCTTGGTCGGAGGGGCCGTCGTGAAGCGACTGCTTCGCGGCGGTGCCGACGTGGTGTGCCTCGTGCGCGACTGGGTGCCCGAAAGCGAACTCGTGCGCGGCGGCTTGCTTCAGCAGGTAAAGACCGTTCGCGGCGACGTGCGCGATCAGGCGCTCGCGGAGCGCGTACTCGGCGAGTTCGAGATCGACACGGTCATTCACCTCGCGGCGCAAACGTTGGTGCCGGTGGCAAACCGCAACCCGGTGGCGACGTTCGAGAGCAACATTCAGGGCACTTGGGCGCTCCTCGAGGCGTGCCGGCGCAGCCCGAAGGTGAAGCAGATCGTGCTCGCGTCGAGCGACAAAGCCTACGGCAACACCGAAGTGCTGCCCTACGACGAGAGCACGCCGTTACAGGGCCGGCACCCGTACGACGTGAGCAAATCGTGCGCGGACCTCATCGCGCAGAGTTACGCGATCACCTACGGACTGCCGGTGTCGGTCACGCGGTGCGGCAACTTCTACGGCCCCGGCGATCTGAACTGGAACCGTATCATCCCCGGAACGATCCGCAGCGTGCAGCGCGGCGAGCGCCCGGTGATCCGCTCCGACGGCACGCTCGTGCGCGACTACTTCTTCGTCGAAGACGGCGCGGCTGCGTACTTGCTGCTCGCGGAGAAGATGGCGAGCGACCCGGCACTGCGCGGCGAGGCGTTCAACTTCTCGAACGAGACGCAAGTGAGCGTCCGCGAACTCGTGGACAAGGTGCTCGCGGTGATGGGTTCGCGCCTCACGCCCGAAGTGCGGAACGAGGCGACGAACGAAATCAAGCACCAGAGCCTCAGCGCGAAGAAAGCACGCGAACGGCTCGGCTGGCGACCGCACTTCACGCTCGAAGAGGGCTTGCGCCGCACGGTCGCGTGGTACTCCAGTTTCTTCGAGACGAGGGCCGCCGCGTGACCACTGCCACTTGCCGCGCGTGCGGGGCCGGGCCGCTCGCTTCGGTGCTGTCGCTCGGCGATACGCCGCTGGCGAACGCGCTCCGCGACGCGCCGGGCGAGCACGAACCGACGTTCCCGCTCGAACTAGCGGTGTGCCCGAAGTGCGCGCTCGCACAGATCACGGCCGAGGTGCCGCCGGACGACCTGTTCCGCGACTACGTCTACTTCTCGTCGTTCTCCGACACGATGCTGAAGCACGCGGCCGAACTCGCGCACGAGTTGACCCTCTCTGAGAAGCTCAGTTCGCGCAGCCTCGTCGTCGAAGCGGCGAGTAACGACGGCTACTTGCTGAAGAACTACAAGGCCGCGGGCGTACCGGTGCTCGGTATCGAACCGGCGCGGAACGTTGCGCGCGTCGCCGTCGAGCGCCACGGCATCCCGACGCGCGCGGAATTCTTCACGAAGGCGTTCGCGGAGCAACTGGCGAACGAAGGCCACCGGGCCGACGTGTTCCACGCGCACAACGTGCTCGCGCACGTCCCGGACCTCAACGGCTTCGTCGCCGGCATCCGCACCCTTCTCAAACCGAGTGGCGTCGCGGTGATTGAGGCTCCGTATGTGAAGGACATGCTCGACCACTGCGAATTCGACACCATCTATCACGAACACCTGTGTTATTTCTCGCTCACCGCACTGAACACCTGCTTTGCGAATCACGGACTAACAATTCGTGATTGCAAGCGCGTCCCCATTCACGGCGGCACGCTGCGCGTCTATGCGTCGCATACAGAATCCGCGACGGTGTCGCCTCGCGTGACGGCGCTGCTCGCGGAAGAAGAAGCGTGGGGCGTCCGCGAGTTGGAGCCGTACCGCGCCTTCGCCGAGCGCGCCGCCGAGGTGCGCCGCACGCTCCTCGCACTGCTCACCGAACTGAAAGCCGATGGCAAGCGCATCGCCGCTTACGGCGCGAGCGCGAAGGGCAGCACGCTGTTGAACTATTGCGGCATCGGCCCGGACCTGTTGGACTTCGTGGTGGATCGCAGCACGGTGAAGCAGGGCAAATTCACGCCCGGTACGCGGCTGAAGATCCACGCGCCGGACAAGTTGCTCGAAGCGATGCCGGACTACACGCTGCTGCTGACGTGGAACTTCGCGGACGAAATCCTGCGCCAGCAGGCCGAGTACCGCGCCCGCGGCGGCAAGTTCATCGTCCCGGTGCCCCTGCCCCTCGTCGCGTAACGGTGACTATGGAAGCTCGCCGGCTCTTGGTGACCGGTGGTACCGGCCTCCTCGGGGCACCCGTCCTCCGGTTCGCCCGCTCGTCGTTCGAAGTATACTCTGCGGCGCGCGAAACCCGCACTCAGGGGACGGACGGAGTTCAATTCGTCCCGTGCGACCTACTCGCTCCCGGCGCGCCCGTGCGGTTGATCCGCGACGTCCGCCCGACGCACTTGGCGCACTTGGCTTGGGTGAGTTCCTCGGCCGAGCTGTGGCACGGTTCGGTGAACCGCGATTGGGCGCGCGCGAGCCGCGAGTTACTCACCGCCTTCGCACACACCGGAGGACGGCGCGCCGTGCTCGCCGGCAGTTGCGCGGAATACGATTGGGCCCAGCCCGCGCCGTTTGTCGAATACGCGACTCCCGAGCGCCCGCACACGGCTTACGGGGCCGCGAAGCTCGAATTCGGGAACTGGGCGGAGGCGTTCGGTCGGGCCAACGGGATCGGAGTAGTGCGGGCGCGGGTGTTTAACGTGTACGGACCGAACGAGCGCCCCGAGCGGCTCGTCCCGTCGGTCGTTCGCGCGCTGCTCGCTCACGAACACGTCGCGTGTACCGACGGAACACAGGTGCGCGACTACCTCCACACGGACGACGTCGCGCGCGCCCTTCTGGCGCTCGCCGAGACGGGTCCGGTCGGCGTCGTGAACGTCGGCGCGGGGGCCGGGGTCGCGGTGAAAGCACTCGTGGAACACGTTGCCGCCCACTGCGGGCACCCCGAGTTAGTGCTCTTCGGCGCGCGCGCACCTGCGGCCGGAGAGCCGCCGACCGTCGTGGCTCACACCGGCCGCCTCCGATCGACCGGTTGGTGCCCATTGGTGCCGCTCGCGGAGGGCGTCCGAGACACTGTCGCGTGGTGGCGCGCGCGGTCAGCGGCGCGCGCCGCGCGCGCGTGACAGAAGCGCGCGGAGCGGGCGCAGCAGGGACCACCGCTGCTCCCGCGCGAGCTGCGCGTGCGCCCCGGCCAGTTCCGCGTGCAGTTCGGCGATTCGGCCGGCCAGTTCCGCGTGCAGTTCGGCGATTCGGTTCGCGGCGGCCCCGAGTTGTTGGGTCAGCTCCTCGCACGTGACTCGCAGCCGCTCGCGCCCGGCTTGCGGGGACTCGTGGTACTCGACCGCCGCGGTGCGGTACCCGAGCACCCGATCGCACAACAGCGCGGCTCCGGCCACGTCGGTCACGCCGAACGCGGCGGCGTCGAGGTGGAGAGCGTCGCCCGTCGGACTCATGCGCTCGGGCCGCAACCGCACGCGCCCAGGCGGAGAGTACGGGGCACCGGCGAGTTCGTCGTCGAACCAGCGCTCCAGTTCGGGATCGCCCGCGAGCGCGCGGCGCACTTCGGCAAGGGCCGCGGGCCATTCCGCCTCGGGAACTCGCGCGCCACTCACGCACGCGCGAGCCAGAGTCTTGCGATCGAGCCGAGCGGGCGCGTCAGGGAACAGGGCGCGTTTGCCGAACTCGTACGCGTCCGCGACGGGCACCTCTGGAAACACCGGCAGGTCGGGCACCGAACGGTGCGGAATGAGGCCGGCGCGCGCGTTCAGGTCGCGGTACTCGCGGTCAATCGGGTTGCGCCCGCGATCGAAGAGCGTCGCCACACCGGTACTGAAACGCGACTGCCCGGACACGGTCATCGGCACGTCTACCGAGAGGAAACTCCCGGCCGCGTGCGCGACCGCCATCCCGGAGTACACATCTGGATAGTGGTGCGGAAACACGCGCCCGGTCAGGCGGCGCAACTCGTCGAGCACCGACCGGTGAACGGCGGCGTTGTAGAGCATCGGGAGCGCCGTGTAGAACTCGCGGAACTCGACCACCGCGCGAATCGCCTCGTGCCCGTCGCGCACCCGGCGGGCGGTGAGCAGGGGAACCCGAAGGTAGTCCCTTTCCGTCTCAAGCGCCACGCCGGGCCACGTGTAAAACGCGGCGTCCCAGCGGATCGCGCGCGCGCCCGTTTCTGACGCCGCGCGGTCGAGCTCGCGCAACCCGTGCGGGAGCAGTCCGTCGTCGTCCCCGATCAGGATCACGTACTCGCCGCGCGCGCGCGCGACCCCGTACTCCCAGTTGTCGGCGAGCGCCAGCGGTTCGGGTGTCCGAAAGTACCGCACCTTCGCCGACCCGGCTTCGTCCACAACGGCGCGCGTCGCGGGCGAACTGAAGTTGTCCGAGACCACGATTTCGTAGTCGTCGAACGTTTGGTCGAGACACGTGCGGAGCGCGAACCGGAGCGTGTCGGCGCGCTCGCGCGTCGGGATCACGACGCTGAACTTGGGTGCGGTCATGCCGTCCTCCGAGTGGGGGGCGAGAAGCCCGACATGTGTACCACAGCCGCGCCGGCCCGAACAACCGCAACTTCTTCCGTTGACCGCTCTGCGCGGTCTCGTTATTTCGCGCGGTCAACCTCGGTTGCGGTCGAAATAGAGGTGCAGTCGGGCACGCGCGCCCGGTCGCGGCGCGCGGAACCGTTCGGGGTGTAGTGATGGTGGCGCGAAAAAAGCGCCAAATCCCGACGGTATCGCGCGCCGCGCAACTTGTTTTTCACCGAACTGGCGTTACGATTCGTTCTTAGCCTGGATTATTCAGTAGCGCGTGTTGGACAGTCGTTTCTCGTAGTCATGAGCGTGTTCCGAGCCGCAGAAGTACCACTTCGGTCGATCAATAGACTCGTTGCGCAATAGCGATCGATGGCCTATTCATAGGGTTATGACGAATTACGAGAAATTGCGTCGGAAGCCGTTGTTGTTCCGCATGTTCACGGGGCTCTCGGCCGACGAGTTCGACA
>VGZJ01000238.1 GCA_016872595.1 Planctomycetota bacterium
GCGAGCAGCACGAGGTCGGCGGTGCCGGTCAGGTCGCCGGCGTCGAGGCTCGCGGTATAGATCGCTTCGATCACCCGCGCCGGGGCCTTCGCCTGCGCGCGCGCCGCGGCCCGGACGCGGGCCTCGAAGTCGCCGCGCGGCAGCCGCACGGTCGGCCCCGGTTCCAGTTCCTTGATCAGTTCGCCGGCGCGCGCGTCCGGCCCGCGAACGCGGCGGATCGGGAACGGGTCGTCAACGGGCGCGGCCTCGAGTGCGGCCCGCGCGAACGCCTCGGCCGGCGGGCGCGGCACGGCCCCCAGCGCGGCCCCGGCCGCGAGCGCGACGAACAGGAACAGCAGCGCGCGGGTCAACTACCGCTCCCGCTCGGTGCGGCCGGGGCCGGGGTGCCGGTACTTCCGGTGCGGCTGCGCGCCACCGACACCACGGCCGGTGTCCCGCCCGCGGTCGAGGGGCCGACCGCGCTCGGTTCCGGCGGCGTGCGGCTGAACCCCGGCAGGTTGGCGACACGCTGGCGCACCTGCCAGCGGATCAGTGTTTGCACGAGGGCCGCGACCACGCCGAGAACCTGCCCCGGCTGCGCCGCGGCCACCACCTGCGCGGTCGGCTGCGGGTACAGCAGCGCGGCGGCACAGACCGCCCCGGCAAAGAGCGCGACCAGCACGCCGGAAATGGACGCCGGGAGCCACGTCGGGAGCAGAATGAGCAGCGCCGCGACGAGTGACCAGCCGATGACGAGCGCGAGCCACGGCACACGGGCCACGCGCACCGGCTCAGGCGCGGACTGGCGCACCACGAGCGTCTCGCCCTCGGCCCCTGTCGCGGTGTCCGTCGGCTCGGTGCCGGACATGAACCAGCGGTCGGCGGCGACCCACGTCGTGGCCGTCGGCGCGTAGCACACGCCGCGCGCGCGCCAGCGGATCTCGGCACTCCCGCCGCCGAACAGGAGCGGGGCCGCGTCCGCCGGTTCGGTGACGAGCCAGCGCACGCCGCCGGTGTACGCGGCCGACGTGAGCCGCGGCGGGGTGTACGTGGTCTCGCCGAACGAGCGCCGTGGGCTCGGCAGCGCGTACAGTACTTCGAGCACGACCGTGCGGCCGGGCGCGCCGTCGGGGAGCGCGACCCGAACGCGCCCGTCGCCGCTCGGCACCGGCACCGCGGTCGCGCCGTCCACGCGGATCGTCGCGCCCGCGCCGGCCCCGTCGGGGAGCCAGACCTCGGCGGTGGGCGTCAGCCAGCGCTCGAGCCGGAACCGGGCGCGGTACCCGATCGTTCCTTCTTCGGTTAGTCCGGCCTCGATCAGCGCGCGCTCGACCCAGAGCGCGGCGGCGGAGTCGGTCGCGGTCGGGCGCAGTTCCACGTTCAGCGGTTGCTCGCCGCTCGCGCTCAGCGTCAGCGCCGGGAGCGTGTCGCGCTCGGAGGCCGGGTCCGAGGGCAACTCGCGCCAGCCGGACGCCGGCGGCGCGACCGTGCGCCCGGCGGCGGCGCTCGCCCACACCCGCACGTGCGCTTCGGTGCGGGTCGCGTCGGCGTGCCAGAGCAGGCCGACCGGGAGCGCCACCGGGCCGTCGAGAGTCGCCGGCAGCGGGAGCGCGAACGTCACCTTCAGCGTCGCGTCCTTCGCGTCCACCGGCGGAGCGAACGACCACACCCCCGGCGCGGTCGCGTCGAGTACCGGCGTCGCCTTCAGCCCCAGCGCCCCGGCCGGGCCGCGGAAGCGCAGCGGCTTCGGGAACCCGTCCGCGGAGCGCACGCGGATCGTCTGCGACACGAGCACTTGGCGCTCGCCGATGGTCACGTCGGCGCGGACCTCGGCGGTCGCGTCCGGGCGGTACGGCTGCCACGAGAGGGCCACACGCGCGATGCCGCGTTCGCCTCTGCCGGTCACGGCGGAAACCGTCTTTGGTGGCTTCCCGTCCGGGCCGGGAACGGGGGCCAGCGGCGCGCCCCACGCGGCCGGAACGTCGCCGTCCCACCCGTGCAGTTGGCCGCGCACTTCGAGGCCGTCGGGGACCGTGGCGAGAACGGTCGCGTCGCGCTCGGTCACTTTCGGGAACCGCGGTAACGCGACCGTCGCGCGCGCGTTCGGCTCGACCGGCACCGTGGCGACCAGTACGACCGCGAACGGCTGCTTGAACCCGGCCGCGAGTTTCACTGTGACCGGCCGCCACACGTCGTCGCCCTTGCCCTGCGTCACGTTCTCGACTACTTCCGGGGCCGATTCGGACTCCAGCCCGCGCCACCCCGCGGGCACGTCGATGGCGAGCGCGTCGACGTCCGTGCGCACGGGTTTCACCGCGATCTCGGCGCGCACGTGCCACACGCCGTCGGTCAAGTTCAGCCGGTACGTCGGCTTCACGCGCACGGTGCCTTCGACGGGCCACGCCTCGACCGTGAGCAGCGGGGCGTTGACCGCGGTCGCCCCGGTTGGACCGGTGGTGAGGCGGAACTGTGCGGCGCTCACGTCTTCGTCGGGCGGGCCGGGCAGTTCGGCGCGGCGCAGGTCCGGGCCGTGGCGGAACACGAACCGCGTGTGCGGCCCGGCGGTCACGCGCACCGTGCCCGTTTGCCGCAGCACGTCGAGTACCGCGAACGGGCCGACCGGCACGGCGACCGACTTCGCCCCGGCCTTCGGGCGCGGCAGCCGCACGACCGCGGTCACGGTCCAGTCGGCGGCGCTCGACCCGGCCGGGACGTCGATCTTCCAGACGAGCTTGGCGTTGTCGGTCGGTTTGGTCACGACGGGCTGTGCCGGGCCGGGGTCGCCGCCCGTGCCCCCGGCGCGTTCCACGGTTACGTCGGCGGTCGCGGGCGCGACCAGCTTCCACTGAAGGGCCGGGCCGCGCAGACGCACTTTCGCGGTGGACTCGACGAAGCCGTCGGTGAGGGTGGCGCTCACGTCAAGCTCGGCGCTCTGCACTTGGTCGGCCGGGAGCGCGCCGGCCGCGGGCGGCTCCCACGTCACTTCGAGTGAATCGACCGGGCCGAGCGGCAACCCCGGCGCGAGCTGCTTCACGTCGAGGTTGGTGTGCCGACGCACCTCGGGCGCTTTGGTCGGCTGCGCCGGGTCCGGGGTGCGCGTGGTCAGGCTCGCGCGCTTCATGTCGCCGGGCGCGGCCAGCGCGAACGTGGTGATCGGCGCGCGCGGCAAGCCGATGTCGAAGCCGATTTCGGACTTCGCCCCGCGCGCGCCCACCGGTGCTTCGACGTCTAGGGCGAGGGTGTGGTCGCCCGCGGCTTCGACCAGTACCGCGAACCCGTCTTCGCCGGTGTCGAGTACGGGCAGCTTCTTCTCGTCGAGTGTGGCCCCGACGAGGAACGCCTTCTTGCCGCCGAGCGCGACGGCACTGTTCGGCTGCGCGGTGCGGAACGTGTACGTCAGCCGCAGTACCGCGACGAGTTGCTCGCCGCGTTTCTTCACCTCGGCGCGGACCGCGCACCCGCTGGGCGCGGCCGGCTTGCGCGCGGCCAGTTCCTTCTTGAGCGCGTCGGCGCGGTCGAGGAGCTTTTGGAACTCTTGCGGCGTGAGCGTCACCTTCTCGCCGTCGCCGCCCGCGCCGAGCCAGAGATAGGTGCCGTCCGGCAGCTTCACGATCTGTGGCTTTGCGTCTTTCGGCTCTTTCGGGTCGGCCTTCGGCGGATCGAGTTTCTTGAGCGGGTCGAGGCCCGGCGGTTGCGCGGCGAGTGCGGCCAATGCGACAAAGAGAAACGCGAGAGCGAGCGCCCAAGAACCTAACCCCCCGGCCCCCTTCCCAAAGAGGGAAGGGGGAAACACTCCTTCTCCCCCTTCCCTCTTTGGGAAGGGGGCCGGGGGGTTAGGTTCGACCGGCATCGGTGCATCCCTGAGCGGTGGCGCGCGGGCGGCCATCTTCGCTCAGTATACCCAAACCCCGCAGGCGTCCGCGCCTAGCAAACCGGATTCGGGCGCGCGCCCGCGCGCTCTAATCCGCCCACGTCATCCGACCGGCATGCGAGGAGCAACCCCACCGCGCCGGCCAGCAGCACGAAGGCCAGTGTGTAGGTGCCGTACACGAGCGCGAGGTCTTGGCCGCGCCCGGAGAGAAACCCCGGCGCGGCGGTCAGCACGAGGCACGCGACCAGCGCGCCGCAGGCGAAGTTCCACACGCGCCGCGGCAGGTTCGCGGTCGCGAGCGCGTAGGTCAGCGCGGCCAGCGGGAGTAGCAAGATTACGGCGTGGTGCTTCCACGTGCGCTCGCTGAGGAGCAACATGCCGAGGCAGATGAACCCGCACTCCGCGGCGAACCGCCAGCCGGTGCGCGGGTCGGTGGGGCCGCGTACGCGCGTCCGGCATAGCACCACCACCGCGAGCGCGAACAGCGCCGTCAGCGCCTTCACCACGGCCCACGCCGCCGGGCGGCCGATGTCGGTGAGGTTGTGGTACGCGCCCGGCACCGGGATGTCGCCTTCGGACGTCTTCGCGTACTCGATGTACGACGGGCTGTGCGTGAACAGTCGATAGACGAACCCCGGCAGCGCTTGGTTCGGGTGCTCGGTCGTCGCCTCGCCCTTGAGCAGCGGGCGCTCGACCATGAGCGCGTACCAGTCGCCCATGAGTTCGCGGTTGCGGTCCCAACCGAAGGTGAGGCCGGGGACGATGACGAGCCACAGCGCGAGGCCAACGCCGGTCGCGGCCAGCACGCGCCAACACCGCTTCCAACCGAAGTACGCCACGAACAGCAGCGGCGTCACTTTGCACGCGACCGCGAGCGCCAGCACTAGCCCCGCGAGCACGTCGAGCCGTTTGCGAAACGCTTCGAGGCACCCGACGACGAGGAACAGGATGAAGATGTTGACGTTGTTGTGCGACAGGTCGCCGAGCAGTGACGGCAGGCACAGGAGTACGGCAACGCCGCGCGCGAGGTTGAGGGCACCTACACCCCTCGCCCCACTCCCTGAAGGGAGGGGGGAGTCAGACAATGGCGCGCCGTCAAGTTCGTCGGCGCGCGCAGGTTCTTCCTCCCCTCTCCCTTCAGGGAGGGAGGCCGGGGGGGTGGGTTGCCTTTGCGCGCACAACCGGAACACCCACAGGCACGCCAGCACCGCGAGCAGCACTTTTGTCGCGAACCACGCCAGCGCGCCGACGGTGGGCGGCAGCGCAGTGAACGGGCGCAGCACGATTGCCATGATCGGCGGGTTCGGGTACTCGTGCTTCCCGACGTATACGTTCGCGCCCGCGAATACGCCGTTCACCATCTCGCGCCAGCGGAGGAACGCGGAGCGCGTCTGCTGGCCGGTGTCGCCGGGTTTGCTGATCTTGATCGTGTACTTGACGGCGGTGAGCAGCACCAACCCCGCGACCAGCGCGAAGAACGCGAGCCGGGCGCGGCCCGCGTCGAAGGCGGGCACGGCGAACGGGCGGCGGAGTGGGAGCAACTTCACGGCGGCGCGTCCTCGCGACAGCGGGCCGCGAGATCATGGCGGGAGCGGTGCGGCGGGTCAACCCGAGTCAACGGGCGAAAAGGGCGAGCGCCAGCGCGCCGGCCGCGAGTGCGCACACCCCGGCCACGCACTGCCAGAACCGCAGCGCGCGGGCCTTCGACGCGCGCCCGGCCGCGAACATCAGCGCGTTCCACTCAAGCCCGTGCGGGGCCGGTTCGAGTTTCGCCAGCGCGACCGCGAGCGGGTCCGGCGGCGGGGTCGGGTTGTTCGGGGTCGTACTCATTTGGCGTGTGCGGGGCGGTCGGCCCCGAGTTTCAGGCGCAGGGTATCGAGACCGGCCGCGTACCGGCGGTAGCAGGTCGCGGCCGAACTGCCGACGGCCTCCGCGATCTGCTCGAACGTCAGCCCGCCCCACAGGTGGGCGACGATGATCTCGCGGGTCTCGGCCGGGAGCGCGGCCAGCGCGTCGGCCGCGGTGCGGGCGTCCAACCCGGTGGGGTCGTGCGACGGGGCGAACCACTTGGGCGCGCCGTCGTCGGCGGCGGTCTCGTAGCGGGTGCGCCGGCGCGCGGCCCGGCTCGCGTCGATGGCCCCGTTCCGGACCACGCGGTACAGCCACGGGAGCAAGTTGTCCGGCGGGCGGCCCTGTCGCACCAACTTCAGGAACGCGGTCTGTACCACGTCTTCGGGACACGCGCACCACTGCCGCGCGTACAGCACAAGCGCCGCCGCGTATCGGTCCACCAATTCGGCTAGCTGGTCCGGTGCCATCTGTACTCGCGGCCTGTCGCGGACGAAGCCGCCGCTTCACGGCCGCTCCACGAGAATAACGCCTGTGGGGGCGGGGCATTTCAGGCACTATACCAAGCGTATGAACCTCGCGCCACTCGGCGATCAGGCGGTGTTGGCGTACCTCGCGGACGAGGCCGCCGCGGTGCGGTTCGCCGCCGCCGTGCGCGCCGCGAACCCGCCGTGGCTCCTCGATGTGGTCCCCGCCTACGCCAGCGCCGGCGTGTTCTTCCGCGCCGACTTGATCGAAACGGCGCAGGTGATGGTGTGGTTGAACGAACTCGACTCGTGCGCCGAGCCAACAGTTGACTCTCGCCCCCCGCTCGTCTTCACGATTCCCGTCTGTTACGAAATGGAACTCGACCTCGCGCGCGTGTGCGAAGCCACGCGCCTGAGTGCCGACGAAGTGATACGGCTCCACTCCGCGACCGCGTACACGGTGTACGCCATCGGGTTCGTGCCGGGGTTCCCGTACCTCGGCTACCTCCCGCCGGCGCTGTGCGGTGTAGGCCGGTTGCCGAGTCCGCGCGTGCGCGTCGAACCGGGAAGTGTGGGGCTGACCGGTCGGCAGACCGGCATCTACCCACTAGCCCGGCCCGGCGGTTGGAACCTGATTGGCAGAACGCCACTTACCATTGTGGACGTCGCCGACGGATACTTCCCGCTGCGCGTGGGCGATACGGTGCGCTTCGCGCGCATCGACGAAACCCGCTACCGCGAACTCGCCGGCACGCGCCTAACGGGGTGAGCACCGCGCGAGTGGGCGAAATCAAAATCGGTTGCACAACGCCGGCGTTCCTCCGAAACGGGGACAATTCAAAACGGGTTGCACAAGGCGCGCACAATCTCGAATCGGGCGAACGAAAAATCGGTTGCACAACGGGCACGTCCCACAAGAAAGTGGGGACAAATCAAAATCGGTTGCACAAGCCCCGCGCTTTTGTAGGTGCCGCTTGCCGAGCGGCACCGCGATACCACGGGCGCGGCGTGAACCGTCGTCGCAACCGGGCGATTCACGCTGGTGCCGCTCGGCAAGCGGCACCTACTGGGGTGAAATCAAAATCGGTTGCACAACGCGCTGGCACTTTTCAACATCGGTTGCACAACGCACTCTCACTGCACGCGCCGCGAAATCTGTCCCACGTGATGGGCGCACGCGCCCGCGACCCACACGCACAGCGTGAGGGCTACGATGGTAGCGACCGTCCGTATACATATCCAATAGTATACTTGATGGTCGATGCGGTCAATCCCCGTTGTGCAAAATGTGCCGTCAGTAGTCGCGGCGGCTGAACCACCAACACGAGACGCCGAGCATCCAGCCGATGTGGAGCAGCGACACCCCGAACGTGGCGTACAGCGGGGCCGGTTCGTCGCTCTGCACGAGAACCTTCTTCATGGGCGGGGTGAGTGTGCCGTCGGCGACGGCGCGGCGGATGATCAGGTCCAGTTCGCGCATGCGCGGCAGCGCGTCGTTGCCCCCGTCCACTACCGTGGCCTGCCACGCCGGGCGCTCGCGGTCGGGGAAGTTGGCGCGGCGCTCGTCGTAGTTCGCTTTGATCTGGCCGAACACGAACATGAAGAACGCGAACCCGACCGAGAGGAGCATCGCGGCGACCGCGCTGCGCGTGACCGTGGCGACGAGGGTTGAAATGGCGTACAGGACGGCGAAAGTGAACGTGAGTACAGGAATGGCGACCAAGAACGACGGGTTCCAGTACCCGGAGCGCACGGCCAGCACGAACCAGATGCCGCCGACCGTGAACGCGGTCACGAGGAACATGAACGTCAGACCGCCGATGTACTTGTACACGAGCAGTTGCGCGCGGCCGATGGGCTTCGAGATGAACAGGTCCACGCTCCCCTTGCGGAGCATGTTGGGGATGAAGAACGCGGTGATAATCATCCCCACGAGGAGCGCGAGCGTGCCGCCGAAGCGGTTGATGACCACGTCCTCGACGAGCCACAGGGTCGCGCCGAGCGGGGACTCGTCGTCCAGCGTGAACGTGCCGAAGAAGATTTTCGCGGTGTGCGGCCACCCCTGCACCGCGGAACCCCCGGTCGTGGTCACGTCGAACACGTAGGACGGCTCGGTCTCTGGCACGCGGGTCACGGTCGCGCTCATCCCGGCGTGTGTCACGAACTGGCCCTTGATGAACTCTTCCATCTGAGCGTCGGTCACGGCCCTCAGTTCGTCGGGCGTCGACTCGGTCGGCAGCACGAAGTCCACGCCCTTGCCCTTCGACCCCTTCTTCGCAATCTGCGGGTTCCCCTTCTCGTCGACCCCGATTCGCACGGTGTCGCCCGTGGCCCCGCGCCACTGGAACACGGCGGCGCGGAACGAGTCGCCCTTACTCAGGTTGGGTTCCAGCCCGTTCGGGCCGACGACCGAGCCCGAGGCGATCTGCTGGGCCTTCACCAGTACGCGCAGTTTGTACCCGCCGCCGGACGGTTGCACGTCCGCGGTCGAGAACGTGTTGCGCCCGTCGTCCGCGAACGCCCGGCTCCGCCCCTTCTCCGGGACGATCACCCGGAACTGGCGCACGATGGTGCCGAACGCCTTGTCCGGTTCGGCCGGGGTGAACGACATGCTCGCGGCCACCAAAATCAGCAGCGCCGAGAGGCCGAGCATGGCGTAGACGACGAACCCGTCCACGGCCTCGCGGTACGAGTCTTTAAGGATTGCGACGAAGGTTCGCATGGCTAGTCCTTCCCCCCGACCGGGCGCGCGCCGCGGCGCTGCTTCTTCCGGTCCACGCCCGGCTCGGCGCTCTCCACCGTCTTCATGAACACGTCTTCCAGCGACTGCTTGTTCTCGACGAGGTGCCGCAGGTTCAGCCCGCGGTCGGCGAGCAACTTCACCACGGGGTCGATGGTCTGGCCCTCGTTCAGCGCCACTTCGATCAGCCCCGGCCGCTCGGCTACGGGCTGCGCCGCGTAACCCAGCGCCGCGACCGCGTCGGTCGGGAACGCCTGTCCGTCGGCCAGCCGGAGCCGGTACTGCCCCTTCTGCTTCGTCAGTTCCGCGACCGTGCCCTCCCGCACCAGCTCGCCGCGCTGGAGGATCGCGACGCGGTCGCAGATCAGTTCGACCTCGCCCAACAGGTGCGAGTTGAGGAAGATGGTATGGCCCTTCTCCTTCAACCGGCTCATCAGCTCGCGAATCTCCTTGCGGCCCATCGGGTCGACGCCGTCGGTCGGTTCGTCGAGGATGATGAGTTCCGGCTCGTGCATGAGCGCCTGCGCGATACCGAGGCGCTGCTTCATGCCCTTGGAGTAGGTCTTGATCTTGGAGTGCATGCGCCCGGCGATGCCGACCAGTTCGAGGGCTTCGGGAATCTTCTTGCGGCGCGCGTCGGCGGGGACGCCGTACACGCTGCCGTAGAAGTCCATGAGCGAGTACCCGGTGTGGTACGTCGGGAACTGGTGGTCCTCGGGCAGGTACCCGACCTTGCGGCGCACGTGGACGGTGCCCGCCGGTTCGCCGAGCAACCGGGCCTCGCCGTCGGTCAGCCGGACGATGCCGAGCAGGATTTTGATGAGCGTGGTTTTGCCGGCCCCGTTCTGCCCGAGGAGGCCGTAAATCTGGCCCTTCTCGACGCGGAGCGAGACGCCCTTGAGCGCCTCCAGTGGGCCGTAGCGCTTGCGCAGGTTGACCGTCTCGATGACCGACACGGGCGCGCCTCCGGGGTTCGCGGGAATGGGGCCGACGGAAATGATTCGCCGCACGGCGAAAGATATTAGACTCGTTGCGCAATAGGTGTTGGTTCAGTCGCACTTCGGCCAGACGATCCTGTGTGGTCGTTACCCGTACATCCGGTTGTGGAGTCCGGCGACGTTCTTCATCATCACCGTGTGACGACGGGGCG
>VGZJ01000239.1 GCA_016872595.1 Planctomycetota bacterium
ACCTTGTCGAACTCGTCGGCCGAGAGCCCCGTGAACATGCGGAACAACAACGGCTTCCGACGCAATTTCTCGTAATTCGTCATAACCCTATGAATAGGCCATCGATCGCTATTGCGCAACGAGTCTAGTAATCAGTGCGGAGAAGGCAGAAGAGTTTCGACAGGATCAACAGGAAGAAAGACCGGATGAAGAGTGGAGTTTGGTCTTCTTCATCCTTGTACATCCTGTGATCCTGTCGATACTTTTCTGTCTTCTCCGCACTGATTACTGACCTCAGTCCTCAGCGAACCATGTCCGACGAAATCGACCCGGACGACGATCTCGACCTCGCGCCGGTCCCGGACCCGGTTCCGACCAGCGTGCGCCTGCGCGACGCCCTCGACCTGATCGTGATGGTCAAGTCCGAGGGGATGCGGCTCGATTTGTACGTCCTCTTGCACCTCGGCGCGGACTTCAGCCGCTCGCTGGTGCAGCGCGCGATCGAGGCCGGCGGCGTGACCGTGAACGGCCGCCCCGCGACCAAGCCCAGCTACAAGGTGCGCCACAACGACCGCCTGCGCGTCACCCTGCCGGAACCGACGCACGACATCCCCGTTCCCGAAGACATCCCGCTCGACATTCTCTTTCAGGACCAGTGGCTCGCGGTGGTGAACAAGCCCGCGGACATGGTGGTTCACCCGGCGAAGGGGAACTGGTCCGGCACGCTCGTCAACGCGCTCCAGTGGCACTTCCGTGAGCACCTGAGCACCGGGGCCGGGCACCTGCGCGCGGGCATCGTCCACCGGCTCGACAAGGACACCAGCGGCGTCATTCTGGTGGCGAAGGACGACATGACGCACCGCGACCTCGCGATGCAGTTCGAGAGCCGCAAGGTGTTCAAGGAGTACGTGGCGGTTGCCGCCGGGGAACTGGACCGCGACTCGGACTACATCGAGGGGGCGCTGAAGATGCACCCCTACGACCGGCTCAAGATGATCGTGTCGAGCGACCCGGACGCGAAGCCGGCGCTGAGCTATTACGAGGTGCTGGAGCGGTTCCGCGGGTACACGCTGGTGAAGGTACAACCGCGCACGGGCCGCACGCACCAGATTCGTGTTCACCTGCTGAACGTGGGCTGCCCGGTGCTGGCCGACAAGGTGTACGGCGGGCGCGCGAGCGTGAAGTTGGGCGACCTCGCGCCGCCGGGCACCGCGGGCGCAGACGAGGTGCTGATCGCGCGGCAGGCGCTACACGCCTTCCGGTTGCGGTTCCGGCACCCGCGCACCGAACAGTGGATCGAGGCCGAAGCCCCGCTCCCGCCGGACATCCGCCGCACGCTCGACGCGCTGCGCCTGCACCGTCCGAAGCGGTAACGGCCCGCGACCGCCGAAGCGCCCGCGGGCCGTCAGTGCGTTCGCGCAGCGCGCTACTTCAGCGCGCCCTCAACGGCCTCCGCCACGTCCTTGGCTCGCTCCGCGGCGCTCTTGGTGTCCTTGAAGGCGAAGTTCTTGTGGACCGTTCCGCCCTTCTTGTACACCACCACCGTGACCGCCGCTTCCTTGTTCAGGTTGTAGCGCCCGGGGCCGTCCTTGTCCTTCGCCACGGTGAGGGGCGTGGTGAGCTTGTGGGTGCTCTGGAGTTTGTCGAAGTCGGCCTCCTCGACCCCGCTCACGCCGACCACGAACGTGCCGAGCTTCTCGTTGTTCTTCTGTACCGCGTCAACGGCCTTGACCAAACTGGCCAAGTTGTCGTCGGCCTTCCGGGTGAACACGATCACCACGGCGGGACGACCCTGCCCGTTGTACTTTCAGACGTAGCAGAACGTCTTGCCCTTGCCCTCGCCGGTGACGGCCTTGATGTCGAACGCGCCGCCGATCCTCTTGTCCGGGCCGGACTTCAGCTCGTCCGCACGGAGCGCGTGCAGCGCCAGCAGCACCGCCGCGAACCCGATCCCTTGAACCAGTCGCATGGGAACGACTCCTCACGAGTACGCCCGCCCGGAACCGTTCCGGGCGGGTGTGCGATTCGCCGGCGCGCGCGCTATTTCTTGTGGCGCGGGTCGTCGGCGCGGTTGACGTAATCGATCACCCACGGCCCCTCGCCGTGGAACTGGACGACCGTTTCGCCCTTCACCCAGACGAAGTGCTTCATGCCCGCGGGCCACGTGCCGTAGGTGCCCGCGGGGAGCGCGTCGGTCTTGGTGGCGTCGAACGTGTCGCCCATCCCGAGGTTGAACGTGCCCGACACGACGGTGACGCGCTCCGGCTTCGGGTGCGTGTGCGGCGGGATGCGGTACCCGTCGGGCACCTTGACGCGAAACACGAACGGCCCCGGCTTGGTCGGGTCGCCTTCCAGCACCGCGAACTTCGCCCCCGGCGGGAGCGACAGCGGGCCGTCTTGCCACGTCAACTCGGCGGGCTTGCGCAGCGCCGGTTCGGGCGCGCCCTTCGGGTGGTCCGCAAGCCCGCGGCCCGTCGTCGCGAGTGCGAGAAGCGTCAGTACGAATGCGCCCGCGCGCGCCATGAGTCCCTCCACCGTAGGCGCAGACCGGGCGAATAGAAGTGGTGTACTCGGAGCCGCGCGGGGGGCGTTACGGCCGAGAAGTGATACCCGCGCGCGCGGTCATAAGCACTGCTTATGGGATCAGGGCGCGCCCGCGCGCGGGAGGAAACCGAGGAACAGGCGGGCCGGGGCGGAGAGCACGCGCCGCCGGTCCCAGACGACGAACAGGTCTCGCGCGCACACCAACCCCGCGACCGCGACCGGCTTGAGCGCGCCCGCCTTCACTTCGGCGCGCACCGCGTGGCGCGACAGAACGGCGACGCCCGCGCCGCCAAGGACCGCGCCCTTTACCGCCTCGCTGCTGCCGAGTTCGAGGACGACGGTGAGCGCCGCGGGGGTGCCGCCGGCGCGGGCCAGCGCCTGCTCGAAGCACCGGCGCGACCCGGACCCGCGCTCGCGCTGCACGAACGGCTGCGCCGCGAGGTCGGCGACCGCGACCCGGCGCTTGCGCCACCACGGGTGCCCCTTCGGGACGACGAGAACGAGTTCGTCCGTCGCGAACGCGCGGGCCTCGAACTGCGGCCCGCCGGGCGCGCCGACGAACCCCATGCTCGCTTCGCCCGCGTCGAGTTGCCGGAACACCGCGTCCGTATCCGAAACGGACGCGCGCACCTGCACCCGCGGGTGCCGCTTGCGGAACGCGGCGAGGGCGCGCGGCAGGTGGTGGTGGCCCGGCACCGAACTGGCCGCGAGTACCAACTCGCCCGCGACCGGGACCGACGCGCCGGTGATCGCGGCCCGTGCCTCGGCGGTGAGATCGAGGATGCGCCGGGCGTACTCGTGCAGCGCGCGCCCGGCGTCGGTGAGCGTAACGCGCCCGCCGGCGCGCGCGAACAGCGGGGTTCCCAAGTGTGATTCGAGTGCGTGAACCCGCTGGCTGACCGTGGCCTGCGATACATCGAGGGCGCGCCCCGCGGCGCTGAAGCTTCCGTGCTCGGCGGCGCACGCGAAGGTATCGAGGTACGGCAACGGTTCGGTTCCCACAGGCGCGCCCCGCGTGCTACTGGGTAAGGGGTCGAAGCCGAAGTCGCGGCGCGGGCGCCGGGGCGACGCGAAGTGCGCCGCACGCTGGCCCCGCGACGTGCGCTTCGTATCCTACTGGAAGAGAGCGAATCGCGCGGTACCGGGGGCTTGTAAACCGCAACCCGCGCGCTACAATCTCACCGTACCCGGCGCACGCGTCGGCAACGCACCCATAGCTCAACTGGATAGAGCATCGGTCTACGGAACCGAAGGTTGAAGGTTCGAATCCTTCTGGGTGTACTTAACTAAACCCCTTCTGCCGAAGCAGTTTCTGCTTACCTCAGCGAGTGCTGGGCGCGGCTTCCGAACGACGGATTCTGTGGAATCATTCCACAGAATCCACGGAGGAAGTAATCCGTGGCCCGTTCTCGCAACCTTACCCCGTCCTACGTCCTTCACAAGCAATCTGGCCGCGGGCGGCTGGTGTGGTCCGATTCACTCGGCAACCACTTCCAGCGCCTGCTCCCCGGCCCGTTCAACTCGCCTGAGTCACTCACCGCGAAGGCCCGGCTGGAACTGGAACTCGCCACCTCCCCGACCGGCTCACTTGCCGAGAAGAACGGAATCACCGTCGCGGAGGTGCTGGCCGCGTTCCTCGCACACGCGAAAGCCTACTACGTCGATGGGGACGGCACGCCTACGAAGGAAGTTACCGTTCTCAAGTACGCCATCAGGCCGGTTCGGGAACTCTACGCGGAACTGCCCGCTGCCGAGTTCGGCCCGCTGGGGCTGAAGGCCGTTCGCCAAAAGCTCATCGACGCTCAGTTGTGCCGCTCCCTCATCAACCGCCGCATCGACGCCGTGAAGCGGGTGTTCAAGTGGGCCGCGTCGGAGGAACTCGTCCCGGTGTCCGTCTACGAAGCGCTTCGCACGCTCGCCGGGCTTCGCCGGGGCCGCTCCACCGCGCGGGAGTCCGAACCGGTCGGGCCGGTCGATGACGCCACGGTTGACGCCACTCTCCCCTACCTCTCCCACCACGTCCGCGCGATGGTGGAACTGATGCGGCACACCGGGATGCGGCCCGCGGAGGTGTGCAACATGACGCTGAATCAGATCGAACGCGGGGCGGTGTGGACGTACTCCCCTACCCGCCACAAGACGGCTTACCACGGCAAGCGGCGCGTGGTCCCCTTCGGCCCGAACGCCCGCGCGGTGCTGGCCGCATTCCTCGCGGGCCGCGTGCTGGAGCCGGATGAGCCGATCTTCAGCCCCAAGCGGGCGCGGGAGGAGCGGTTCGCGGAGATGCGGACGAACCGCAAAACGAAGGTGCAGCCCTCTCAGGAGTCGCGGAAGGTGCTGACCCCGCAGAAGGGCCGGAAGAACCGGATGCCCACTGACCGCTACGTTCCCACCGCGATTAGCCACGCGGTCGCGGTGGCGTGCGACAAGGCTTTCCCGGCGCCCGCCCCGCTCTGCCAGCGCGACGACGAAACGGCGGCGGGGTGGAAGGCCCGGCTGAACGACGAACAGAAGGCGCAACTGGCGGAGTGGCAGAAGGCCCACCGGTGGCACCCCTACCAACTCCGCCACGCCTTCGCCACGCGCGTCAGGAAGGAGCACGGACTGGAAGCCGCTCAGGTTCTGCTCGGACACTCGCGGGCCGACGTGACGCAAGTTTACGCCGAACGCAACGAACAACTGGCCGCGACGGTCGCGGCGAAGATCGGTTAGCATCAAACTGCCGGACGCGGGAGTAGCTACCCGCGGGCCGGGGCCGGTGTGCGTGTTCCTCCAAGCGCGCGCACCGGCCCCGGCGTTCCCGGCCTACTTGGAGGAATCCATGTCCACCACGTCCGAACGGGCGGTGAGCCGGGCCGTGTTCCGTCTCTTCCGCGTGCTCTACGACTTGCACGAGACTTGCCGCGCCGCAGACGCCATGAAGGGCGGTTCGCTCCGGCAGGACGAATGCCGCCGCACCGTGTGCGCGCCGCTGTTTGGCGGCGACGGCACAGCCGGATTGCGCGCCGAGTTGGAGCACGCCCTAAGTGACTGCCGGGCGGCGGTTGGCGGGTTGCTGGCGCAAGCTGTTGCGGCCAGACACGGGCGCCTGTTTGACTCCGAGGCCCACCCCGCGGCGTCGGCGGTGAAGTACCTCATGGACACCGCAGAACACACCACCCGTGCGCTGTCTCAGATCGAAAGCCGGCGCGAACGCTGGCCGCGGCAGAGCGCGCTAACCCGCACGGCGTGGCACGAACGGCACGTTCTCTCCGTGTGCGAATCGTTGTTCGGGAACGAAGCAGCGGGGCACCGCTCACCCGGCGTGCTGCCCCGCGATTGGGAACGGCTCCGCGCCGAACTCGAAATGGAGTGCTCGCACCTCGCCACTGAGGTTCAACAGCCGGCCCCAAAGCGGGTGGTCTGCAACCCCTCTGACCGGTCGGTTCATCTCGATGGGAACCGAATCGCTGAGGCGCTGACCGCACAAGGGTATCAGTTCGTGGAAGCAATCGCGTCTGCCTATCCCGATCCGATTTCGTTCACGGCGATTATGAAGGGCAACCGCCACGGGAAGAACCCGACGCGGATTTACAACTCCCTTCCACCCGTTGTGCGGAGGCTCATCACCAGCGTCAGCGGGACGGGCTACCAACTCACGCCCCCGGTGGCGTGAAAAGTTGTCACACCTAGTAACGCATCAGGGACAGACCGTTACACCTCAACGCGCCATGATACCCCTCGCAAGGAACTACCCCGTGCGAGGTGTACCACAATGGCCGAAATCACTTCCGCTCCCGCCGCGTCCGTCCTGAACGAAATCCTGAGCGGGGACGCGCTCGGAGTAGGTGCCGCCGCCCGGCTCTTCCCCGCGTACCGCGGCGACCGCCCCCACTCCCGCCCCGCAACCGTTTGGCGCTGGATCAACCACGGCACGCGCACCGCAGACGGACGCACCGTGAAACTGGAAGCCGCGCGGGTGGGAGGCCGGTGGCTGACTTCCCGCGCCGCCATCGCCCGCTTCTCCGCTGCCCTCACGCCTCCGACCGAAACCAAGCAACCCATTCCCGCCCCTTCCCCCCGCAGCGAGGCCGTGCGCCGCCGCGCGTGCGAGGCCGCGGTGAAGCGGCTGGTTGATGACGGCGCATGAGCCTCCCGAAGCCTCAACCGATTGACCCCAACCCCTAACGCGAGATGCCCAATGACGCCCACCATCACCGGAAACAAACACGCGGCATCGAAGCTGGTCGCGGACCTGATTGCCGCGAACCGCCGTGGCGACAAGGAAGCCGCCACGAATCTGCGGCGTGCCATCGAGCGCGCCGGCTACCGGCTCGGCACGGGAGAGGACTTGCCGAAACCGGCCAACGAGGACGACAAGCCGAAGCGGTAAGCGGCAGTGGCAGGAACGAAAAGCCCCGGCACGATTCGCGGTCGCACCGGGGCCATAAGAGGAGACGCACCAATGAGCCTACAGCACGGCGGCGCTGACCGCCAGAGCACAAGCACCGGCCCCGCGACGGTCGTTGCCGCGGCGCCCGCCGCTCAACAGCAGGGGCCGCGGACGGCGGCTCAGATCATCCTCGACTACTTCCGCGAGCGGTACGAACCGGCCTTCCGTTGCGGAACTGCCGTCCACACCGCGAGCGGCGGCACGATCCAGATGGGTGAGGCAACAGTGGTTTGCGATTCGCGCCTCATTGACCTGTTGGAATCGGCAACGGACGCACCGCGGTACGCGGGGAAGAACGGGCCGGGGGAGGTAAAGCGCTCCTCACTGCCGGGCTTCTTCAAGACATGGGCGAAGGTGGCATGGGGCGACCTGCTCGGCTCCCTGCCGGACGAGGACGGCGCCGACTTGGGGTGCGCGTCGGTAGCCCGCGATGAGTTCAAGCGGCTGGTGCGTGAGGCGCTGCTCACGGAGATCACGTTGGGCGACAAGGACGAACGCGAAGTTGAGCGGCGGAGCCTGATCGACTGGTGTGTGAAGTTTGCGAAGGCCGGGCCGTGGCGGAGCATCCGCTCAAAGAAACTCTGGTGCAAGGTCGAGTTGCACGGCGGGGGCGAACTGAAGCTGAAGGTGGCGCTCCGGCATGAGTTGTTCGCGCAGGTGCGGGCAGACCCGCGGTTGCGGGAGATGGGCGCGAACACCTTCACCCGGCGGGCGGCGCGGTACGGCGTCGGCCAGTCGTCGCGCGAGGACCGGCCCCACGGCCAGAGCGCTATCGTGCTCAACGACGACTTCATTGCGGACCTGACAACCGGACTCTTGGAGGTGGAAGCGGGTGCCGATTAGCGCCGCCGAACAGCGTGTTGCTTGGATGGATGGAGTTATCAGGCGCGTACGCGGAGCAACACGCATCGCGTGCGAGAACCAAAAAACCAAATCCCCGGAAGTGCTTCCCCGACAGAGGGAAAGGGACGTACCGGGCAACAGAAAACTTGGTCGGTCGTCTCAGCAGATTTGGCTTTTCCGAGAGCGGCCAAAATCCGCCGGCATTCGGGCGCCAGCAGCCGTGTGGGAGGAGAAGCGAGAAGGCCAACCACCCTGCCCCGATCTTTCCGGGGCGGTGTGGCACAACCTCAACGGGCCGGAGAGCAACGGGGATCAACCAGAACGCTTTCAAGCGGTTCGGAGCGGAAATGAGCAAGCGGCGAAGGTCAATCACGCACAAGGCGATTGCTGCGGCCCGGAGAGAGCGGGCCATCGGGGCGCTGTTGTCCTGCCTCACCATTGCCGCCGCCGCGACCGCTGCCGGGTTGGGCGAAAGCACCCTCCGCAAGTGGCTCCGCCAACCGAAGTTCGCCGCGGCTTACAAAGCGGCGCGCGAGGCCATGCTGAACCAAGTGGTCGGAGCGATGGTGTCAGCAACTTCGGACGCGCTCGCCACGCTGAAACGGAACCTCACCTGTGGTCAACCGGGGCCGGAGGTTCGCGCGGCTGTGGCGCTGGTGGAACTCACCCTCCGGGGCGAAGAACACCTCTTGGCGCTGGGCGAGTTGAGCGAACTCCGGGAGCAGGTAGCCGCGCTCATGGAACAGGCGAAGCAACAGGAGGGGCAAGGATGAGGTGGCGCGACCTACCGCCGGACGTGCGCGCTGTTGCCGTCCACGAAGCGGGGCATGGGGTGATGGGTGAACTGCTCGGCTGGCGTGTGCGGTTCTTGCGGCTCGATGACGCGGGCGGGCTGTGCCGGCTCACGGACGCGCCCCCGGCCCCGTGGGTAGACCTCGTGGTGAGCGCGGCGGGGCACGCGGCGGAGCGCTCGCTCCGGGGCCGGGTGCGGGGCGGTGTGTCGTGGACCGACCGCGCCGAAGCCGCCGCGGTGGTGGAGATGGCCGGGGTGGAGGCGTGGAACTGCCCGGAGGCCGTGTGGGACGTGGAGGAACGGCTCTGGCCGGCATTCGAGGGGGAGTCCGTCCGGCAGGCCGTGCGGTGGGTGGTCCGCGAGTTGGCGCGGGTGGGCTACCTGTCGCGGAACAGTTTCCTCGCGCTGGCCCGGCCCGCGCTTGTGGATCACGAGACGCGGCGGGCCGTGCGGCTGTTCTGCCGGCGCATGGCGGTGGAGGTTCTGGAGAGGCACTTGGAGGGACAGGGGGCATGAACTCGTTCTCTTCGCTCAAGCAACTGGACAAGGTGAGCGCGCGGCTCACACGCGAGCTAAGGCCGCTGCCGGTGTTCATGGGCGGGGTAGCGCTCGGCAGCGCCCCGCACGCCGATGGGCGGTTGATGCTCACGGCGGGGGCGTGGCTGCTGGCGGTGAACGTCACTGTTCATTTCGAGGCCGTTGACGGCATCGAACTACAAGTTGTGTTGGCAGGGGACGCCCGGTTCCACGGGCCGCGGGCGGTGGTGCCGAACGAGGTGGGCGCGCTGGCGCTGGCCGACCTCGTGCAGGACCGGCGGAACCGGCTGGACTGGAGCGAGGACGCGACCCGCACCGCATCGTTCTGGAGCGTGGTTGTTGTGCCGGAATCGCCCTCTGCCGTGCCGTGCGAACTGTGGGGCAGCGCGGAAGCCAAACACGGCATCGAAGTGGAGTTCGCGCGGGGCGAACTGCTGGCGGTTCAACTCGGAGGTGCCATCAAGTGAACACCGACAGGCCGCAATTAATTGAGGTTCTCAGCGCAACGGGCCGGGTGGGGGCGGTGATCGTCGCCGGGGGGCTGGCCTCCGCCCGCGGCAGTGGTGCCGACGCGGGGGAGTCCGTCCGGGCCGTGGCCGTGGCGAAGGCCGTGGCTCCGACACTAAAGCGGGCCGCGGAACTGCTCGCCGCCATCCAAGCTGCGACCCGGACGGAGCAGGAATGCGGGCGGCGGGCCGGCGAAGTGGAGCGCGCCCGGAAGCTGGCCGCGGCAAGCCTGTTCGGGCCGGCTCTCGACAACAAGCTCCGCGAGTTGGCCGGGGAGGACAGCGCCATCGTGGAGGACCGCATCGGGGCGAAGTTCGCCCGCGAGGGGGCAATGGAGGAACTCCAGAAGCTCCGGGGCGAAGCCGTCCGGGGGCCGGCGGAGGCCGTGGGGCGCGCGGCCGCGGGCCGGCTCCGGGCG
>VGZJ01000240.1 GCA_016872595.1 Planctomycetota bacterium
TTCCGCTGAAGCGAAAGCCCTAACTCGCCAATCTCTAACCAGTTCGGCAAGTCCAAGATGGCAACAGCACTGGGGTGGTCCGTAAGCCGCCCGCCCACACCGACCCCGCGGGCGTATCTCCCGCGGGGTCACTTTTTTCCGCTAGTATCGGTGCCAGTGGCGAGTGTCAGTGAAAAACGGGAGCCCAGAGGCAACAGCACCTCTGGGCTCCCGTTTTTCACTGACACCGACACTACTTCTTGGTCGGCGAGGCGACGACGAGCACCTGAATCTTGGCCTCGATGCTGTAGCCGAGCGAGAGCGGCACTTCGGTCAGCGTGTTCGCTTCCTTGATCGGGTTCTCCAGCTTCACCATGTCCGGCTCGACCTTGAGGTTCTTGCCCTTCAGGGTCTTGCTGATCTCGACCGGGCCGATGGAGCCGTACAGGTGGCCCTCATCGGTGGCGTTGGCCTCAATGGTGACGGCCGGGAGGCGCGTGAGTTGCTCCGCGAGCACCTTGAGGTCCGCGATCTTGGCTTCGAGGGCCTTCTCGACCTTGATCTTGTACTGTTCAAGCGTCTTGAGGTTCTCGGCCGTGGGGATGACAGCCTTGCCGTAGGGGATGAGGTAGTTGCGGGCGTAGCCCGGCTTGACCTCGACCACCTCGCCCTGCTTGCCGACGTGGGGCGTGTCGTCCACGAGGACGACGAGGGTGCCGCCGTGCGGCCCCTTCTTCACTTGGTTGCGGACCCGCACCTTTTTCTGCGGGAGCTTCTTGGTGGCGGTCGCGGTCTTCGCTTCGCCCTTTTTCGCGGTCTTCGCCATGTTCGGTCCCGTCCCCGTGCTTGTGTGAACCGGGCGCGCGGGTCGCGCGCCCGGTAGGTTACTGAATCACACGGCGACGGGTCCGACTCTCATCAGAACGGGATCGGATCGTCCCCGCCGGAGCCGCCGTCGTCGTTATTGTTGTTGCTGGGCGGGGGCGAACCGCTCCCGCGCCCGCCGGTGTTCGTCGGGCGCGAGCCGCCGCCGCCGTAGCTCCGGCCCCCGCCACCGCTGTTGCGCCCGCCACCACCGCCCTCGTAGTCGTCGCCGCCACCGTCGTCGTGCCCGCCACCGCCACCACCGTCGGCGTTGTTGCGGCCACCGAGGAGTTCGACGCTATCGACCACGACCTTGTGCTTCGAGCGCTTGCCGCCGCCGTTCTTGTCTTCCCACTGGTCGAACTGGAGCCGACCTTCGATGTACAGCGGGTCGCCCTTCTTGGCGTACTTGGAGATCAGGTCGGCGAGGTTCCGCTTGCTGTCCGGCCGGCTGAACACTTCGCAGTCGATGTACAGCGGGTTCGGGTCGTTCTCCCACAGGCCGGTTTGCGGGTTCTTCTTGCTGCGGCCCACCGCGAACCGAAACTTGACCACCGTGCTGCCGCTGTTGGGCAACGACCGCGGCGGCTCCGGGTTGTCCGTCAGCCGCCCGATCAACATCACCTTGTTCAGAGTCGCCATGTGCGACCTCCTCGCGAGCCGCCCCCAACAGGAATAGTTAAGCTGAAGGTCAGGGGCGTGCAGGCGAGGGTAAGTTACGGCATCGGCAAAGGCTCTCGCAAGGTCAGTAGTTCGTTCCTAGTTCTCGGCCCCGGAGGGCGCGCGGCCCTAATCCGGTTTGTCGGCCATTTCGCGACGACGGCGCGGGCCGCCGTCGCGCGCGGGCGGACCGCCCTCTTCACCGGGCATGCCCTCGCCGCCGATGGCGGCCGGGTCGGTCTGGACGGTGGCCTCGTCCTGCATCCCGCGGAGCGCGAACGCGGAGCCACCCTCCTCGCGCGCCACCTTCATGATCTCGTCCTGCCACTTCGGTTCGACGCGGCTGGTGAGTTGCCGCAGAACCAACCCCTCTTGCAGCGCGAAGTCGCGTTCCAGTTCCGCCTGCTTGGTGCTCTCGAGCTTGTAGTACACGATGTGGAAACTGCCCTTCTTGGACTTCCCGATCGGGTACGCGAGCTTGTGGTTGTAGTCCCACGGGCGGCTCACCTCGATGTGCCCGCCGTGGCGCTCGATGATGTGGTGCAGTTGGGTCTTCACGCCCTCCGCGTCCGACGACACCTTCGTCGGGTCGAGGAGGAACAGCGTTTCGTACAGCTTGACCGGCATTGCGTTCCTCGTGGTTGTCCGCGGCGGCGGTCGGCCGGCGCGGGGGTCACTGTGGCTCGGTGGGCTTGCGCCTCCCGACCCCGCGCAGACGGTGAGCGGGGAGTGGCCTGCTTCTCTTCTGGAGCCGGCCGCAGTGAGGCCGGCGCTGATCCTCTCGTGTAGTTCCGGCCTTACTGAGGCCGGCTGCGGCAATCAGTCCGCCTTCTTCTCTTCCGTCTTCTTGTCCTCGGCCTTCTGTTCTTTGTCCTCTGACTTCTTCTGCTTCTTGGGCTTCTCTTCGCCCGCGTTGAACTTGTTCATCGCGGCTTCCGGGCCTTGTTGCACCCACAGCAGGGCGGCGCGGGCGGCGTTGGCGACGGCGTCGTCCACCGCGGCCCGCTCGCCGGGCTTGAACTTCGTCAGCACGTGATCGACCGCGTCGAAACTCGGCGCGCCGACCCCGATGCGGAGCCGCGTGTAGGCGTCGGTGCCCAACTGCTCCTGAATGTTCCGCAGCCCGTTCTGCCCGCCGTGGCTGCCCTTCGTTCGCACCCGCAGCTTGCCCAGCGGCAGGTTGAAGTCGTCGCAGATCACCAGCACGTTTTCGACCGGGACTTTGTAGAAGTCGCAGATCGCCCGCACCGCGCGCCCGCTCAGGTTCATGAACGTCAGCGGCTTGACCAGCAGAACCGGCTCGGCCCCTTCTTTCGTTTCGGAGACGAAGGCTTCGAACTTCTCGCGGAACGGGCCGCACCCGGGGCCGGCCGCGAGGTAGTCGATCACGTCGAACCCGACGTTGTGCCGCGTCCCCGCGTACTTCGGGCCGGGGTTGCCGAGGCCGACGATGACTTTCATTCGAGTTACCAGTTATCAGTGACCTGTAATCAGTTACCAGACAAGGCACGAACCGCAAGACAGAGGCACCACACGAACAAGAGGCTCGCGCCGATAACTGATTACTGCCCACTGATACCAGACGACTTCGGTTACTTCTTGGCGTCCCCCGCCTCCTCGTCGTCGGCCTTCTTCTCCTTCTTGATGACTTCCGGCCCGGTTCCCGGCTCGGTCGGGGTCGCGGTCGCGACCGGCTCGATGCCCGGCAGTTTTAGTTGCACGACGACCGCTTCCGGGGTCTCCAGCACCTTGACTTTTTCCGGCAGCGTCAGGTCCTTGACGTGGATCGGGTTGCCGAGCGTCAGGTTGGTGATGTCGACGCGGATCGCTTCGGGGATGTCGCCGAGCGGGCACTCGACGTGCAGGGTGTGGAACGGCTGGTCGAGCACGCCGCCGCCGGTCGTCTTCGGGGCGTTGCGCAGTTCGACCGGCACCGAGACGCGCACGAGTTCCGAGCGGTCCTTGCGCTCGAAGTCCACGTGGATCATCTGCTTGCCGAGGTAGTCCCACTGCACCTCGCGGATCAGGACCGTTTCGGCCTTGCCGTTGATTTCGAGGTCGAGCACGCGGGCGTGCTGGATGCGGATGGCCCGGTCGAGTTCCTCGGCGCACACGGACACTTGGGCGTTGTCCTGCTTGTGGCCGTAGACGATGGCCGGTACTTGGCCCGATTTGCGGAGCTTGGTGGCCGCGGCGGAACCGCTCTTGGCGCGCGGGGAGGCTTTGAGTTTGACGGAAATAGCCATGAGTCACCTCGCGTGTCTGCTACTCTCGCGGGAACCGCCCCGCTACCCTCGCCGACCCGGAACAGTGATTATGGGAGCCGGAATTGGGGCGACAAGGGGGAATGCTCTCCGAAGCCGCTCGCGGCTTCAGAACCGCTTCATCCCCTCTTCGATCTCCTTCACGAGTTCGGCCGGTTTGCGCTCCTTCGCGTCGTGCCAGATGTAGCCCGGCTTTTCGCCCTTCGCGTCGGGCTTGAGTTCCGGGGTGAACCCGCCCGCGACGACGTAGCCGGTGAATGTGACCGTGTCGTAGCCGGCCGTGGCACAGGCCTTGAGCGCGGCGCGCGGCCCCACGCCGAGTGAAGTTTGCGGCTGGGCGATGACGCGAATCGCGCGCGGCGCGGTCGCGTCGGCCTTCGCGCGGGTCAGCAACTTCGCCAGCATGTCGGTGTCGGTGGTCGTGACCGGCCCGAACTTGCGGACGGTCCCGCGCTCCTTGCCGTCGTCGTGCGGAACCTCGTACAGCACGTAACTGAACTTGCCCGCGGTCCCGGTGATCGTCAGCTCGATGTAGCCGTTGTTGTCCCGCTTGCGTTTGAGGAACGCGAGTTGCAAGTTAAGTACGTCGAGTTCGGCGACCGTGGCCCGGAGCGCGATCTGGGCCTCTGAGACGGCGATTGCGGCGAGCGACTGGTCCTTCGCGTCCGCGTTGATGTCCCGCAGGTGCTTCAACTTGGCCTCCTCCTTGACCAACGTCACCTCTTGCAGTTTGTGGATCAGGTCGAGTTTGAGGATCTGCTTCTCGAGCGCCGCGATTTGGTCCTTCGGTTCCACCGGTTTTCCCTCGGCCGCCGACTTCTCGACCTTCAGCCGCGCGAGTTTCTCGGCCTGAGCGTGGAACCGCTCCACGGCCGTGGCGACATCGGCCGCGGCCTTCTCCAGTGCCTGAGCCGCTCGGAGCACTTCGAGTTTGTGTTCCGGTCCGCCCCCCTTGACCCCGTTGAGTTTCGCGACGAGGTTCTCCGCGAGACGCAACTCCTCACGACGGAACGCAAGCCCGGCCGCGCTCGCCTTCATCGCGGTTTCGAGTTCCTTGATTTCCTTGTCGAAGTCGCGCGGCGCGGCCTTCGGTTGCGGCTCGCTCGCCTTTTCCTGTGCGCCGGCCGCGGCGCGGTCGGTGCGCGTGCCGAACCCCGTGCCGACACCGAGCGCGAACACGGCGCACAGCGCGAACACCGCGGCCGTGGCCTTCTTTACCCAGAACATGTGAAGCACTCCTTCGGCGAGGGCAGTGACGGCGGGCGGAACTGTGGCCGCGGCGACCGTCGCGGCCACGGCGGCGCGGGCGGTTGTGGCGATCAACAGCGCCGGCACCGCGACCGACGCCACGCGCGCCGGATCGAACGCCCCGAGGCGCGCCCGCAGTTTCGCCAGCCCGCGGCTGAGGCGCGCCGAGAGTGTCCCCTCGGGGCACCCGAGGTGCGCCGCGGCCTCCGCGCGCGACAGGCCCGCGAGGTGGCACAGCACGACCGCGTCGCGGTACCGGGCCGGCAGCGCGAGCAGGGCCGCGTCGAGGTCGAGGCGAACGGTCGTGTCGGGCGCGGGCGGCGCGGGAAGGTGGTCGGGCAGGGCGGACTGCCGCGCGCGGCGACGGGCGTTCTTGCGGCGCACGTTGCGCGCGGTCCACACGGCGACGCGGTACAGCCACGGGCCGAGGGCCGCGCCGCGCGCCAGCCGCGCCGCCCGCCGAACTAGGACGAGGAACGCGGCTTGGAAGGCGTCTTCGGCGTCGGCCGGGTCCGGCAACAACCGCCGGCACGCGCCCCACACCAGCGCCCCGTGCCGGCGCACCAGTTCCGCGAACGCCGCGTCGCACGGCCCCGCGACGAACGCTGCCAGCAGTTCGCCGTCGGTACGGCGGTCGGCGGGGCGCGTGAGTTCGAGGCAGATCGCGGCGACGGTTCGCATACCCCCATCATGTCGCGAACCGGCCGCGCGCGTGCAAAGAAAATCGCCCCGCCGCGCTACCAGTTCCCCAGCACCTCGCCGCCGTTGGGCGTGCTGGCCGCGAACCACGTCGCCTGTACGCCGCCCGCGGAGATGCTACGCACGCTCCCATCGCACAGCGCGACGAGGATACTGGATTGCGTTGTTTGCGCGGCCCCGCCGATACACTCGCGCGGTGCGATACCGAGTTGGGGGAGCAGATCAGGAGCGGAAAGAGCCGCGTCGGGCGACTGTGCCCCGCTGCCCTCTCCATAGAGTCATGTGACGTTGTAACAGTGCGAAAGCCGCTGAGTGAGCAGCAGTGTGCTGGTCCCGTCGGTGATGCCTACCAAGGTTGCCATACCCAGTATAGGCGGCAGAATCGTGCCATTTACCTGAGGTTTGTTTCGATGGTCGATCCAGTACGGGTGTATCGGACTTGCCGAGCCGAGTACACGGACGTTGAACGCATACCTGCACGGCGATCCAGTTACATTGGACTCAACGCTGGGATCAAGTGGATCAAGGTAGATGCTGACATGAACACTTGCGGTCGGCTTGGAGGCAAGCGCGTTCTGCTCGATGTAAGGTAGGATCAGTCGGTGAGCGTTTGGCCCGCTCGCAGTTCCGGTGTGCGCGAACACATTCCGGGGCAACTTCTCATTTGCGTCGTGGTTGTTGTGGACTGCGAGCGCCTGTTGTTTCAGGTTATTCAGGCTCTTGATTCGCGCGGCCGCGCGCCGGGCCTGTTGCACGGCCGGCATGAGCAGCCCGATCAGCACCGAGATGATGGCGATGACCACGAGCTGTTTGATGAGTGTGAACGCCCGGCGGCAACGAAGTCGCATGGGAGACTCCCGGCTTGAGGCGAGATAATGGGTCGGAACGCGCACCGGCGACGACGGTCGGGGCGCGACGAAACGATGGGCCGGTTACTGGAACGGCCAGTTGCTGTCGATGGCGTTGGTGACGCGGCTGACGTTGATGTCGGGCCAGTAGCCGCTGGCCGACGGCGGCAGGAAGCTGTTCAGCGAGATCGCGATACCCGTCATCGTGTTAACCACGATGTCGATGTGAGCCGCTTCCAGTTCCGTCTGGAACAGTTCGTTCCCGGAGTTGTTGTCGGTGTGGAGTTGGAACCCGGAGTTAGTCGTACTGGCCGAGCCAGAACTGATTGCTTCTATGGCCCACCGAACTGGAAGATCGCACCACCGAGCCCGTTCGCGTTGTTCATGCTGAACTTCTTGGCGTCGCCGTAGATGCCGAGTATGCCGGCCATAGCCGTGAAGAAGATCGCCCCGCCGTCGCCGCCGAGTGCGCGGTTACTACTGAAGGTGCAGTTCTCGATGGTGATCCCCGCGGCGGAGTTCTCCGGGTCGCAGAAGATCGCGCCCCCCGTCGTCCCCGGCATCGTTGAAGGTGAACGCACAGCCTTCCATGTCGATGCTGTACTCGGAGAAGATCGCGCCGCCGTCGCCCTCAGCCTCGGTGAAGGTGAAATCGCAGTTCACGAGGTAGAGTGGCGCGACGGTCTTGATTGCCCCGCCGTTACCCGTGGTACCGAAGTCCTCGAACTTCAGGTGCTCGAGGATGATGGTGACGCCGTTGTTGCCCGTGTGGTTCTGGAACTGATGTGCACCCGCGATCGAGGCCTTGATGACGGGACGGGCGCTGGGGTTCTCGCCGGTGATCTCGATGATGGTGACGTTCATCGCGCCCGAGTCGAGTGGTATGTCGAGTTCGATCTCCGTGACCGGCTCATCGATGATGATCTCTTGGCCGTTGCCGGCGCTTTCAGCGGATTCGTAGGCGACCCGCAGCGAGCCGGAACCGGAGTCGTTGCCGTTGGTAACGTACCAGACAGCAGGCACGTCGCGGTCCTCCAGATGCTCGAGGCGCAGGCGCGAATGCAGCCGCGCAGCACTCGGGGCGGGGGGCTTCGTCCCGCGCCAGTCATGGTAATCGTGCGCCAATCAGATTTTCCGAACCGTCGCGCGGCTTTCCACAAGTTTGAGCCCGATTTCGCGCTGGCGTGCGCAGGTTCTTGCCGGCGCGAAATCAACGCCGAACCTGACAAGGCAAAGTGCCAAAGTTCGGATCGCACTCCTCTCGCCGTGCGCGGTCTCGGACCGAGGGCCAAACCCCCAGACACGAAAAAAGTTGGCGGTCTGGCGCTCTGGGGTTCCAAACGCTGGAAAAACAAGCCTTTGACCCAGAGCGCCACTTCGGGAAAAGTGGCGCTCTGGGGGGCGGACTGGCGCTCTGGGTCAGGAATGCACGATCTCTTTTGGCGATCTGGCCCCCTGATTGTGCGCGGTCGCGGGAAGCGTACGACACTTCGCCGGAGAAATTGCCCCGGCTCGCGCCGTTCGGCAATCGGAATACGTTCCCACAGGAAATCCGTCCGTATTCTGCTTCTGGTGTTAATTCTGGTTGACACATCCCGTTCATCGGGTAGGTTCAGAGTACCCGTTCATCCTGAAAGGTCGCGCAGGACGCGCACCGGCCACGGTCGGCCGTGACAGCTCGGCTCCCAGCCTTCCCCCACCCCGGCTGAGAGGCAGCGCAGACATGACGACTCCCACAAACGCCACGCAACCCGCGGCCACCGCTGCGGCACAGGAAGATCGCAAGGCCGGGTCCGGCACCACGTCGTTTGCGGACCGCCGCAAGCGGAACATTCCCGTCGCGACGGATCGTCGCCGCGCCGAGAACGCCGCGGCCAAGCGGAAGAGCAGCGAGCGCCGCCGGCGCATCGACCCGACCACGTGCGAGCGCGACTACACAGACGACGAAACCGAGTTCATGAAGGCGATGGACCGCTACAAACGGGACAACCGTCGCCCGTTCCCGACGTGGAGCGAGGTGCTGGAAGTGCTCCGCGCGCTGGGCTATCGGCGCGTGGCCGAGGCGACCGACCTGCCCGGCCGCGGGTCCGGCGTTGTGCCCGCGCCCGCGAAGGGGTAAGCTTTCGCCGCGCCCGTCACCCCCGACGGGCGCGCGTGGCAGGAAGCCCCATGAAACTGTTCGTGAGCGCGGGCGAGCCGAGCGGCGATTTGCACGGCGCGAACCTCATTCGCGCGATCCGCGCCCAGAACCCGGGCGCTGAAATCACCGCCCTCGGCGGACCCCTCATGCGGGCCGCCGGGGCCGACATCTTGTACCCGCTCACCGACCTCGCGGTGATGCTCTTCAAGCGCGCGCTCCAGAACCTGCCCAAGTTCTTCGCGGTCGCCAACCGCGCCGAACACCACGTCCGCACGACCCGCCCGGACGCGGTCGTCCTCATCGACTACCCCGGCTTCCACCTCGAGTTCGCCAAGCGCATTCGCTCCTACGGTGTGCCGACGTACTTCTTTGTGCCGCCGCAAATCTGGGCGTGGAAACAGTGGCGCGTGCGCGCCGTGCGGAAGCACTTTACGGGGGTGCTGAGCGCGATGCCGTTCGAACACGAGTGGTTCGCGGCCCGGCACGTCCCGTCGCACTACGTCGGTCACCCGTACTTCGACGAGCTGGCGCACCAGCAACTGGACGCCGTGTTCGTAGCCGCGCAGCGGGCGCAAGCGGGTACGCGCGTCGCGCTACTGCCGGGGTCGCGCAACGGCGAGATCGCCGCCAACGCCGGGATGATGCTCGCCGCCGCGCGCAAGGTTCATGCGGCGCGCCCGGACGCGCGGTTCCTCGTCGCCGCGTTCAGCCCCGCCCACGCCGACGCCGTGCGCGCGCAGGTGCCCGCCGGTCTGCCGGTCGAAGTCCACGTCGGCCGCACGCCGGAGATCATCGAACTGGCCGAAGCCTGTATCGCGGTGTCCGGGTCGGTGGGGTTGGAGATGATGTACCGGGCCAAGCCCGCGGCCATCGTGTACCGGCTCACGCGCGCCTCGTCGTTCCTGCTGCGGCGGCTCGTGAAAGTGAAGTACATGTCGCTAGTAAACCTCATGGCGGGCTCGCCGCTGTACCCGGAGTTTCCCACGACGCGGGACGACTCCGACGCCATCGCCGCGCAAGTGTTGCAGTGGCTGAACGACCCCGCGAGCCGCGCGGCGCTCGTCGGGAAGCTCGAATCCCTGCGGGCGCGGGTGGCGGTGCCGGGGGCGTGCGCGCGGGCGGCGGAGTTCCTTCTGGCCGCGCACGCGCCGGCCCTTCGGGTCGCGGCGTAAGGATTCCCGAACTCTTCACCGCCCCGGCGCGTCTGTTGGGTAAGATAGACTCGTTGCGCAATAGCGATCGATGGCCTATTCATAGGGTTATGACGAATTACGAGAAATTGCGTCGGAAGCCGTTGTTGTTCCGCATGTTCACGGGGCTCTCGGCCGACGAGTTCGACAAGGT
>VGZJ01000241.1 GCA_016872595.1 Planctomycetota bacterium
CGGCGGTCACCCATTGGGTTCCTCGGTCATTTCGGCAGGAAAGAGGCAGAAACGCTGGGAATCCCAGGGTTCCGGCGCACATGCCATGCCGAAAGTCGAAGGTCATCTGGGAAATAGGGGTGAATAGGCCATCGATCGCTATTGCGCAACGAGTCTATTATTGACTCGACCACTCGTGAGCTTTACCGACAGGTGCTAAAGCGGATACGCGAGGGTCGCTTCATTCGGTTTACCTTACGCTGTGACTCGCCCATGTGCCGGCGATTGCTTGAAATGGACGTCCAACGTGGGGAGGACGGCACCGTTGAATTTCGTACGAGAACGATCACGGAAGAGAGCCGGCAGCATACAGGTTTGCCAGAATCCAGCGCAACTGGGCCGGGTGAATTGTTGCGCGTCTGCGGCTGGTGCAAGAAAGTTTTTGTCGGGGGAAATTGGGCGGAAGTGGAGGAGGCCCTTGCTCAGTTGCGGCTGTTTCATGGTCCTTTACTGCCGCCAGTGACCCATGGGATTTGCGAAGGATGCTATCAAGAGATGACCAAGAGATTGGGCGATGCGTGAGGGCATCGCCGGGCCCGAAAAGATGACATTGTAGATTCTCAAGGCCGAACCACCGGATGCAGTTGACCGGGCCGGCATTCCGGTTTTGCATGGGTTGATGTCATTGCAGCCGGCCCGGGCAACTGATCCGGAACGTTCGGCGGCGGCAACAGCTCGCTATAGTCCGCGAGTCACGGTCGGGGCGACAACCACTTTCGCGGAGGTCGTCGGTGCGCAACATATCATCTGGCTGGTTGGTGGCGTTGGCCGGGGTACTGGCGTCTTCACCCGATCTGCGGGCTGCGGACGAGGACAAGGCGATTGCCTGGGTGGACCGCCTAGGCGGGAACGTTGTCCGCGACAACAAGCAGCCCGGCCGCCCCGTCGTCGAGGTGAACTTGCACAGCTTAGCACGACCGGCGAGCGTGACGGAATTCGTGACGGATGCGGGGATGAAACACTTAGCCGCGTTCCCGAAACTGCGGCGTCTCAGACTCGGCTTCACCACGGTCACCGACTCCGGGCTCAAGGAACTGGCTCCACTTTCACTGCTCGAAAGCCTGCACCTCGACCACACAGCTGTGACGGACGCGGGGGTCAAAGAGTTGGCAGCACTCAAGTCGCTGCGCACCCTCGATCTCAACGGCACGAAAGTGACGGAGGCCGGGATGAAGCAGTTGGCGACCTACAAGTCCCTACGCGACCTGACCCTGTGCAGTCTCAAGATCACGGATGACGTACTGAAGCACCTTACGGCCATCGAGGACTTGGAGGCGATCAACCTGTTCGGCACGCCGGTGACGGACGCCGGGATGAAGCACATCGCCACGTTCAAATCTCTGCGCGTGCTCTCGCTCGACCTGACGCGCGTATCGGATGCGGGGCTGGAAGAGTTGGTCGGCCTCAAGAAACTCCAGACCCTCTCGCTGTGGGGCACTCGGCTGACGGACGCCGGGCTGAAAAAGCTGGCCACCATCAAAAGTTTGCGCGAGTTGAACGTGCGGGGCACCCGAGTGACCGACGCGGGGCTGAAGGAGTTGGCAGCCCTTGAGGAACTTCAGGAACTTATCGTGCAGGAGACCGCGCTGACGGATGTGGGGCTCGACACATTGGCCCTGTGTAAGAACCTCCGGACGATCTACCTGAACAAGAAGCGGGTGACGGCGGCGGGGATTGCCCGGTTGCAGAAGGCAATTCCGAAGTGCGAAATCTCCCAAGCATACATCGAGTGACGGGGATGGGTTCCGTTCCGGGCTGCGGCGCGTGGTAGAGGCCGCCCAAGAACTTCCTCTGAGGTTGACGGATCGTAGGTCGGGCTGAGCCCGCGCGGGCGCGTACCTCCGACGCGGGCGGCTCAGTAGGATCCTCCCGCCGTCGCTTCACTGGGTCGTTCGCACTCCTGAAATCCGCCCGCCATTACCACTCTGGGTGACTGCTGGCAATTTGTCAACCACTTCTTCCATTTTACTTAACACCCGTATATTTCCCCCCACGCTTCGGGTAGAGCCGCGGTTAGAGCGCGTCTCATCGGCCCCCGCCACTGTTGCGCCGTCGTGTGGCGCGACAATGGTGGGCGGGTTCATCGGCCGTACTCACACCAGTTCGCGGATCACGTCGCCGAAGGGGAGCATCGGCATGGGGCGGCCGGTGCCGTCGAGGAAGTTGGTGGCGTTGAAGTCGATGTTCAGGTGGTCGAACACGGTCGCCCACAGGTCGTTCGGGGTCAGCGGGCGGTCCTTCGGCACCTCGGCCTTCGCCGTCGTGCTGCCGACAACCGTGCCCGTTTTGCACGCGCCGCTCACCAGAATCGATTGCGCCTGCGGCCAGTGGTCGCGGCCCGGCTGCGTGACGCCGGTTTGCGTGCCCTTCGAGTACTCCACCTTCGGCGTGCGGCCGAACTCGCCCGTCACCACGAGCAGCACCCGCTTGTTCAGCCCGCGCAGGTACAGGTCTTCGATCAGCGCCGACATCGCTTGGTCGAGGAACCCGAGCTTGTACTGCGTGTCGTCGAAGATGTGGCAGTTGACGGCGTGCGAGTCCCAGTTGTAGCAGTGGTTCTGCTTCATCTGCGCGCCGGGCGGGGTGGCGTTTTCCAGCACGCACGTCACCCACGATGCGCCGTGTTCCACGAGCCGGCGGGCCATGAGCGCGCGCTGGCCGTAGCGGTGCACCCCGTACCGCTCGCGGGTCTTGGCGCTCTCCTTCGTCAGGTCGAAGGCGTTCTTGGCGGTGGCCGTGCCGATCAGGTTCAGCGCGCGCTCGCGCGCCGCGGTCATGCCGTCGGCGCGGCCCGCGAGGTCGGGGCCGTTCAGCGGGCCGTCGAACCTCTTGAGCAGCGCGAGCCGGTCGCCCAACTTGTCCTCGGTGCCCGGCAGCAGCGACAGGTTCTTCATCTCGAACTTGGCGTCGGACGGGTCGCCGACCACCGCGAACGGGTGCGACTGCGGGCCGAGGTACGCGGAGCCGAAGCTGAACACGTCGATGTGCTGCCGCCCGCCGTCCACGATGTTCACGTAATTCGGCACGCCGGCCTTCTTGCCCTTCCACACTTCCGCGGCCATCGAGCCGACCATCGGCGTGTCGTTGACGAACCCGGTCGGCTCCTTCGGGTCGCGCGCGGTCAGGAACCGCTTGTGCCCGCCGCCGTGGTCCGCGAACTTGTGCGCCACCGAGCGGATCAGCGCGTACTTGTCCGCGCACTTCGCCAGCGCCGGCATGTGCTCGCAAATCTGGATGCCGGGCACGTTGGTCTGGATCGGCTTGTACGCGCCGCGGTACTCGACCGGCGCGTCCGGCTTCATGTCGAAGGTGTCTTGGTGCGGCGGGCCACCGGGGAGCCACACGAAGATGACCGCGGGGTCGTTCGTGGTGTGGTCGCTCGCGGCACGGGCCTTGTGTACGGTGAGCGGGGCGAGGCCGCCGGCGACCGCGACCGAGCCGAAGCGCAGAACATCACGACGGTTGGGACCGGAGCAGATGGAGCGGCCGTGAAGCCCGGCTCTGCGGGCGACAGGTCGCGAGTTCGGATGAGGGGGCACGCGACAGGCTCCGCGGGGGAGTGTGGGCAGGTACTTCGAGGATAGCCGTGACCGGCCGCGAAGTCAAACGCGCGCGCCTCGCGCTTCCCGCGCGGCGCGCGCGGGGGTACAATGCCCGCCCCCACGTCACCCCGTTCACGGGCACGCCATGACCGACGACCGCGCCACGCCGAACATCACCGCCGCGACCGTGGTGGGGCCGCGCGTCGGCATCATCATGGGGTCGCGCTCCGACTGGGCCACGATGCAGCACGCGGCCGACGTGCTCAAAGAGCTCAGCATCCCGTTCGAGGTCGAAGTGGTGTCGGCCCACCGCACGCCGGACAAGCTGTTCGACTACGCCGAGGCCGCGGAGCCGCGCGGGTTGGAGGTCATCATCGCCGGGGCCGGCGGCGCGGCGCACCTGCCGGGCATGTGCGCCGCCAAGACCGTGCTGCCGGTGTTCGGCGTCCCGGTCGAATCGGCCGTGCTCCGCGGCGTCGATTCGCTCCTGAGCATCGTGCAGATGCCGGCCGGCATCCCGGTCGGCACGCTCGCCATCGGCAAGGCCGGCGCGATCAACGCCGCGCTCCTCGCCGCCGCGGTCCTCGCCCTCAAGACGCCGAACATCCGCGACGCGCTCAAGGGCTTCCGCGCCGCGCAAACGCAAAACGTCCTCGACAACCCCGACCCCCGCGGCGCCTCGTAAGTTCCAAGCTCCAGCAGTTCCAAGTTCCGAGTTGAAAACAGTAACCTGACTTGGAACTTGGAACTTGGAACTTGGAACTTGCCATGAAGCTCGGCATTCTCGGCGGCGGGCAACTGGGGCGGATGATCGCGCTGGCGGGCTACCCGCTCGGCGTGTCGTCCACCGTTCTTGAGCCGTCCACTTCGTCCTCCGCGGCGCAGGTGTGCGGGCACGTCGCCGGCGACTTCGACAACCACCAAGCGCTCTTCGAACTGGCGAAGGCGTCCGACGTGGTGACGTTCGAGTTCGAGAACGTGCCGGTCGAGTCGGCCCGGTGGCTCGCGGAGCGCGTGCCGGTGTTCCCGCCGCCGAGGGCGCTCGAGGTCTCGCAAGAGCGGCTCGCGGAGAAGCAGTTCTTCGCGGCGCTCGGCATCCCGACGCCGCCGTTCGCGGCCATCGAAACCGAAGCCGACTTCCGCGCCGCTGTAAGCTCGATTGGTTTGCCCGCGGTGTTGAAGACGCGGCGGTTCGGCTACGACGGCAAGGGCCAAGCGGTGCTGCGCACGCCCGCGGACTCCGACGCCGCGTGGCAGAAGCTCGGTGGGCGACCGCTCATCCTCGAAGGGTTCGTCCCCTTCGACCGCGAACTGTCGCTGATCGCCGCGCGCGGGCGCGACGGGCGCATCGTGACGTACCCGCTGATCGAGAACGTCCACATCGGCGGCATCCTGCACCGCTCGATTGCCCCGGCCCCGGACCTCGGCGAAGAACTGAGCGAACGCGCCGCGGAGTTCGCCGCGCGCGTGCTGACGGAACTGGACTACGTCGGCGTACTCACCATCGAGTGGTTCCAAGAAGGCCCGCGCCTGCTGGCGAACGAAATGGCCCCGCGGGTCCACAACTCCGGGCACTGGACGATTGAGGGCGCGCTGACGAGCCAGTTCGAGAACCACGCCCGCGCCGTGTGCGGCCTGCCGCTGGGCCGCGCGGACGCGGTCGGCTTCTCGGTGATGTACAACTTCATCGGCGACGTGCCCCCAGCCGCGGCGGTGCTGGCGAACCCGTACGCGCACCTGCACCTGTACGGCAAGTCGTCGCGCCCCGGGCGCAAGGTCGGCCACGTCACCCTGCGCGCCGGCAGCGCGAGCGAACTGCGCGACAAACTGCCCGACTGGGACGAACAGTTCAAACGCGCGGAATGAGGAGTTCACCACAAAGGCACAAAGGTCACACAAAGGAACACAGGGAAGGCAGAGAGCGGAAAGAACGCGTCTCAAACTCTCTTTCTGCCTTCTCTGTGTGACTTTGTGCGATCTTGGTGCCTTTGTGGTGAGATCGTGTGCCCTCAGCGCAACTTGAGGTACTTGGCGAGGTCGTCGTACTGGCCGCCGTCGTTGGGCGTGCGCGTCAGCCCGTCCTTGAGGAGCGTTTCGGCCTCGTCGGTGCGCGCCGCCGCGATCAGCGCGTCGGCGATGTGGAGCCGCAGCGGGACGTTCGTGGGCGAAACGCCGAGCGCTTCGCGGAGCGGGGCGAGTGCGTCGTCGGGGGTGGGCATGGGTCCGGTCGGTGGTGACAAGGTGGCGCGCGTCATACTACACTATGCGCCCGCGGCGCGCGCCCTTCGCCCGATTCGCCGCGGCCTTCTGTAGCCGGCCTCAGTGATGCCGGGGTGAACCGCGCGGTCCGGTTTGCGGCGCGCGCGGTAGCTGAATTGCGCGGATAGCTCCGGCCTCACAGAGGCCGGCTACAGAAGAGGGCACGGCGCGCACGAAAGTTCGCGGGAACGAGGCGGGGGAACGCGCGATGTCCGTTTCCGGTCGGCGGGTGGCGCTGTCGGTGCCGCGGCGCATGGTGGGCGACCTGCTGCGCGCGTCGCGGCACGCGCCGATCGTCACCTTCGAGCGCCGCATGACCCTTACGGACGTGGCCGCGGCGCGCGCCGCGGTGCCGCGCGCCCCGGCGTGGGTGTTGCTACTGGCAAAGGCTTACGCGGCGGTGGCCGCGGCGCGCCCGGAGTTGCGCCGCGCGTACCTGCCGGCCCCGTGGCCCCACCTGTGGGAAGCGGACCAGAGCGTCGCCTCGGTCGCCGTCGAGCGCGAGTACCGCGGCGAACCCGCCGTCTTCTTCGGGTTCCTCAAAGCCCCCGACACGCTACCGCTGGCGGAAATGGCCGCGACCCTCGACGACTGGAAGACGAAGCCCGTCGACGAGGTGCGGCCGTTCCGCCGGCAGGTGCGGTACGCGCGGCTCCCGCTGCCGCTGCGCCGCGCGCTGTGGGCCTACGCGGGGTCGTGGTCCGGCAAGATCAAGGTGCGGAACTTCGGCACCTTCGGGGTCAGTCTGACCGGGGCGAGCGGCGCGACCGCGCTGAACCTGATCGGCCCGGTCGCGGTGTCGCTCAACACCGGCGTGATCGGCGCGGACGGCGCGCTCGACGTGCGCCTGCACTTCGACCACCGCGTCATCGACGGCATGACCGCGGCGCGGGCGCTGGAGGCGATGGAATCGTACCTGCGCCGCGAGATCGTGGCCGAGCTACGCGCGCTCGCGACGGACGTCGCGCGCCCCGGCGCGGCGCGCGCTACTTCGTCGGCTTCAGTACGATCTGCCGCAGGTCCATGACCGCGACGCCGGGCTTCGTCTCCGCTTGGACGTACAGGACGTAGCGCCCGGCCTTCTCGATCTTGAGTTTGCCCACGTCGCGGGCCTCGAACGCTTGGAACCCCCCGGTGTCCTTCACGAGGAAGTCGACCTCGACGCCCCCCGGCGGGCCGCCCGGTTGCCCCACCATCATCACCACCTTCGCGCCGCCGCTGCCCTTGCCGCAGCCTTGCAGCACCTCGACGGAGTAGGTACCCTCCTTCTCCACTGTGAAGTCGAACGTCGCGTAGTCGCTTTTGTTCACCCAGAAGCCGAGGGTGTTCTTGTGCGGCAGCGGCTCGTAACGGAGCATCGTGCCGTACACCATCGCGGTGCGCGCGGGGAGCGTGATGACGCCGTCCTTGTTCGGCGGGTTCGGCTTGTAGTCGGGGTTCGCGGTCGGCATCTTCGCGCCCACGTCCTTGCGCCACTTGTCCAGTTCCGCCGCCAGTTCCTTCACCACGTCCGGCTTCTCGGCCGCGAGGTTGCGGCTCTCGGAAATGTCGGCCTTCACATTGAACAGCTCGCGGCGGCCGTCCTCGTAATACTCGATCAGCTTGTAGTCACCGAGGCGAACCGCGCCTCCGGGCCGCGAGCCCTGATTGGCGTAGTGCGGGTAGTGCCAGAAGATCGGCCGCGTCTTCATCTTGTCGCCGGTGAAGGTCGGCTTGATCGACCAGCCGTCGCGCTTCGGGCGGTTGGGTTCGTCCGGTTGCTCGGTCGCGCCGCGCGCGCTCGCGTCGAGGATCGTGTCGAACAGGTCGTTACTGTTGGACACGTCATTGGCGACGAGGCCGGGCTTGATGACCGCGGGCCACTTCATCACGCACGGCACGCGCACGCCGCCCTCGTACAGGTAGCCCTTGCCCTCGCGCAGGGGCGCGTTGATCGTCGGCGCGAACGGCATCCCTTCGAGCGTCGCGAGGCCGCCGTTGTCGCTGGTGAAGATGACCAGCGTGTTCTCGCTCAGCTTCAAGTCGTCCAGCTTCTTGAGCACGCGCCCAACGGCCGCGTCCATGCTCTCGACCATCGCGGCGTAGGTCGGGTTGCTCTGCTTGCCGTGCGTCGGCGTCACCTTGTACTTGTCGATGAGCGCCTGCGGCGCGCGCAGCGGGGTGTGAACGCCGTAGTGCGGCAGGTACAGGAAGAACGGCTTGGCCTTGTTGTTCTCGATGAACTTCTCCGCTTCCGCGGCGAGCCGGTCGGTCAGGTACTCGCCGTCGGGCGCTTTCTCGAGGCCGGGCATCTTGCCCTGTTTGTTCTCGAACGGCGCGAAGTAGCTCCGCGGCGTGCCGGTCTGGTCGCCGGCGATGTTCACGTCGAAGCCCTGTTTCTCCGGCTCGAAGCCTTTGCCGCCGAGGTGCCACTTGCCGATGAGGGCCGTGGTGTAGCCGCGCTGCTTGAGCGCTTCGGCAATGGTGACTTCGTTCAGCGGCAGTTCGTTGTTGATCGCGGGCCGCTTGAGCCGCTGGTCGGGCAAGTCCTTGCGGCCCGGGATCCAGTCGGTGATGTTCATGCGCTGCGGGTAGCGGCCCGTCAGGATGCTGGCCCGCGTGGGCGAGCACACCGGGCACGCGGCGTAGAAGTCGGTGTAGCGGATGCCGTCCTTCGCCATCTTGTCGATGTTCGGCGTCTTGTAGAACGTGCTGCCGTAGCACCCCAAATCGCGCTGGCCCAAGTCGTCGATCACGATGAGCACGACGTTGGGCTGCTTCTCCGCGGCACTGAGCTGCGAGCCAAAGGCGAGCGCGACGCACACGAGAACGAGACGAAGCACGGTAGATCTCCCATAAGTCAGAAAGCCAGCGAGCGGCGCGGCGTAAGCCCGCCGGTGCGATGCCCCACGATTCACGTTCGCGTACTTGAGTTGTTCAGCTACCGGCGGGCTTACGCCGCGCCGCTCGCTAGCCCGCGCCGCTCGCTTGCCAGATCACAAGCGGCGATTGCTGATTCAAGACATACGCAATGGCCGCGTCCACCGCGCCGGGCTTGCGCAGCACGCGGGTCGAGCCGCGCTCCGTCCACCACTTCTGTTTCGAGTGAGGGGCGAACGCGCCGTTTAAGCGGCGCGTTGTGTAGGCCTTGAAGTCGGTTTGCAGCTTGGACGCGCTGACGTTGTCGGACACCTCGACGACAAGGTGAACGTGATTCGACATCACCGCGAGCGCGAGTAGCCGCCAATTGCGGTATGCGGCGGTTTCTCGGAACTGCTCGGCAACCGTTGTTGCTTGTTCTGCCGTGAACCACACCGGCGATTGGGTCAGGACCGACTCGGCGTACCGGCGAAGGAGCGGCACGTCGGCATCGACCGGAGTACCTGAGACGTTATGGACGACGACCTCGCCGTCGTCGGTGCGCAACCCACTGACGAAGCCCCGCGCGTCGCCCGGTAGCCGCGTGCCGTACGTCGTCCACGTCAACAGCCACGTCATGGGAGCCCCCCGAATCAGCTTCCCAACTGAAAAACTTAAGAGATTTACCAGCAAGCGAGCGGCGCGGCGTCAGCCCGCCGGTAGCTGAACAACTCAAGTACGTTGGACGTTTCTCAGTTGTGTAGCTACCGGCGGGCTGACGCCGCGCCGCTCGCTGGCTCCCTTACTTCTTGCGTTTGCCCTTTGACTTCGCCTGGGCCTTGATCTCTTTGAGCGTCAGCGCGCCCTTCGAGCGCAGGAACTCGGCCATCTCGGTGTGCCCGCAGGCTTCGGCGACCGAGAGTGGCGCTTGGTCGGCGAAATGCACGTTCACGTCGGCCCCGTACTGCACCAAGAGCCGGACGATATCGAGGCGGTTGTCCTCCACGGATTGGACAAGAGGAAGGTTGCGCACTTCTCCGGTCGATGGGATCAAGGCGTTCGACTTGGCACCCTGTTCGAGGAGCCACTGAACAAGCTCAGCCGAGCCTGCGGAAACTGCGTTCCAGAGCGGGCCTTCTGGATACTCTGGATACCCCGGATACTTGGTTACGTTTACATCCAACCCCATCGCCACCAGCCGCTTAACCGTATTAGACTCGTTGCGCAATAGCGATCGATGGCCTATTCATAGGGTTATGACGAATTACGAGAAATTGCGTCGGAAGCCGTTGTTGTTCCGCATGTTC
>VGZJ01000242.1 GCA_016872595.1 Planctomycetota bacterium
CTTGTCGAACTCGTCGGCCGAGAGCCCCGTGAACATGCGGAACAACAACGGCTTCCGACGCAATTTCTCGTAATTCGTCATAACCCTATGAATAGGCCATCGATCGCTATTGCGCAACGAGTCTATTGTAAGCCTTTGCCGGTCGTTCCGTGCGCGCCGGTTCGGAGCGCGTGAACGCGGGGGAATCGCGGTCGCCGGACGGGGCCGCGGTGCTATGTTCACAGGACACCGCTTCCTCTCCCGCCCGTGCCCCGAACCACACATGCCGCCGCGCTCGCGCCCCACAGCCAAGGTTTCGCTCGCGGTCGTGAACCTCGACACGGCCACCTTCGATTGCTCCTTCGGGCGCGGGTGCGACGGCCCGTGCTGCCGCAACGGGCGGCCCAGCGTCACCCCGGAGGAGCGCGCGGTGATCGAAGGCGTGCTGCCGCGCGCGCTCCCGTTGATGCGCCCGGAGGCCCGCGCCGCGGTGGAGGCCGACGGGTTCGTGAGCGCCCGCACGAAGCTGGGGCAGCCGATGGTGCGCGTGACCGGCGGGGCGTGCGTGTTCTTCAACGCCGGGTGCGTGCTGCACACGGTCGGCACCGAGGACGGCGAATCGTACCGGTACAAGCCGACCCAGTGCGCGCTGTTCCCGTTGGAGAAAGAGGACGGGGAGTGGTTCGTGCGGCAGTGGGGCTACGAGGGCGAGCAGTGGGATTTGTTCTGCCTGAACCCGGCGAACAGCACGCGCCCGGCGGCCGATTCGTTGGCCGCGGAACTGGTGCGGGCGGCCCGCGTCGAGGCGGGCGGGGCGTGACGGGCCGGGGTAAAATGGGGCGCGCCACTTGACAGCGTGCCCCGAACCCAGAATGATTTCGGGTATTCCGTGTGTTTCGCGTGCCGCTACGTTCCGACGGCCCGCGCGCACATTTCCCGCTCAGGTGTGCCATGGCGAACAATGGGCCCCGCCGCCGCCGGCTCGAGGTCGAAGACATCGGGGACATCGCCGTCGTCAACTTCGTCGACAAGAAGATCCTCGACGAGCAGAACATCCAGATGATCGGCGACGACCTGTTCCGGCTCGTGGACGAACTGGGCCGGCGCAAGGTGCTGCTGAACTTCGGCAACGTGGAGTTCATGTCCAGCGCCGCGCTCGGTAAACTCATCACCCTGCACCGCAAGCTCCAAGCGGTTCAGGGCAAGCTCGTCCTGTGCAAGATCGCCAAGGACATTCTGGACGTGTTCAAGATCACGAAGCTGGACAAGATCCTGTCGATCACGACGGACGAGCAGGCCGGCTTGCAGTCGTTCAGTTGAGTCGCCGCGGCCGGCGCGGTTCGCTCGCCCCGCGCCGGCCCCGTCGCGTGCGTTTCCCGTTCGCTCCTGTCCGACCTCCCGCGGCCGATACATATGGGCGTCGCGCAGATGGCCACCGAACTGACAATCCCCAGCAACCTCGCCGAGGCCCGGCGGGTGCAGGAACTCATCGCCGACGCCCTCCACCTCCACGGCTACACCGACACCGACACGTTCGCCATCAAGCTCGCGCTCGAAGAGGCGCTGGTGAACGCCATCAAGCACGGGAACCAACTGGACCCCGAGAAGCAGGTGTTCGTGGTGTTCAACGTGACCCCGGAGCGGTTCGACATCCGCATTACGGACGAGGGCGCGGGGTTCAACCCGGAAGACGTGCCGGACCCGACCGCCATCGAGAACCTCGAGCGCCCGTGCGGGCGCGGGCTGTTGCTGATGCGCGGGTTCATGACCGAGGTCGAGTACCACGGCCGCGGCAACGTCGTGACGATGGCGAAGGTCCGCGAGGCCGCCCAGTAGCCTCATACCCCGTTCAACAGATCGTCCCAGCCGGTCGCGTCCAGAACGCGGTCCGTGAGCCGTTCGAGGCGCGCCAAGTCCGCGATCCCGTCCAGCGCGGCCACCACCTCCGTCGGCGGTTCGCCGAACCGCTTGGCCCCGATCCGGCGTACTGTCGCCCGGAGCGACAGGAGTTGGCCCTGTGCCAACCCCTGCGCGACGCCCTCGGCCTTGCCAAGGAGCCGGCCCTTCGCAATAAGCGCTTGGTAGGTCGTCGAATCTTCGAGTGTCATGCTGAACCTCTCGAACGCTTTGGTAATCTGCGCGTCTTGGTAACGCAAACCGCACAGAATGTAGGCCGAACCCACGACACTTCGCCGAACGGCCGGATCGACGCCCGGCTCGGAAACCCGTTTCTGGAAGCGCTCAGTTGCCCCGTCGAGATCGGCGACGGACTCGTCGGTCAGTAGCGCGAGCGGGGCCAGCCCGATTCCGGCCCCGAGCCAGTGGGCCGCGGGGCGCTCCCACACCCGTTCCACGTGATACCGGAACTCCGTGATCGGGTTTCCCGCGGAGCCACGGCGCACGTACACCCCGGTGTGGTCGGTCGCCCGCGCCTTCGGCCGCAGTAGGATGAGTACCGTTTCGACGGGCAATTCACACTGATGGTCGATGAGGGTATTGTACCGGAGCAACTCGCGCGGGATGCCCAGTCGCGAGCTGGATTCGAATTCCAAATGTAACACCGCGGGCACCGCGCCGCCAACGCGGAACACGCGGTCGGCCTGCACGGTCGTCGTGAGGTCGGTGTCGAGTACCTCGGCCGGCCCCGGCCGATGCCCGCGAGCGCGGCGAAGTGTGCGGCCCACTCGTCCGGGCGCACGCCGATCAGGTCGTTCAGGCTCGCGTCGTACGGTTTCGCCATCGGCCGCCTCCCGTGGCCGTCTTCGTTCATTCCCTTCCCGGTATCAAGCCGATAAACTCGGAGCGTGATCCCGCGACCCGAACGACGGTGTGCCGATGTCCCGCATGATGCAGCAGTACCACGACGCGAAGGCCGCGCACCCCGGCATGATCGTTCTGTTCCGCAACGGCGACTTCTACGAACTGTTCGAGGACGACGCCGAAATGGGCTCGCGCGTCCTCGGCATCACCCTAACCAAGCGCGACGGCACCATCCCAATGGCCGGCGTGCCGGTCCACAAGCTCGAACACTACCTCGGCATCTTGCTCCGCGCCGGGCACCGCGTCGCGGTGTGCGAGCAGATGGAGGAACCGGACCCGAAGAAGAAGATCATCCACCGCGAGGTGAACCGGATCGTCACGCCCGGCACCGTGACCGACGACGTGCTGCTCGACCCCCGCGCGCCGAACCACCTCGTCGCGATCGCGACCGGCAAGCCCGGCACCTTCGGCCTCGCGTGGGTCGATCTCTCGACGGGCACCTTCGCGGCCACCGACGTACTCGCGCCGCGCCTTCAGGACGAGCTGTCGCGCCTCGGCGCGAGCGAGTGCCTGTTCGCGGACGGTTTAACGAACTTCGTGAGCCAAGCGGCGGGCGCGCACCTGCCGAAGAGCCGCGTCGCGCGCCCGGACTGGACGTTCGACCCGTCTACCGCGCTGGCGGCGCTGAAGACGCACTTCGCGGTCGGGACGCTGACCGGGTTCGGGTTCACCGACGATCAGCCGTGTCTGGTCGCGGCCGGCGCGGTCATCATCTACCTTCAGGAAACGCTGAAGGCCAGCTTGCAGCACATCCGCCGGCTGCGCCCCCACCGCGCCGACACGCTCCTCACGCTCGACGAGGTGACGCGGCGCAGCCTCGAACTCACACGCACCCTGCGCGACAACCAGCGCGACGGCTCGTTGCTCTCGGTGCTCGACCGCACGGTGACGCCGATGGGCTCGCGGTTGTTGCACGACAGCGTACTCGCGCCGCTCACCGACGCCGTCGCGATCAACGCCCGGCTCGACGCGGTCGAAGAACTACTGCGGGACCACGCGCTGCGCCGGGCCGTGCGCGAGCACCTCGAAAGCTGCGCCGACATCCAGCGCCTGACGACGCGCGTCTCCACCGCGAAAGCCGGGCCGCGCGACCTGAGCGCCATCGCCCGCACGCTCCGCAAGCTGCCCGCGGTGAAGGCCAAGCTCACCGGCCGCCGCTCGCCGCTGCTGCAAGATTTGGAGAAGCGGCTCGAACTGTGCCCGGACATTCGCGAGGCGCTCGACAAGGCGATTGAGGACGACCCGCCGCACATCGCGAAGGAGGGCGGTGTTATCCGGCCCGGCTACAGCGCGGAACTCGACGAGTTACGCGCGCTCGCCACGGACGGGAAGAACTGGATCGCCCGCTATCAGGCGCAGGAGATCACCCGCACCGGCATCGCCAGTCTGAAGGTGGGCTACAACGAGATCGACGGCTACTACCTCGAAATCACCAACGCCAACGAGACCAAGACGCCCGCCGAGTACAAGCACCAGAAGACGCTGAAGAACGCCAAGCGGTACTACACGCCGGCGCTGCGCGAGTACGAGGAGAAGGTGGTCACGGCGCAGGACAAGAGCCGCGCGCTCGAGCTCCAACTGTTCCTCGCGCTGCGCGATCAGGTCGCGGCGCAAACACCGCGGCTGCTGAACACGGCCGACGTACTCGCGGCCCTCGACCTGCTCGCCGCGCTCGCGGAACTGGCCGCGGCGCGGAACTACGTGCGCCCGGTGCTGGTCGAAGAACCTGTCCTCGACATCAGGGACGGCCGGCACCCGGTCCTCGACCAGATTCTGCCGCCGGGCACGTTCGTCCCAAACGACGCGACCTTCGGCCCGGACACCGGCACGTTCTGGCTCGTGACCGGGCCGAACATGGCCGGCAAGTCCACGTTCCTGCGCCAAGTCGCGCTCATCTCGCTGATGGCGCACGTCGGCAGCTTCGTGCCCGCGAAGAGCGCGACCGTGGGCCTCACGGACCGCATCTTCACCCGCGTCGGCGCGAGCGACGAACTGAGCCGCGGGCAATCGACCTTCATGGTGGAGATGACCGAGGCCGCGAACATCCTGAACAACGCGACCCCGCGCAGCCTCGTGATCCTCGACGAGATCGGCCGCGGCACGAGCACCTACGACGGCGTGTCGCTGGCGTGGGCCATGACCGAGCACCTGCACGGCATGGGGTGCCGGGCGCTGTTCGCCACGCACTACCACGAACTCGCGCAGCTCTCGGCCGCGCTCCCGCGGTTGCGGAACTACAACGTGCTCGTGCGCGAGCTGGACACGGAAATCGTCTTCCTCCACAAGATCGCGCCGGGCAGCGCGGAGCGCAGCTACGGCATCCACGTCGCGCGGCTCGCCGGCGTGCCGGAAACGGTGCTGGCCCGCGCCACCGCGGTTCTGGAATCGCTGGAAAAACAGCACGAATTGCCCGTGAGCGCCGCGCCGCCCACAACCGGCAAGGTGACGCTGCCGCCCGAAGCGCCGCGCCGCAAGCCGAAGCTGAAGCCGCAGATCAGCGGCCCGACCCTCTTCGGCGACGCCGAAGACGCGCCCTTCTGACGCCCTCACAGGTCCACGTCCCACACGACCACGCGGCCCTTGTCGCTGCCGGCCGCGGCGAGCGTGCCGTCCGCGGAGAACGCCACGCTCCGCATGCGCCCCAGTTCCCACGTGAACGCGCGGGCCTCGGTCCACGCGCTCACGTCGTACAGTTTCACGGTGCGGTCGTTACTGGTCGCCGCGAGGTAGCGCCCGGTCGGGTGGAACGCGATCCCGGTGAAGTGCCGGCGGTTGTCGTTGCGGACCCGCACCGCGCGCGCCGTCGTGTCGAACCCCCACACGTACAGGCTGTTGAGGTCGCGCGAGGCGAGCCACTGGCCGTCGGTCGAGAGCACGGACGAACCGCCCACGTCCTCGAACACCTGCGAGCGGCGCACGACCTCGCCGGTCGCGGTGACGTAGGTCACGAGGGTGTACTCGTGCCGGCGGCGCTCCGCGGCCCACCCGCCCTCGACGCGGCAGAACCGCGCGCCGTCGGGTAGGAACAGCGGGCCGTGCGCGTAGCTCGGCGGCACCTCGCGCTCCCAGCGCCGCCCGGTCACGGTCAGGTCGGCGGCGGGCGCGAGCGCGATCCGGCACCGCGTCCCGCCGGGGCCGAACAGGTGCTGCGAGTACACGAGGGCCGCGCCCGCCGGCGACAGGTCGAACCGCGTGTGGTACCCGCCCCACGGGTTCGTGGGCGCGCTCGCCCCGGTCTCGGTGTCGTAGCGCCACACGAGCCCGAGCGTGCCGCCGAACAGCCAGCGCCCGTCGGGCGCGAACCGCACGTCGTTGAAGTCGTGCGCCGCCAGCGCTTCGGCCCGCGCGCCGTCGGCAATCGCGCGCCACAGGAACAGCCCGGCGTCGGTGGCCGCGGCCAGCGCGCGCCCGTCCGGCGCGAACGCCAGCGCCCCGACCCGCGCCCTTCGTCCCACGTCCAGCACGAGCATTCCCGGCCCTCACTCGTCCACGTCCCACACGATCACTTTACCGTCTTCGGTGCCGGCCGCCGCCAGCGCGCCGTCCGGCGCGAACGCCACCGACACCAGTCGCCCGGCCTTCCAGTCGAGCACGCGCCGTTGCTCGCGCGTCTCGGCGTCCCACATCGTCACCGTGCCGTCGGTGCGCGCGCACGCCACCGGCCCGCGCGGGTGAACCGCGATCCCCGTCACGAACGGTCGCCCCTTGTGCTTCAGCGCGCCGAGGTCCGCCCCGGTCGCCGCGTCGAAGAGTTGCACCGCGTTGCTGTCGGTGCGAGCCAGCAACTTCGCGCCGTCCGCGCTGAACGCGAGCTGCCGCACCGGACTTGCTGGATCGATGGGCACCGTGTTGCGCTGCTTCCCCGTCGAACCGGTGCGGATCGACAGGTGCAGACTCGGTCGCCCGCGTGGTTCGACCTGCTCGGCCAGCGCCACGGTCGCGCCGTCTGGGGCGACGGCGAGCGCTTGTATCCATAAGTGCGCCTCCCGCTCTGAGGTCCAGAGGTGGCGAAACCGGCACTCGCCCTCAATTGCGTAGTACCCGACGAACCCGACGGAGAATCGCGAATCGCTCGCGAGCAGGTGAGAGCCATCCGCCGCCACCGCGAGCCGGTACCACCAGTTCGATTCTTCCAGCGACACCCGGCCGGTGTCCTTCCCGGTTAGAGGGTTGAGTGCGACTGAGTCTGGACCGCGCGCAACGAACAGGTACCGGCCGTCGTGTAGGAACGCGAGGCCCTCGGTCTGGTGATCGTCAACCGCTGGGTCGATCAACCGGCCGGAGCCGGCGTCCCACACCTCGACGTGCCCACCAGCATCGCTTGTGTCGTTCGCGGCGACGAGGCCGTTCGGCCCGACCGCGAGCAAGTTCAGCGGGCGCGGGTTGGCGCTCTGGATGATGCGCATAACGTTTACCCTCCGACCGCGAACCGCCGAGACCGTAGCCACCCCGATGTGCCGCCCGCGCCGGACGATTTCGCGGACCAGTTCGGGCGACTCCAGCCCTCGTTCAGTCGGCACGAGGGCTGTGGTTCCGGACCGTTGGAGGTCAGAGACCGATAGTTTAGGCCCGCTGTGCGTCACGCACTACACACCCGTTAACATCCACCCGCAAGCCTCTTGAGGGGAGGTGAATACTTCCGCATAATTCTGTACCGATTTCGGGATAATCCCCGCGGGCCGCGGGCAATGACCGGCGGAGGCGAACGCGGATGCACGGCCGGCCGATCCCCGATATTCTCGTGCGCGCGGCGTCCCCGCCGGGCACCGACGCCGACCTGCTCGGCCGGTTCGTGACCGCGCGCGACGCCGGCGCGTTCGCCGAACTCGTCTCCCGCCACGGCCCGATGGTGCTCGGCGTGTGCCGCCGCGCGCTCGGCGACACGCCCGACGCCGACGACGCCTTTCAAGCCGTGTGGCTGGTCCTCGTGCGCAAGGCCGAAACCGTGTCGCCGCGCGGCAAGGTCGGGCACTGGCTGTACGGGGTCGCGGTGCGCACCGCGGCGCACGCCCGCGCGCTCAACGCCAAGCGCATCGCCGCGCGGCGCGAGTTGCCCGACGTTCCGGACCCGCGGCCCGCGGTCCCCGGCGCGGGCGAAGAAGCCACGGTCATCGACGCCGAACTCGCCAAGCTGCCGGACAAGTACCGGGCCGCGGTCGTGCTGTGCGAACTCGAGGGCCGCCCGCTGAAGGACGTGGCCGAATGCCTCGGCGTGCCGCTGGGCACGGTCGCGAGCCGGCTGGCGCGCGGCCGGGCGCTGCTCGCGGAGCGCCTGAAGGCGCGCGGGTTCGCGGCGTCGGTGGCCGCCGCGCTCGCGGCCGCGGGCGGGCGCCCGGTGTCGGCGCGCCTCGTCGAACTGGCCCTCGCCCCGGTCGCCGGGCCGGGCGCGCCGGGAACCGTTTCCGAACTCGCCCGCGGGGTGCTGCACGCCATGTTCACGCAGAAGCTGTTCGGCGCGGTGCGGGTCGCGGTGGCCGTGGCCCTGTGCGCCACCACCGCGGGGTTGGCCGCGTGGGGCGGCGGGGCCGGGGCGCAACCGGGAGGCAAACCCCGCCCGCCGGCCGCGGCCTTCGACGAGGGCAACAAGTACGGCGGGTTGCTCGACCCGAAGCTGCCGCGCCGAACGTGGCAAGAGATCGCGTGGGAGCGTCTCGCCCTCGACGAACCGCACGCCACCCGCGCCGTGCTCGACTTCGCCGCGCGCCCGGACGACGCGGTCGAGTTCTTCAAAGCGAACCTGCAACCGCTGAAGGCCGACCGCGACCAAATCAAAAAGCTGATCGCGGACCTCGCCAGCGAGAGCGACGCGGTGTGGAAGCCGGCGTTCGACCGACTCAACTACCTCGACCCGGCGCTGGCGCTGGCCCCGGACACGGCCCTCGCGGAAGCGAAGACGCCGCTGGCGAAGCAGCGCCTCGCCGCGGTCCTCACGAACATCCCGGACCCGAAGCGGTTCGCCGGGTGCGAGCTGAGCGTGCGCTTCGAGCCGGGCGCGGAACCGCAGTTCCAGTACCAACTGGTCGCGACCCGGGCCGAGGCCCGCGGGCCGGGCGCGCCGGCCAGCAGTAACACGGTGTACGGCGTCGAATCGCGCGTGTCGGAGGTGCGCCGCCCGGCGTGGGTCCGCGCGACCCGCGCCGTGGTGCTTCTGGACCACAGCGGGCACAATGACGCGCTCGCGCTGCTGAAGGACATGGCCGCCGGCCACCCCGACGCGCCCGCCACCCGCGCCGCCAAAGAAGCCGTCGCCCGCCTCACGGCCCCGGCCCCGTGACCGGCGGCGAACAGCGTTGGAACGATTGGCTGTTGGCGCTGTGCAGGTGGCGCGCCACTCACCAGCAGCGTTGCTCTGTTGAAATGAAGTGTTTCCGCGAGCGGCGCGGCGTAAGCCCGTCGGTCGTGCGTAAGACAACCGGCGGGCTTCCGCCGCGCCGCTCGCCAAGATTTCAACTTCGCACGACAGCGTTTCCACAACGCACTACGAACGCACAGACTCGGCGTCGCGAACTTGGTCAGGCGTTGCGTCGGGTTCGGCGTCTTGGTCCGCGCCGGCGAGTTGAGCGGCGAACCAGTACGGTTGGAATGGCGGAGCGGCCGTGGTCTCGACGATGTACGAGAACTCGCGCCGGATCCCGTGCCACTCGACCGCCAGCACTTGGCGGACCAGCGCCGGCTTACCGCGCAGTCGAACGGGCGCACCGACCGTGAATCGCGGGTCAGGGTGGTCCGCCGGCGAACGCACGTGCGGCACCCATCCGTTGCCGCGGACGGGGTACAACTTCCACCAAACCGCCACCATCGAAGCCCTCTACGGCTGGGTTGGGGTGTTCTCTCGCTCAGGGCGTGACTGTAGCCAGTCGCGAGTGGGTGGTCAACCGGCGCGAGGAGGGGCCGCTCGGTTGGCGGCCCCACAATTGGGCTCGCCCCGCACCAGAACCGCACAACAGCAACACCAGCCTCTTCCGACTCGCCGCGCGGCCTGACCTTTCTCGCGTCCCGGCGAACAGGTTCAGCCGTGACAATAATTCCTGTCCCGACAATTAGACTCGTTGCGCAATAGGTGTTGGTTCAGTCGCACTTCGGCCAGACGATCCTGTGTGGTCGTTACCCGTACATCCGGTTGTGGAGTCCGGCGACGTTCTTCATCATCACCGTGTGACGACGGGGCG
>VGZJ01000243.1 GCA_016872595.1 Planctomycetota bacterium
CGGCCCACGCGCTGCCGCCGGTTCCGCCGCCGAAGGCCGGCGCGCCCAAGCCCACCAACCCCGCGGAGAAGATACCCGTTGATCTGGGTGCGGGAGCGGACGGCGTGCCCGCGAAGCCGGTGCTGCCGGTTGCGGCCGTCGTGACCGAGCGCGCCCGCGACGTGAACCTCCCGCCGCCCGCGCCGGCGCTGGGCCGACCCGCCAGCGACCGCGTCCCGTTCGACGATCCCACCAGTGAACTCGGCAACGGCGCGGTGGTCGCGGAGCCGGCGAAGGTGCCGCCGGTGGTGACCGGGTTCTTCAAGGCGAGCGTGCCCGACCCGTTCGAGTTGGGCGCGCAGGTGAAGCCCGCCGTTCCCGCGACCGCGGAGCCGTCGCCCCTGCCCGTGGTGGTGAACCCCAATCGCGTGAAGTGAGCAGTTCGACGCAAGGAGCGGGGCGCGTGCGCTCGACCCGTTGGTCGAGCGCACGCGCCCCGCTCTTCTTGGTCTGCCGTCAGTTTAGGTCCAGCTTCCGAATGACGAGCCGGTCGCGGGCCTTGTTGAGTGTGACGAGCATTTTCGCTTCGGGGACGAGGAACAGGTGCTGGTCGTAGACGACGGCGGGTTCGGTGCGGAACCGGTCCGCGAACCCGTCGAACTCCGGTTGCTCGGTCAGCACGGCCGTGTTCCCGGCGGGGGTGTTGGAATCCCGCCCCCGGTGGACGCTCACCTCGACCGTGCGCTTCTGCTTCGCTCCGGTGCCGATCAACTTCGGAACCAACTTGAGGAAGTAGTCCCGGTTCGAGATCGACGGCAGGAACCACGTGTTGCTCCCGGCCCCGATCCCGCCGAACCGCTGGTCTTGGTAGCTCTTGTTGATCACGACGCCGTTACCGTAGAAGTTCCCGTCGTGCCCGGGGAACGGGGCCGCGAACGTGTCCGCCGAGATCCTCCACTTCCCGCCCTGTTCGGTCAGCAGGATGGTCTTGTTGCGGTCGGCGAGCCCGTCTTGCGTGGAGAACGCGGTGCCGTCCGGCGCGGCCCGCAGACAGCGGTCGTGCCAGTGGACGCCCGGCTTGCCCGCGGACAGTTCGACCTGCTTGATCCCGTTCTCGCCCACGTCCCACAGGGCCACGTCGCCGAACGTGGCGACCGTCGCGAACGGGCCGTTGGTCTTCGACCCCATCGCGATCCCGCGCACCCCGCCGGGCGCGCTGGTGTCGTACAACTTCGCGAGGTCCGGCAGGCGGTACACGCGGAAGATGCTGCCGTTGGCGTACGTCACCACCTTCGTAAGCCCCGCGGTCAGTTGGATGTCGCCGGTGTCGGTCGGAACGGTCGCGGTGATCCGGGCGGAGTTCACGTCGAACAGGCTCAGTTGCCCCTTTTGCGGGAAGTGCATGACGATGTACCGCCCGCCCCCGCCGACCGCGGTCTGACCCACCTTGCCGTCCAGATCGAGATTCGACACCGCGTCCGTCAGGGTTGGCGCGGTGATCTGAGGCAGCGCCCCGGTCACGGGCCTGAACTCGAACCAGTCCTTCGCGGGCGGGTTGCCGCCCCCACCGGGGTTCGTGCCCTTGTTTCCGCCGCCAGTATTGCCCTTGTTGTTGCCGCCGGTGTTGCCCTTATTGTTGTTGCCGCTGTTGTTCGAGCGGTTGGTGTTCGTGTTCGAGTTCGTGTTCGACGCGCTCTCGGTGTCGATCTCGTAGAACAGGAGCCACGTCGTCAGGCCGAGGCCGCCGAGGACGAAGAACAGGCCGAGCAGCCCGCTGAGGATCACGATGCCGGAGCCGCCGGCGCGGGCCTTCGCGTCCGCGTCGTCGTCGTCCTCGTCGTCGTCGCGCTTGCGCTTGGTCGAACCGGCCGAGGTCGGGGCCGCGTCGGGCAACTTGCCGGGCTTCACGCTCAGGTCGTAGTGCGGCTGGCCCGCTTCGTGCGGCACCGACAGCTTTTGGAACTCGACGGTCAGGTCGGTCTCGCACCGCGGGCACGGCACGGTGAACGGACCGCGGGCCTCCGTGACCGGGAACACGTTCGAGCAACTGGGGCAGGTCGCGTCTTGTGGCATTGGCGCACCGCGGCGGGACGGGTAGCGGGACCGAGCTATTGTTCCGAAACGGGACCGCGAGTGCAAGCGCGCGGCCCCGTTCGTTACGCGCGGCCCGGTTCGTTACTTCAGCGAGTCCAGAATCTCCATGCGCATCGCGGAGAGCGCCGGCACCAGCCCGCCGAGCCGCCCCATCACCAGCGTGAAGAGCAGGCCGGTGGCGAGGATCGTGACGTCCACGTTCATCGCCAGCGTCACGCTCTTGCCGCCGCCCTGCCCGCCGCTGAGCGTGCTCGCGGCTTCGAACCCGTGCGCCAGCGACCCGATCAGGCACCCCAGCACCCCGCCGGCGAAGGCGATGGTCAGCGACTCGATCATGAACGAGATGAGGATCTGCCAGCGCTTGAACCCGAGGATGCGGAGCACGCCCACTTCCTTGATGCGCGCCGCGATGGACGCGAACATCGTGTTCATCACCCCGAAGATGCCGCCCACAGCCATGATGACCGCCATGAGCACGATGGCCGTGAGGAACTGCTCGTTGGTCTTGGTGAGTTCCTTGTAGTAGTCCGGTTCGGCGAACGCCTTGAGCTTCGCGCCGCCCTGATCGCCGCCCTGCACCTCGGTGAGGTAGAACGCCATCGCCTTCGCGGACTCGTCGGAGTCGTCCTCCATGCGGAGCACGAGCGTGGTGTACTTGTCGCCCTTGCCGGCCGCGCCGACGACCGGGTTCTGGCTCCCGGTCCAGATTTCCGAGCCGTAGGTGGTGCCGCGGGTCTTCATCAGCCCGATCACCTTCCACCAGCGGTCGCCCAGTTCGAAGGTGTCGCCGACCGCGAGCCGCTTCTTGCCGGCGTCCTCGCCGAGGGTCGCCGCCGCGCCCTCGCCGACGCAGCACTGGAGGTACTGGAGGCCGTCCGGGGCCTTCTCCCCCGGTTCGACGGAGTTGTTCTCGAACCACCGCCCGCCCGGTTCGAGGTCGATGGTGTGGATCAGCGCGCCGTGGCGCACGTCGATGAACGCGCGCAACTGGAGGAACCGGCGGCGGGCCGGCTCGCCGGGCTTGGTCGCCACCGGCTGGTTCATCACGAGGTACGCCTCGTAGCTCATCAGCGCTTCGGTGCCGGGCCGGTCCTTCGGGGTGCCGGGCGGGAGCCGGGTCAGCGAGCCGTCCGCGTTCTTGACCACGCGGGCCAAGTTCACGCCCTTCCCGCCGGGGCCGATGGGCCGCCCCTTAGCGTCCGCGTACACCGTGGTGGTGACCGCGTTGTTCACCTCGCCGCCGCGCGACAGGTTGCTGAACAGCTCGTCCGTCGAGCCTTCGGACATGACGAGCACGTTGCCGGGCACGCCGGTCGTCTCGTTCAGCTTGTACATACCGTTCACGAACGCGAGCAGGATCACGACGAGCGCGACGACGACGGTGAACGCGACCGCCGTGAGCGCGGTGTCGCGCCGCCGCACCCACAGGTAGCGGAAGTTGTACGCCAGCGGCACCTTGCCGATGAGCAGCAGCAGGCCGAGGTCGGTGCCGTACACGATCAGCAGCACGAACGGCCAGTGGTCGATGAGCGCCGGCGGCAGCAGGGTCCAGAGCGGGACCGCGAGGACCGGGGCCAGCACCGGATTCTGGAGCAACTGCAACCGGCGCGAGTTCGGCGTGCGCGCCGCGATTTCCGTCTCGGTCTCCGCGAGGCTCTTCAGCGCCTCGCGCTTGGCCTCCACCGCGAGGTTCGTGCGGGCCGCGGCCTTCTTCAGCGTGTCCCGTTGCTGGATCAGGTCCGCGGCCGAGAGCCAGCGCTTAGTCACGTCGGACACGCGGGTCGCGATCTCGTCTTCGAACTGCAACCGCTGGGTGTCGCCCGGCGACGCGGGGCGCGCGGCGCGGGCCGCGCGCAGCTTGGGATCGACGATCCACTCGTACCCGCCGTTCTCGGCCCAGTCCGCGATCTCGGCGTTGGCCGCGGTCACTTCCGCCTGTAATTCGACCTGCCGCGCGGCGCTCAGGCCGGGCTCGATCAGTTCCTTGCTGGCGCTGTCGCGGCGGGCGAGCGCGCCCTTGAGCGGCTCGCGGTTGGCGGGCTTGCGGTCCTCCGGGTACGCGAACGACGACACGACGGGGAAGTCGGCGACCGAATAGCTCAGCACCTTCTTGGCGAGCGCGGCCATTTGGCCCCCGGCCGGGAGCGGGAGCCGCGCGGCCACCTCGACGGCGAACGCCATGAGCGCGACCAGCACGACCGCGCCGCCGCCCGCGGCCAGCAGCCGCCGGGCCGCGCGCCGCCACCGCGCCCGCGCCGGCTTCACGGTGTCGGTCAGCACGGCCTCGGTCGGCGACACCGCCGGCAGCGCGACCAACAGCGCCGACAGGGGCAGCAGTGAGAACCCGATGACGAACAGCGTGCCGACCAGCCGGCTCACGGTGCGCGCGAACCCCAACGCGACCTTCTTCGCGCGGGCAACTAGGGTCGGGCCTTCGGCTTCGGGCATCACACATCTCTTCGTAGGTGCCGCCTGCCGGGCGGCACGGCTGCTGAACTCATCTACCTTCGCGCGAAGGACACCGCGCTGCCAAGTGTGCCGCCCGGCAGGCGGCACCTACTCGAACCTACGCCACCTTTGCGAACACCTCGGCGACCTTCACGTCCTTCGCGGAGAGCGCGGGCATGATGCTGCCGGCGAAGGACACGGCCGCGCCGAGCAGCGGGCCGTAGATGAGGGCGTTGATCGGCACGAAGAACGCGCCGAAGAACATGATCTGGAACTTGAAGCTGCCGAGCATCCCGTAGGCCAAGATCGCGCTCATGCCACCGCCGAGCACGCCCACCAGCAGCGCCTCGCCCAGCACCAGCAACAGGACGTGCCGCGGCTGGAACCCCAGCACCTTCAGCACGGCCATTTCGGTGCGGCGCTCGCGCACGGAGATGCTCAGTGCGTTGGCGACGACGAGGCTCATGATGCCGATCATCGCCGGCACGAGGATGTACTTGATGCCCCAGAAGATGTCCTTGAACGCGCCGAGCCACGTCCCGATGCCGCTGGACGCGGTCTCCAGTTTGATCGGCACTCGGCCGAACTTGCCGCTGTTCACCAGCCCGCTCAGAGTCTCGAACGCGCGCTTGTCGGGGAGCTTCACCCAGATCAGGTTGATGCACTTTTCGAGCATCGGGTGGGCCTCGCCCTTGGGGTTGTTCTCCTTGTCGCGCGGGTACGCCTCCAACTGCTTGATGAGATAGTCCTTGTTCATGAACGAGACGCCCTCGTACTTGCCTTCGGGCAGTTCGCCGATGATCGTGAACTCGAACAGGATGTTCTGGTAGTTCAGGCCGTGCATCTTGATCCGGTCGCCGACGCGCTTGTTGAGCAGCTTCAGCCGGCTCTTGCTCATGACGATGGCGCGGTCGTTGACCTTCATCGCGTCGCAGCCGCGCTTGAGCAGGTCCAGTTCGTCGCCGGTCAGGTCGTCGAGGCCGTCCATCATCGTCAGTACCTTGTCCGGCTCGAGTGCGAACAGGAACACCATCGTGTCCTTGCGCTGGTTCACCTTGTCGGTGGTGCCGAGCACGAACGACCAACTCATGATGTCCTTGTCGCCCCTGACCGGGCGCATGCCCTCCATCTCCTTGGATTCGAGGCACGCGCGCTTGAAGTCGTCGTAGTACCCGGCCGGCATCTGACTGGGGATTGCGGTCTTGTGGGTGACGATGGCCTTGAAGTTCGCTTCCTTCTCGCTGGTCGCGTTCCCGATCATGTACAGCACCGCGTAGATCAGGCACAGCACCAGCGTCAGCACGAAGATGGCGAGGTATGTGAGGGAGGTGCGCAACGGGCTTCGCCGCAGCCCGCGGAACATGATGAGCACCACCTTGAGCGGGAACCACCCGGTCGCGGCGGCGGCGGCACTCGTGACCTTGTCGGCCCCCCACAGGATCAGGAAGAACGCCGGGAGCGTGAACAGGCCGAGCAGGATCGCGCCGAAGATCAGCCCGACCAGCCCCGCGAACAGATAGCCGGTGAGCTGCAGCATCGACGTATCGAAGGCCCCCGACATGCCCATTTCCGGCGGCATTCCGAACATACGTGGTTTCCTTGCTGGCGAGCGGGGGGCGCAAGCCCCCTGATAGTTCGACGACGCAACCACTCACGCGAAGCATCAGGGACTTACGCCCCCCGCGCGCCCACGGCGAGGGCCGTGTCCAGCACCAGTTGCCCCTTTTCGAGGTGGAGGGTGCGCTGTGCGCGGGCCGCGGCCTTCGGGTCGTGCGTCACCATAATGATCGTCTTGTTCAGCTTCGCGCGTAGGACCTCCATCAGCCCCAGAATCGCGTCGGCGCTCTTGGTGTCGAGGTCGCCGGTCGGCTCGTCGGCCACGATCAGTTCCGGGTCCGTGACCATCGCCCGCGCGATGCCGACGCGCTGCTGCTGCCCGCCGGACAGTTGCCCCGGCCGGTGTGTCATGCGGTCCGTCAGTCCGACCAGATCGAGGGCCGTTTCCACCTGTTTGCGGCGCTGCTCCTTCGTGAGCGGCAGCAGCAGCAGCGGCAGTTCGACGTTCTCGTAGGCCGTGAGCACCGGGAGCAGGTAGTAGAACTGGAAGATGAACCCGACGTGGCGCGTGCGCCAGCGCGCCAGTTCGCTCTCCGACATCTCCGAGATGACGTTCTCTCCCACGGTAATGCTGCCCTGCGTGGGCTGGTCGAGGCCGGCGATGAGGTTCAGGAGTGTCGTTTTGCCGCTACCGCTTGGTCCCATGAGCGCGAGAAACTCGCCATACCCCACGTCGAGCGTGAGGTCGCGGAGCACGTGAATCGGTTCCGTGCCGCGGGTGAACGACTTGTGCAGCCCGCGGACCTGAACGAGAGCGCCAGACATTCGATTCCCCTACGAGGCTCGCGCGACCGAAACGCACCGTGCCGCGCCTTAGTGCCGTGGCCTTGCCCCTCTCCCCTTGCGGGAGAGGGGCAAACCCGACCCGCTACAACGATCCCAAACGAGACTCAGACAGCTCGCGCGGTCACTTCTTCTTCCCCCAGCCCTTTTCCCAGTCGCCCTTGCGCTCGTTCTCGTCGCCCCAGAGCATGTCGCCCTTGGGGTCGAGGGCGAAGGCGCGCTCGTACACGGTCGCGGTGATCGACATCTTCGGCTTGAGGAACGCGCCCGGCTCCTCGCCGGTCGGGAGGTACACGCGGACCCGCACCTTCACCACGTTCTTGGTGTCGTCGGCGATGGGCATGACGCGGTCCACCACGCCGCGGTACTCGCGCGCGGTGTCGGCGTCGGCTTGGAGCTTGCACACCTGACCGGGGCGGATCTTCGTGACTTGGCGCTCGGGTACGTCGATCTCGACTTCGAGCTTCGCGAGGTCGGCAATGCTGCAGATGCCGGCAGCGACGTTGAACGACATGGGGCTGACGAGCGCGCCCCGGTCCGCGGACTTGGTGAGCACGGTGCCGTCGATTGGCGCGGTGACGACGCAGTTGGCGACGAGGCGTTTGGCCTCGTCGCGCCGGGCCTTCGCCGCGCCCACGTCGGCCCCGGCGGCGCTGGAGGTGGCCGCGGCGGTCTTCACGTCGGCCCTTGCCGCGTCGATGGACCGTAGGGCCGCGGTCACGTCGGCGTCGGCGGCCGTCTTGTCGGCGTCGGCGGCCTTCTTGTCGGCCTCGAACTTCTGGTACTCTTGTGCCCCGATGGTGCCGGCGGCGAACTGGCTCTTGGCCTGCGCGAAGTCCTTCGAGGCGCGTTCCACGAACGCGGCGGCGCGGGTGACGCGGGCCTCGGCCGCGGCCAGCGCCGACTCGCTCCGGGCCACCATCGCGCCGGCCGCGGTCTCGGCCGCCTTCGCCCGCAGTTCCTGCGCTTCCGCGGCCTTCACCGTCGCTTCTTCGGTCTTCAGCCGGTTGGCGTACTGGGCGTCGAGCAGGGTCGCGAGCGTGTCGCCCTTCTTGACGCGCTTCCCCTCCGCGAAGTTGATCTCGGTGATCTCCGCGCCCACGTCGCGCGGGCTGACGGTCACTTGCAGCGAGGGGATCACGATGCCCTTGAGTTGCGTGACCATCGCCCCGGCCTCGACCGGCGCGCCGCCCCCGCTCGGCGGAAGGTTGCCGGCGGGTTGGTTCGCGGCCGGCGCGCCGGCACCGTCGTCACCCTTGCCCGGCGCGGCCTTGTACCAGCGCACCCCGACGCCGGCCCACGTCACCGCGAGGATGCCGCACAGCACCCACGGGAGCCACGCCCCGCCGCCGCGCCGGGTCGTGCCCGCGCCGAGTTGGTTGTCGAGCCGCAACTGCTGCACGCGGTCCGCGAGGTCCGGGGTTGTTGCCATGAGGTTGCTCCGATCAAGAGCCGCTTGCGGGGTCGCGGGTCGGTTGAAACATCGGGGCCAGCAGCTTCGTACACAGGGCCAACATTTCGGCGCGGTCGAAGGCGTCCGCGTCGATGAGCAACTGAAGGTCCAGCCCGATCACCAGCGCCTGAATAAGCGCGGCCGTCACCCGCGGCGGCGCGGCCCGCGGTTCCGGCACGCTCCCGGCCACGTCCGTCGCGATCATCGAGCGCCAGTCCGAGTGCCACTGCGACATGCGCTTGCGGTACTCGTCGTGGTGCCCGGCCTGCGCGAGGAACGTGAGCATCAGGCTGAGCAGGTCGCGCGCCTCCGGCGGGGGCCAGTCCGGTTCGAGGTGCTTGCCCAGTGCGTACCGGGCCACGTCCCACGCGCGCCCCGTCAGAGGCTTCGGCCCGTCCCCGGCCAAGCGCTCGCGGATCATCCGGCGCATCATCCGGTCGTGCAGCGCCAGTAGGATCGACTCCTTCGTCGGGAAGTAGTACGTCAGTTGCCCGCGACTCATGCCCGCGAGGTCTTCGATGCGCTTCAACGACAGGTCTTGAATGCCGTGCCCGGCCACGATGGTTTCGGCCGCTTCGAGGATCTGCTCGCGCCGGGCGCGGGCGATTTCGGACAGCCCCGCCGCCGGATCCGGGATGCCGGGAATGACGCACTCCGGCCCGATTTCGGGCTTGTGCGTTCCCTCACAAGCGTTCGGAACTCGCGCCGTGTCATTCATCGAAGTGCCGACATTTCCAGAACTTCGGGTGAATCGCGTCCTCAACTAGTCCGAATGGACTATCCAGATCAACGGCATCCTAGTCCGGTCGGTCTACCGGGACAAGTCCAAATCCGCAACCTACACAACTTCTCAACAGAGAGAACCCAACTCCGAGACCACACCAATGCGTGCCCTCTCCGCGCTCGCGCTTCTGACGCTGGCTTGCGCCATCCGCGGCGCGGACCTGAAAGACCTGCCGGCCAACACCTTCGTCGAGATCAAGACCACGACCGAACAACCGGAGTGGGCCAAGGACGACAAGGGCCGGTTCTCGCGCCAAGGGTGGAACAAGCTCGTCTACGACCCGGACGCGAAGCGCGTGCTCCTCTACGACCGCTGGGTGGACAAGAAGCACGGCGGGCAGACCATCTACGGGAACTGCCTGTTCGCCTTCGACCCGGAGCGCGGCACGATCACGCCCATTAAGGTCGATAACTGGACGAAGACCGAGCCGAAGGGCGGGGGCTACCGCACGGTGCCGCTCGCCCAGAACGACACCGAGCCCACCCCGGCCCCGCGGCACGTCTACCACGCCTTCGAGTACGTCTCGGAACTGCGCGCGGTCTTCATCTGCAACGGCGCGAATCAGGGCGTGATCGACAAGAACGGCAAGTTCGTGAGCCACGACGCCTGCGACGGCGCGTGGAAACTCGACCTCAAGAGTAATAGACTCGTTGCGCAATAGGTGTTGGTTCAGTCGCACTTCGGCCAGACGATCCTGTGTGGTCGTTACCCGTACATCCGGTTGTGGAGTCCGGCGACGTTCTTCATCATCACCGTGTGACGACGGGGCG
>VGZJ01000244.1 GCA_016872595.1 Planctomycetota bacterium
AAGTGCCGGTATCGGTGGTCACAGATGTGCATCAGACGCCCGCAGAAGGGGCAATCCCGATCGAGAACGTCGAGTTCCAGGAGGGCGAAATCGGTATCCTTGGGCCAGTGGTAAGGCATCCTGCCGAAAAAAGATCGGCGCGGCACTCATCCGGGACAGCCCCGAGGGGTTTGTTACGGTTTGGGACCTCGGGGCCGTACCGGGCGCGCAGCTCAAGCAGGTCGCGGTGTTCGGCGCGTCCGGTTGGATCAACCACGCCACGTTCGCGCCGTCCGGTACCGAGGTCGCGTTCGCCAGCGCGTGCAACTCCGCCGACGGCGACCCGCTCGTGACGCTCGGCCGCCTTAATGCCGGGCCGAAGGAGGAGCCGCGTGAGTTCCCACACGAAACCGATGTGCTCCGAGTGGCGTACTCGCACGACGGGGCGCGGGTCGTCGCCGCCTGCGGCGGGATCGACGTGGACCGCGCTGGCGCGGTGATCCGCGACGCGAAGACCGGGAAGGTCGTGGGGCAACCGCTCGCGCACGACAAGTCGGTATCGCGGGCCGCCTTCAACCACACAGGCGCGCTGGTGCTGACCGGCAGCGACGACGGCACGGCGCGCCTCTGGGACGCCACGACAACACAAGCGGTCTCGCCGCCGCTGGCCCACCGCGACCGGATCACCGCGGCCGAGTTCGGCCCCGACGGGAAGTTCGTTCTGACCGCCGGCCGCGACGGAACGGTGCGGCTGTGGCACGGCACCCTCTTCAACGGCAAGGCGGGCGAGCCGGCCGCGCCGCCGCTGCCTCACGGCAGCCCGGTGCTGTCGGCGAGTTGGAGCCGCGACGGGAAACGGGTGCTGACGGCGTGCGAGAACGGGGTCGTGCGCCTCTGGGACGTGGGGACCGCACTGGCCCGCGCCCCGGTGTACCCGCACGCGGGCACGGTCACGTACGCGCGCGTCCTCTCGGACACGGCGCTCCTGACCGCGACGGGGGCCATGCAGCCGTTCAAGTTCTCCGGCGGCGGGAGAGGCGTCGCGCGCACCCCCATCGAGAACAAGATTCTTCACCTCTGGGACCGGAAGCAGTTCACGAACCCGCGGTTCTCCACCGACCACACCGGCCCGGCCGGGCCGTGGCTCGTCGCCCCGCGCGGCGACCGCGCCAGCGCGGCGACCGGCGGCAGCCCGTTCAACCCGACTCGGAAGTTCGCGCCGTGGGGACTCGCCACCGGCACGCGCGACCCCGGCCCAACCCCGGCCGCTCTCTGGGGCGGGTACACGACCGCGGGGCGGTTCCTCGTCGTCGTCCCGGTCACTGACGGAGCGAAAGAGCCGGCGCAGAAGGTCGTCAACGTGCTCGACGGCGAAACCGGCGCGCCGGTCGTCGCCGGGTTGAAGCACGCGGCCCCGGTCCACCGCGCCGCGGTGAGCGCCGACGGCTCCACCCTCTTCACGGTGTCCGGCGTCGGTGCCCCGCACGCGCCCGTGTTCACGCCGAACGAGTCGTGGACGGTGCGCGTGTGGGACATCAAGAGCGGAACCGCGCGGCGCGAGTATCAGATCCCGAAGCCGTCGATTGACGGCGTCTACCTCGACGCGACGGGCGCGACGCTCGCCGTCGTGTACCCAACGGAAGTCCGGCTCTATCGGCCCGGTTCGGACGACAAGCCGGTCGCGCTGCCCGCCCGCGACGCGCTCCACGTCGAGTACAGCGCCGACGCTCAGTTCGTAGTGACCGCGAGCGCCGACCGGACCGCGCGCGTGTGGTCCGCTGCGACGGGGCAGCCGCAGGGCGCGCCGCTCGAACACCGCGGGCAGGTCCGGTTCGCGGCCTTCAGCCCATGCGGGCGGTTCGTGGCAACAGCCGGCGAGGACGGCGCGGCCCGCGTGTGGGACGCGCGCACCGGGCAGCCGCTGTCGCCGTGGCTGTGGCACCGCGGGCCGGTCACGCATGCCTCGTTCGCGCCCGACGGCGTGCGCGTCGCGACGGCCAGCGCCGACGGCACCGCGCGCGTCTGGGAACTGCTCGCCCCGGACGACCGCCCCCTGAAGGAACTGGCGCTCGTCGCGGAGGTGCTGGCGGGCCAGCGCCCGGACCCGACCCGGCGCGGCGCGCCTTCGACGCCCGCGTCGTACCTCGAAGCGTGGCGGCAACTGAGCGCCGCGCGACCGGCCGAGTACGCCGGCCGCTGACGCGCGCCGCACGACGGATCGTTGCGGGCGGCGCGCCGGGGCCGTACCATCGTCACCACGTCTTCCACTACGAGGCCATCGCCCGTGACGAACGACGACAACGCGACGGTCCCGCGAACGCCGTCGGAGCCGCAGCCCGTCAGCAAAGAGACCGAGCCCCGCTTGAGCGGCGCGACGGAGGACCCCGGGCGCACCGCGGTCCACGTCGCGGCCGTAACGCCGGCGGCGGAGGTCGTCACCCGTTCCGGCCCGCCGGGCGGGGGCGCGCCGGCCGCGGGGAACGTGCCCGGTTACCAACTGCTGGGCGAACTCGGCAAGGGCGGCATGGGCGTCGTGTACAAGGCGCGCCACACCAAGTTGAACCGCGTCGTCGCGCTGAAGATGATGCTCGCGGGCGAGAGCGCCGGGCACAGCGAACTGATCCGCTTTCTGGCCGAGGCCGAGGCGGTCGCCGCGATCAAACACGACAACGTGGTGCAAGTGTTCGACTACGGTGAGGCCAACGGCCACCCGTTCATGGCCCTCGAATACTGCCCCGGCGGGACGCTGAGCAAGTTGCTCCCCAAAGGCCCGGCCGCGGCCACCGACCCGCAGGCGATGGCGGCGCTCGTGGCGCAGGTGGCGCGCGGGGTGGGGGCGGCGCACGCGCTGGGGATCGTCCACCGCGACCTGAAACCGGGCAACGTGTTCCTCGACGAGAACAACGTGCCGAAGGTCGCGGACTTCGGGCTGGCGAAGCGCGGCGAGGGGGCCGACGTGACCCGCGCCGGCACCGGAATGGGGACGCCCGCGTACATGGCCCCGGAGCAGGCCAAGGACGCCAAGTTCGTCGGCCCGCAGGCCGACGTGTGAGCACTCGGCGTCATCCTGTACGAGGCGCTGACCGGGGGCCGCCCGTTCACGGGCACCGTTCAAGAGATCATGGCCCGCGCCCGGACCGTCGAACCCGTCGCGCCGCGCAAGGCGGCCGGGGCCGTCCCGCTCGACCTCGAACTGATCTGCCTCAAGTGCCTCTCGAAGGCCCCGCACGAGCGGTACGCGACCGCCACGGAGCTGACCGACGACCTCGACCGGTTCGCGCGCGGCGAGGCGCTGAGCGTGCGCCCGCTGGGCTGCGCTGAGCGCGCGGCCCGGTGGGTGCGGCGGAACCCGACCGCAGCGGCGGCGTGGGGGCTGTCGTCGGTCGCGGCGCTGCTGATCCTCGTCGTGGTCGTCGTGGTTTCGTTCTGGCGCGACGCCGAGAGCGCCAACGGGAAACTGGAACTCGCCAACGGGGAGTTGGAGACCAAGAAGAAGCAGACGGAAGACGCGCGCGACGAGGCGGTAAAACAGCAAGGGATCGCCCAGCGCGCGAGTGCGGATCTCCAAAAGGAGCGGGACAAACTGAAGGTGTTCCAGTACGGGCGCACCACGCAATTGGCCGAGCAAGAGTGCCGGGAGAACCGGCACGAGAGCGCGCGGGCCCGGTTGGACGCCATCGAGCCGGGCTTGCGCGGCTGGGAATGGCACTACGTGAGCCACATGGCCAACGGCGGGCTGCTGTTCAGCCTCAAGGGGCACACGGGCGGTGTGCCCGCCGCGGGCTACAGCGCCGACGGGGCGCTGATCGTGACCGGCGGCGAGGACCGGCTGGTGAAAGTGTGGGACGCCGCAACCGGGGCCGAGGTGCGCTCGTTCAAGGGGCACACCCAGCAGGTGAGTTCCGCGAGCTTCAACCGGGACGGGTCGCGGATCGTGACGTCGAGCGGCGAGTTCGGCAAGGACGGGGGCGAGGTCATCGTGTGGGACGCGAAGACCGGAAAGGCGGTACTCACGATCCAGCGGGAGAATCTGGAATCGGACGGCTTCCGGTCCGCGGCGCTCAGCCCGGACGGGGCACAACTCGTCACGGTGAGCTGGGCCGGAACGGCGCAGGTCCGGGACGCCGCGACGGGGGCCAAGGTGCCCGCGTTCAAGAACGCCGGTTTGCTCGCGACGTCCGCGGCGTTCAGCCCGGACTCGGCGCGCCTCGTCACCGGGAGCGAGACGGACAAGGGCGCGCAGGTGTGGGACGCCAAGACCGGGAAGGAACTCGTCAAACTCGAAGGGCACGAGGAGGGCGTGTACGCGGTCGGGTTCAGCGCCGACGGCACGCGCGTCATCACGGGGAGCGGCGACAAAACGGCGAAGGTGTGGGACGCGAAGACCGGCACCGCGCTGGTCACCCTCAAGGGGCACACGGACTACCTGACGAGCGGGTGCTTCAGCCCGGACGGGACGCGCGCCCTGACCGGGGCCGAAGACAACACGGTGCGGCTGTGGAACGCCAAGACCGGGGCCGAGATCATCGTCTTCAAGGGTCACCCGTCGAAAGTGCGGGTCGCGGCATTCAACCCGGACGGCTCGCGCATCGTGACCGCGAGCGCGGACGTCGGCACGGGCGCTGCGAGCGTGAACGACGCCCGGATCGGCGTCGAGGTGCTCACTCTCAAGGGGCACACGGCCGAAGTCACGTCCGCGTCGTTTAGCCCGGACGGCTCGCGCGTCGTGACCACGACCGTGAAGAACGAGGAGACGGGACCGAGCGGCACGGCGCACCTGTGGGACACCGCGACCGGAGCCGAAATCCGCGCCCTCAAGGGGCACACGAGCCACGTGCAGTCGGCGGCCTTCGACGCGGACGGCGCGCGGATCGTCACGGTCAGTTTGGACGGAATGGCGAAGGTGTGGGACGCCAAGACCGGCACCGAACTCCACACCCTGAAGGGCCACCCTTGGGCGCTCAGTTCCGCCCAATTTAGCCCCGACGGGCTTCTCATCGTGACGGCGAGTTCGGACAAGACGGCGAAGGTGTGGGACGCCAAGACCGGCACCGAACTCCGCACCCTCAAGGGCCACAAGGATCGGGTGACCGCCGCGTGTTTCAGCCCGGACGGCCGCGTGATCCTGACGGCGAGTAGCACGACGATGAAGGTGTGGGATGCCAAGACCGGCACCGAACTCCGCACCATTACGGGGCACACGAAGGGCATCACGGACGCAAACTTCAACCACGACGGGTCGCGGATCGTGACCGCGAGCTACGACGGGATGGCGAAGGTGTGGGACGCGCAGACGGGGGCCGACCTACTCACCCTCACAGGGCACACCAACTACGTCTCGTCCGCGAGGTTCAGTCGCGACGGGGCGCGGATCGTGACCGCGAGCTACGACCGCACGGCGAAGGTGTGGGATGCTCAAACGGGCGCCGACCTGCTCACCCTCACCGGGCACACCGACGAGGTTCTGTCCGCGAACTTCAGCGCGGACGGGCGGCGCATCGTGACCGGGAGCCGGGACACGACCGCGAAGGTCTGGGACGCCGGGCCACTCGCCCCGCGAGCCGTCGGCCGCTGACGCGCGACTTGTAGCGTCGCGGCCCGCGTTCTAAGATGGCTGTTTCGACCTTCGCCGCACACGCTGAGCCGCACCTTCATGCCCGTCAAGAGTCTGCCGATTGCCACCGCGCCGGCACAGGGTGCCGACGCCCCCCGCTCGGAGAAGGGCAACTACGCCTTCATCTCGTTGGGGTGCCCCAAGAACACCGTCGACAGCGAGCGGATGCTCGGCAAGCTGGCGCAAGACGGGTACACTTTCCAAGCCGACGCCAGTGGCGCGGACGTGGTCGTCGTGAACACCTGCGGGTTCATCGAACCGGCCCGGCAGGAGTCGCTCGCGGTCATCCGCGAGATGCTCGCGCTCAAGGCCGCGGGCAAGGTCGGGGCCGTCGTCGTCGCCGGGTGCATGGCCGAGCGCCAGCGCGAGGTGCTGCTCGAGCAGGTGCCGGAGGTCGATCAGATCGTCGGCGTGTTCGGCCGCGAGGACATCGCCGCCGTCGTCGATCGCGCGACTTCGCAGAGCAACGAACAGCGCAGCCTGTTCCGCCCCGCGCCGGTCCGCGCGCTCGAAGACACCGCCCGCCTGCGCATCACCCCGCGGCACTTCGCCTACCTGAAAATCAGCGAGGGGTGCGACCGGCTCTGTACCTACTGCGCGATCCCCAAGATGCGTGGCAAGCACGTCACGAAGCCGATTGAAGAAGTCGTGCGCGAGGCGAAGGAACTGGCCGCGGACGGCGTACGCGAACTCATCATCGTCGCACAGGACACCACCTATTACGGTATGGACCTGTACGGCCGCACGCGACTGCCCGAACTGCTGCGCGAACTCGACACGGTGGACGGCATCGAGTGGGTGCGCATGCTGTACGCCTACCCCGAACACATCTCGGACGAACTGATCGACACGTTCGCCGGGTCGAAGAAGATCATCCCGTACCTCGACATGCCGCTCCAGCACATCAGCGACCGCGTGCTGAAGCGGATGATCCGCCGCGTGGACCGGGCCGCGACCGAATCGCTGCTGCACCGGCTGCGCGACAGGTGGCCGGACCTCGCGATTCGCACCACGTTCATCACCGGGTTCCCCGGCGAAACCGACGCCGAGTTCGAGGAACTGCGCGACTTCGTCGCCGACTTCAAGTTCGAGCGCGTGGGCGTGTTCCCGTACTCGCTGGAACCGGGCACGCCGGCCGAGAAGCTCGACGGCCACCTGCCCGAAGAGGTGAAGGCCGCGCGCGTGGCCGCCATCATGGAGGTGCAACAGCGGGTCGCGTTCGATTGGGCCGCGGCGCAAGTGGGGAAGGATCACGCGGTGTTGATCGACGGCCCGGACCCGGAGTTCGCGAGCCACTTCCGCGGCCGTACTTACGCCGACGCCCCGGAGATCGACTGCGAGGTGCGCGTGAAGGGTAAGAACCTGCAACCGGGCGACTTCGTCCGCGCGAAGGTCACCAGCGCCGACGGCTACGACCTGATCGCGAAAGCCGTCGGCAAGCCGTGGTGAGCGCGACGCGCTCACTCGTACTGGAGCGCGTCCGGTATGCGGGTTTGGATCGCGCGCCACGCGGGGACGAGGCCGGCGAGCGTGGCGAGCGCGATCGAGGTGAACGCGATCCCCAGCGTCGCCTTCCACGGGATCAGCATTTCGAGGTTGAAGCCGCTCTCGTCCACGAACATCACCTTCAACACGTACCACTCCATCGGCAGCCCGATCAGGACGCCGAGGACCGTCCCGAACAGGCCCATCAGGAACGCTTCGGCCAGCACCGAACGCAGCACCTGCCCCGGGGTCGCGCCCACCGCGAGTAACAACCCGAGTTCGCGCTTGCGCTGTAGCACCGAGATGAGCAGCGCCGTCACCACCCCCAGCGCCGCGACCACGCCGACCACGAGTTGCTGCATGTAGGCCAGCAGGTACACGCGGTTGATGAGTTCCGAGAGGAACCGGCGGAGCGAGTCGCGGTCGGTGAGGAACAGCCCCTTCTTCGCGGTGTACTGCTCGAGACCGGCTTCGGTCGCCGCGGCCCGGTCGGGCGTCACGAACACGTGGCAGATGTCGATGAGGTTGTCGCCGAACAGCTTCGCGTAGCGGGCGCGGTCCATGAATATCGTACCGCGGCTCCACGAGTAGTCGCGCACCGCGCCGACGATAACCAGTTCGACGGGCCCGCGCGGCCCCGGCACGGCGATGGTTTCGCCCACGGCGGCGCGGTGCCGCGCGAGAAAGTTCTCGCTGACCAGCACCTTGTTCACGCCGGCGTGCGCCGGGTGCGCGTCGTCCAGCTCGGGGAACCGCGAGAAGTCGATCGCGCCCTCGGGGGCGCGCGTCCGCGTCGTGTTGGCGTAGGTCAGCACGTCGAGCGCGACGAGGTACACGATGGTGCCGTTGAACTCCGGGCGCGCGTACCGGATGCTCATGACGTCCTCGACGCCGGGTACGCCCTTCAGGTCGTGCGCGACGCTCGCGGCCATCGGGCTGTTCGAGCTGTTGGCCGTGGTCATGTTGCCGCTGAACACGAAGTGGTCGGCCTGCACGACTTGGCCGATCCACGTGACGATGGGTTCCTCGTTGCTGCGGCCGACGCCGGCCGTTTGGAACATCAGCGCGACCCCGGCGGCGAGCGCGCCGATGACGACGCCGGTGCGCCCGGGCGCGCGCGACAGGTTGTCGAACGCCAACCGGATCGAGAACGGGAACGTCGCGCGCACGAGCGGGCGTAGCGGCGCGGCCAGCCAGCCAACGAGGATCGGCGCGGCCAGCAGCAGCCCGACCAGCACGGCCATCATGCCGCCCACGCCACCGACGCGCGCCGGTAGGTCGTGGCGTAATATGATGAGCGCGGCCCCGGCGCTGACCAGCGCGCAGCACGCGGCCCGGTGCGCGAGCCGCCACAGCCCCTTCGCGCCGCCGGCCGCGCGGCGCACGACGTGCGCCGGGTCCGCGTTCGCGGCCTGCATCGCCGGCACCAGCGCCGCGACCACCGCGGTCGCCACGCCCGCGGCCATTGCCAACCCCGCGGTCGCCCACGTCAGCCGCGTAGGGTTCAGCTCCGGGTTCAGGAACATCGACTCCAGTTCGCTCTGGAACTGGCTCAGGGTCAGTTGGGCGAGCAGCACGCCGAGGGGCACGCCGAGGACCGCCCCGACGAGGCCCAGTGCCGCGGCGACCGCGGCGAACAGCGCGACCACTTGGACGCGCGTCGCGCCGACGGAGCGCAAGATGCCGATGTCGGCGCGGCGCTCGGCCACGGTCACGGCCATCGCGTTGTACACGAGGAACAGGCCCACCACCATCGCCCCGAGCGAGCACATCAGCACGCCGATCTGGAGACCGGAGACGACTTCTTGCGTGCTGCGGCGCTGCATGTCGGGCGTGCGCACCTCGGCGCGCCGGCCCACCACCCGCGCGGCGGCGGCCGTGACCGCGTCCTTGTCCGCGCCCGGTTCGAGGAACAGGTCGATGCGGTTCACCTTCGGCGGGTAGAACGGGTCCGCCGCGGCGCTCATCATCCCGCCGCCGAGCGCGGCCAGCGGCGGCACCGGGCGCACCACGTCCAGCGCGTTCGGCACGCTGATGCCGATGAAGTTCTTCGCCAGCGGGTACATCGGCGAGTCCTTGTCGAACTCGACGAACCCGACCGGGGCGCACGGCACGTCGCGGGTGGCGTGGCGCAACACCAGTGGCTTCTTGCGGCCGGTGCGCGCGGTCCAGTCGTCGTAGATCGGCTTGCTCACCACCGCCGGGCGCTCCTCGACCAGTGTGCCGAGTTCGAGCGCCGCGTCGAACAGGTTCAGCGTGACCCGCGCCTTGAACGAGTTGTCCGACGTGAGCTGCGTGGAACCTTCCGCGCCGACGAGGACCGCGATGCGGTTGTCGAGATCGGGAAGTGTGACGCGGTCGAAGACGAGCGGCTGAACGGAGCGCACGCCGGGCACCTTCGCGGCGCGCAGCTCGTTGGCGATGACCCGCTGGACCCCGGCCTCGCCGTTGGTGACGAACAGGTCGGCACTCGCGCCGGGCGTCGTGGTGTCCTGCGCCGCGGCCTCGATGCACTGGTTCAGGATGCGCGCCGAGACGAGCGTGGCGACGCCCAGCGCGATGCTGGCGACGATGAGCGCCGCGCGGTCCCACCGCTGGAGCAGGTACCGCAGCGCGAGCAACCGATAAACGGACATCCTCGTCCTTCGAGTGTGTGTTCCGCGGATCGAACGCACTGCGGAGCCTGAACAGTAAGGCAGAAGGCATTATGACAGGATGAACGAGATAGTGGGAAGTTGGCCGCTCCCAACACGCTACTGATCCGCAGGTAGGGAATCCTGTCTATCTCCTCCTCGCATATGGGAAGGGTAGGTCGGACCCGTCCCACAGA
>VGZJ01000245.1 GCA_016872595.1 Planctomycetota bacterium
GACCGCGAGCAGCGCGCGCGGCGCGCCGCGCGCGCCCGCGCCGAGCACGACGGGGCCGTCGAACGGGAACCCGCACGCGGGGCACGCGCCGCGGTCGAGCGCGTCGTCCGTGACTGCGTGGCGGCACTTGGGGCAGGTCAAACTGGTCATGGCGTCCTCGCGAACCTCCCCCCGATGATACACCGCCTGCGGTGTGCCGCCAGCGCATTTGGCGCGGGCGCGTGGCCCGAATCTCCCGCCCGCGCCCGCGTTCGGGTATCATGTCCATTCCTCGCCGCGCGTAAGTCCCGTGCCCGCGCCGCGGTATCCCTCCCCGCCCACTCCCGCCGAGCGCACCCATGCGCCCACGCCACACCGTCTGCCTCGTACTACTCGCCGCTGCGGTCGCCCTCGTTGGCTGCTCGCGAAAGCCCCCAGAGCCGGTGAAGACCCCGCCCCCGGTCGTCATCGTCTCGAACCCGGTCGTGCAGACCGTGAGCGACTACGAGGACTTCGCCGGGCGCACCGAGGCGTACAAGGTGGTCGAACTGAAGGCCCGCGTCACCGGGCACCTGCGGAACATCTTCTTCAAGGACGGCCAAGACATCGAGCAGGGCAAGCCACTGTTCGAGATCGACGACCTCACGTATCGCGCGCAGCTCGCGCAGGCGCAAGCCGCACTGGTGAAGGCCGACAACCGACTCAAAACCGCGACCGACACCTACGCGATAGTTGACGAGGGCTTCAAGGGTGGTACCGAGGGGAAGGAAAAGTACCTCGCGGCGCTGGGGGTGAAGCAGGAGGCCGAGGCCGACGTGAAGTCGGCGCGGGCCGCAGTCGAACTGGCTTCGACCAACCTGCGCTTCTGCCGCGTGTACGCCCCGTTCGACGGGCGCCTGAGCCGGAGCATGGTGGACGAAGAGAACTTGGTGAAGGCCGACGAAACGCTCCTCACCAACATCGTGCGCTTGGATGAAATCTACGCGACGTTCGACGTGGACGAACAGTCCGTGTTGCGCCGGCGCAAGCTGATCGACCGCGGGTCTGTGTCGTCGTCGCGGTCGGAGCCGCTCACGATCCGCATCGGTCAGGCCGACGACGACGACTTCCCGCTGACCGGCCTCGTGGTGTTTAGCGACAACCAACTCGACTCCGACACCGGCACACTGCGCATCCGCGCGCTGGTCCACAACCGGCGCATCAAGAACTCGCCCGTGTACATGCTCTCGCCGGGGCAGTTCGTGCGCGTGCGCGTCCCGCTCGGCGCGCCCCGCACCGCGGTGTTGGTGCCGGAGAAGGCCATCGGATCGGATCAGGGCCAGCGGTTCGTGTTCGTGGTGAACGCGCAGAACACCGTCGAGCGCCGGAACGTGATCGTCGGCCAACAGTACGGCCAGAACCGCGTCATCGAGACCGCGCCCGGCGACAAGACCGTCACGCCCTCGGACCGCATCATCATCGAGGGGCTGCTCCGCGTGCGGCAGGGCGCGGAGGTAAACCCGAAGCAGTTCGACACGCCCAAAGAGAAAGACAAGGGCAAGGTCGAGCCGAAGGTCGAGCGCGCCGAAGCGCCCGCCCCGCGCGAGCGGAAGTAGCAACAACGTAGTAGGCACACGCCGTGTGCCGTCGCTGACCCCCACGCCGAGCAACGGCACACGGCGTGTGCCTACTACTCACATGATCCCGCGCTTCTTCATCGACCGACCGATCTTCGCCGCCGTGCTGTCGGTGTTCATCACCCTCGCCGGCGCGCTCAGCGTCGGCACGCTCCCGGTGTCACAGTACCCGAAGGTCACGCCGCCCACGATTCAGATCGACTGCAACAACCCCGGCGCGAGCGCGCGGGACGTGTCCGAGACCATCGCCGCGCCCATCGAGCAGCAGGTGAACGGCGTCGAGGACATGCTGTACATGACCTCGCAGAGCACGAGCGAAGGGTCGTACACGCTCACGGTCACGTTCAAGCCCGGCACCGACCTGAACATGGCACAGGTTCGGGTGCTGAACCGCGTGAACCTCGCCATGCCGCAACTGCCGGAAGTGGTGCGCGCCACCGGCGTGACCACGCGCAAGCGCTCGCCCGAACTGCTCATGACGGTCGGCATCACCTCGCCCCCGGAGAATCCCAACTACCCCGAAGGGCGCTACGACCAGACGTACCTGAGTAATTACGCGGTGCTGAAGCTGAAGGAAGAGCTTCAGCGGTTGCCGGGCGTGAGCGACGTCACCATCTTCGGCCAGCGCGACTACGCCATGCGCGTCTGGCTCGACCCGGAGAAGCTCGCCGTTCGCAAGCTCACCACGGCCGACGTGCTCGCCGCGATCCGTCAGCAGAACCTTCCGTTCGCGGCCGGGCAGATCGGCCAACCGCCCACCGCCACCGGGCAGCCGTACCAGTTCACGCTCGAAGCGGTCGGCCGGCTCGTCACGGTCGAAGAGTTCGGCGAGATCGTGGTGAATCGCGGCCCCGGCGCGCAGCTCGTGAAGCTCAAGCACCTTGTGAAGGAGCTGCGTGAGCCGCCCGGCCCGGACGGACAACCGGGCAAGCTGATCCGGCCCGGCGTCGAACTCGGCGCAAAGGCCCAAGATGTGGCCAACCGCTTCGACGACAAGCCGACCGTGGGCCTCGCCATCTTCATCCTGCCGGACGCGAACGCGCTCGAAACCGCGGACGCGGTGAAGGCCAAGATCGCGGAGATGGGCGCGGACTTCCCGCCCGGCATCATGTACGAGATCGGGTACGACACCAGCCCGTTCATCCGCGAGTCCGTGAACGAGGTGTACCACTCGCTCGGCACGGCCGTCGCGCTGGTCGCTCTCGTAGTGCTCGCGTTCCTCCAGACGTGGCGTGCGGCCCTGATCCCGCTCGCCGCGGTGCCGGTCGCCATCGTGGGCACGTTCGCGGCAATGGCCCTCGCCGGGTTCACGATCAACAACCTGACGCTTTTCGGCCTCGTCCTCGCGGTCGGCATCGTCGTGGACGACGCCATCGTTGTCGTCGAGGCCGTACAGCACCAGTTGGAGAAGGGGCTGACGCCGCGGGCCGCGACCCTGCGCGCGATGGAGGACGTTTCCGGGCCGATCCTCGCGGTGGGCGTCGTGCTGAGCGCGGTGTTCATCCCGTGCGCGTTCCTGCCCGGCATCGTCGGCGCGTTCTTCCGGCAGTTCGCGCTGACCATCGCCGTCAGCACCCTGATTTCGACGCTGAACTCGCTCACGCTTAGTCCGGCGCTGTGCGCGCTGTTACTGAAAGCGCCGCCGCCCGCGGGTCACGTTCCCGGTCGGTTCGCGCGGTCCGTCGGCTCCGCGTTGTGGCCCCTAACCGCGCTCGGCGCGCTCTTCAACCGCGCGTTCGCCGTGACCGGGCGCGGGTACGTGCGCGCGGTGCGGTTCGCGCTGCGCGTCCCGGTGCTGGTACTCGTGGGCTACGCGGTCATCGTCGGGGCGGGCGTCGCCGGGTTCCGCTCGCTGCCCACCGGGTTCATACCGCAGCAAGATAAAGGGTACATGATCCTGAGCATCCAGTTGCCGGACGCGGCCAGCGCCGAACGCACGCGCGAAGTCGTGTCGAAGGTGAGCCGCATCGCGCTCGCCACCGAACTGGACGACGGTACGGGCAACATGGTTCGGCCCGTAAAGCACGTGAACGCGGTCGCGGGCAACTCGTTCGTCCTCAGCGCATACGGTTCCAACTTCGGATCGATGTTCGTGATCCTCGACGGGTTCGAGAACCGGCGCTCCAAGACCCTGAGTGCCGACGCGGTCGCGGCCGAACTGCGCAAGCGGTTCGCGCAGCAGTGCCCGGAGGCGCAGGTGCAAGTGTTCGGCGCGCCCGCCGTGTCCGGCCTCGGGCGGGCCGGCGGGTTCCGCATCATGATCGAGGACCGCGGGTCCGTCGGCCCGGCCATGTTGCAGGGCCAGACCGATGCATTCATTGAGAAGGCGAACCAGCAGAAGCAAGTCGTCGGCCTGTTCACGGTGTTTAAGACGAACTCGCCGCAGTTGGTTCTGACCATCGACCCGGACGCGTGCCTCGAACGGAACGTGGACGTCGGCGCGGTCCACGCCACGCTACAGGGTACGATGGGGAGCCGGTACGCCAACGACTTCAACCGCTTCGGGCGCACGTGGCAGGTGAGCGTGCAGGCCGCGGACGGGTTCCGCGATCAGGTCGAGGACGTGAAGAAACTGAAGGTGCGCAGTCGCACCGGGGCGATGGTCCCGCTCGGTGCGCTACTCGACGTGAAGCTGACCAGCGGGCCGCTCGTGATCACCCGCTACAACATGTACCCGGCCGCCGCGGTCAACGGGAACGTCGCCCCCGGCACCAGCACCGGTGACGCCATTGCGCTCCTCGAAGAGCTGGCGAAGCAGCAGCTCCCGCCCGACCGCATGGCCTACGAGTGGACCGAGCTGACGTTCATCGAGCGCCAGTCGCGCAACACCGGCGCGCTGGTGTTCGGGCTGTCGGTGGCGTTCGTGTTCCTCATCCTCGCCGCGCTGTACGAGAGCTGGGCGTTCCCGCTCGCGGTGATCCTCGTGGTACCCGTGTGCGTGGCCTGCTCGCTCGCCGCGGTGTGGGTCACGGACCCCAGTTCCGCGGCACAGTCCGTACTTGATTGGAACGCGAACCCGAACGTCACGAACTGGCTCAAGTTCGGCCCGACGTGGATGAGCGTCGCCAACTGGCTCGACTCCGCGCTGATTGCCAACGCCAACACGTGGGTGCAGTCACTCGGCATCGGCAAGCAGGACGTGAACATCTTCACGCAGGTCGGGTTCGTGGTGCTGGTCGGCCTCGCGTGCAAGAACGCGATCCTGATCGTCGAGTTCGCGAAGGTCGCGCGCGACAAGGGCGCGGACCTGCACACGGCGGTTCTCGACGCCTGCACGCTCCGGTTCCGGCCGATCATGATGACCTCCATCGCGTTCATGCTCGGCGTGCTGCCGCTGGCGCTCGCGAAAGGGGCCGGGGCCGAAATGCGGCAGGCGCTCGGCGTGGCCGTCCTCGGCGGCATGATCGGCGTGACCGCGTTCGGGGTGATCCTGACCCCGGTGTTCTTCGCGCTGGTGGACCGGCTGACACGCGGGCCGCTCGGCGCTCACCCGTGGGTGGTCGCCGTGTCCGGCGCGGCCATGTACGTACTGCGGTTCAAGTTCGCGCGCCCGCTGGCCGTCCGCGTGCGCAAGCTCGCACGACTCAAAGGCGAGCGGGGGGCGTAAGCCCCCTGTTCGAGGCACACAAAGCGAGAACAGGGGGCTTACGCCCCCCTCTCGCCACAACAACGATGTTCACCCGCTTCTTCATCGACCGGCCGATCTTCGCGACGGTCATGTCCGTCCTCATCACGCTGGGCGGCGTGGTCGGGCTGCTGTCGCGCCCGGTGTCGCAGTACCCGGACATCACCCCGCCTACCATCGAGGTTTACGCGATCTACCCCGGCGCGAACGCGCGCACGGTCGCGGACACCGTCGCCGCGCCCATCGAACAGCAGGTGAACGGCGTCGAGGACATGATGTACATGTCCTCGACCTGCGGGAACGACGGTTCGTACGCGCTCACGGTCACGTTCAAGCCCGGCATCGACCTGAACATCGCGCAGGTGCTGGTGCAGAACCGCGTGAACCTCGCGGAACCGGTGCTACCGGACCTCGTGAAGCGCCGCGGCGTGACCGTGAAGAAGAAGTCGCCCAGCCAGTTGATGATCATCAACCTGCGCGGCACGGCCGGGCGGCCCGCGGACGAGACGGCGCGCCAGAAGATGCTGTTGGAGATGAGCAACTACGCCACGATCCAACTGCGCGACGAACTGGCACGGCTGCAGGGCGTGGGCGACATCACCTACCTCGGCCAGCGCGACTACTCGATGCGAGTCTGGCTCGACCCGGAACAAATGGCGGTGAAGCGCCTCTCCGCGGGCGACGTGCTACGCGCCATCGAACAGCAGAACGCGCAGGTCGCCGCCGGGCAGGTGGGCCAGCCGCCGGCCCCGAAGGGCCAGTCGTTCCAGTACACGATCAACACCCCCGGTCGCCTGACCGACGTGAACCAGTTCGGCGCGATCATCCTCAAGGCCGACGCCGACGGCCGCCCGGTGCGCCTGAAGGACGTGGTGCGCGACATGCCCGGCCCGCGCAACCCGGACGGCACCGCCGGCAAGCCGCTCCGCAAGGGCGTCGAACTCGGCGCGCTCAGCTACGACCAGACCTGCACGCTCGACGGTGAGCCGTCCGTCGCGCTCTCGGTGTTCCAATTGCCCGGCACCAATGCCATCGATACCGCGAAGCGCGTGCGCGAGAAGATGGCCGAGCTGAGTCCGCGGTTCCCGGAGAACGTGACCTACGAGATCGTGTACGACACCACGCCGTTCATCGACGAGTCGATCCACGAGGTGTTCACCACGCTGCGCGACGCGGTGATTTTGGTGGCGCTCGTGATGCTCGTGTTCCTCCAGAGCTGGCGCGCCGCGATCATCCCGCTGGCCGCGGTGCCGGTCGCCATCGTCGGCACGTTCGCGGCAATGGCCGTACTCGGCTACTCCGTGAACAACCTGACGCTGTTCGGGCTGGTGCTCGCGGTCGGCATCGTCGTGGACGACGCCATCGTCGTCGTCGAGGCCGTGCAGCACCACATCGAGGCCGGGCTCTCGCCGCGCGACGCCACCATCAAGGCGATGGATCAGGTCGCGGGGCCGATCATCGCCATCGGCCTCGTGCTGAGCGCGGTGTTCGTCCCGTGCGTGTTCATCAGCGGCATCGTCGGCGAGTTCTACCGGCAGTTCGCCGTGACCATCGCGGTCAGCACACTGATCTCGGCGTTCAACTCGCTCACGCTGAGCCCGGCGCTGTGCGCGCTCTTGTTGAAGCCCAACAGCGCGGCGCAGGCCTGCGAACCGCTGCCGAGACTGGCCTTCCCGCTGACGGGCGCGGCGGTCGCATACTTCGTCCTCGGCGCGCACCTACGGCAACTCGCCGGGCCGGTGCCGGGGTGGGCGGTGCCGGTGGTCGCGGCGGTGCTGGGTGGGTTGGTCGGTTGGGTGCTGGCGCGCGTGCTGAACCGCGTTCTCGGCGCGCTCTTCGCCGGCTTCAACCGCGCGTTCGATGTTGCGACCACCGGCTACGTCGGCGCGGTCCGCGCCGCGCTCCGCGGGTCGCTGGTCGTGCTCCTCGCCTACGCCGGTCTGCTGTACCTGACCTACGACACGCTCGCCACCGCCCCGACCGGGTTCATCCCGGCGCAGGACAAGGGGTACTTGTTGGTGAACGTGGTGCTGCCCGACGGTGCCTCGCTGGAGCGTACGGAAGCCGAGATGAAGAAGCTCGAAGCGGCGGCGCGCGCGGTGCCGGGGGTGAAGCACACGGTCAGTGTGTCCGGGCGCTCGGCGCTCATCGGCACGAACGCGCCGAACTTCGCCACCCTGTACGTGATGCTCGAAGCGTTCCCGCACCGCCGGGCCGGGGACCGGACCGCCGACGCAATCGCCGCGCGCCTCGAGCGCGCGCTCGGCGACGCCGTGCCCGGCGCGCGCGCGACCGTGTTCGGCGCGCCCCCGGTAGACGGCCTCGGCAACACCGGCGGGTTCAAGCTGGTGGTCGAGGACCGCGGCGACACGGGGCCGGAGGAACTGGAGGCCGCGACCCGCGCCGTCGTTGACGCCACCAACGCGCGCGCGGAACAAGCCGCTGCGAACCCCGCCGCGCCCGCCGACGTGCGCGACGCCTTCACCGGGTACCGGGCCGACACGCCGTGGCAGCGGCTCCACATCGACCGCGACGCGGCCCAGACGATGGGCGTAACCGTGGGCGACATCATGGGCGCGCTACAGGTGTACTATGGCTCGCTCTACGTGAACGACTTCAACCTGTACGGGCGCACGTGGCAAGTCAACGTGCAAGCCGATGCCAAGTTCCGCCAGCGCCCGGACGACCTGAAGAAGCTGCACGTGAAGAACGCCGCCGGCCGCATGGTCCCGATGGCCGGGTTCCTCTCGATCCGCGACAGTAGCGGCCCGGTGATGGTGCAGCGGTACAACCTGTACCCGGCCGCGGCGATCACCGCGACCCCCGCGCCGGGCGTCAGCTCCGGGCAGGCGATCAACACCCTCGAGCGCACCGCGGGCGCGAACCTGCCGAACACGATGAAGGCCGAGTGGACCGAACTCGCGCTACTCCAGCTTCAGACAAAGGACACGGCCCTGCGCGCGTTTGCTCTGAGTGTGATCCTCGTGTTCCTCGTACTCGCGGCGCAGTACGAAAGTTGGGCGCTGCCGCTGGCCGTGATCCTCGTGGTGCCGATGTGCTTGCTCAGCGCCGCGGCCGGCGTGCTGTTCGCGCGCATGGACGTGAACATCTTCACGCAGGTCGGGTTCGTGGTGCTGGTCGGCCTCGCGTGTAAGAACGCAATCCTGATAGTCGAGTTCGCGAAACAAAAAGCCGACGAAGGCGCGCCGCGCTGGGAAGCGGCGCTAGAAGCGTGCAAGTTGCGGTTGCGGCCGATCGTGATGACCTCGGTCGCGTTCATCATCGGCGTGGTTCCGCTCATCCTCGCGGAAGGCGCGGGCGCGGAGATGCGCCGCGCGCTCGGCACGGCGGTGTTCGCGGGGATGCTCGGCGTGACCGCGTTCGGCCTGTTCCTCACCCCCGTGTTCTTCGTAGTGGTGCAACGTGCCACCGGCTGGTGGGCGCGCCGCAACGCCCCCGCTCAGCAGTAGGCGCGCGCGACCGAAACCAGAGTCGGTTGCACAACCCCCCGCCACGTCAGGACGTTCGTAGTGACCCGTTTCAACGGGTCGCGGGGCCAGCCAACTACGCGGTCGCACCCAACGCTGAGACCCGCTAAGCGGATCATACAGGATTTCGTTGAATCGTTATGCTTCGAGGTTGACAGCCCAGTGGAAACCGGTAGCCCGCTGGACGGCGATCTGGTCGTCGGCGAGCCACCGGCAGCGGCGGGCGACGCGACGCCGCAAGTCGGCCCGCGTGTTGAACGTGTCGTTGGCCACGGCCTCGCGGATGCGCGGCCACAGGTGCTCGGCCGGTTGCAGTTCGGGGGTACACGGGGGCCGGAAATGGAGCCGCACGTTCGGCGGCACCACCAAGGCGTGGGCGCGATGCCAGCCTGCGTTGTCCACGATCACCACTAGGATCTTCGGCCCGTCCGGGTCGGCGTGGGCGGCGAACGCCCCGAGCGCGTCGGTCATCCGCTCGGCGTTCACCCGGGACAGCGTCGGGGCGAACAACGCGCCCGTCGTGGGCCGCACGAACCCGTACACGTACCGCCACTCGTACTTGGTCCGCCCGCACGACCGGGGCCGGCATCCCCTGAGCCCCCACACCCGTCGGGTGATCGGCTTGAGTCCGAGTCGGGCCTCGTCCTCGGCCCACACCTCGACGGCCGTCCCCGGGTTCGTCGCCCGGAGGCGCCTCACCCGTCGGCGCACGTTTTTTTCCACCGCCGGCGGGTCGGGGCGTCGGCCGCCTTGGGGTGGCACGGGCGGGGCACCTAGGGGGAGAACCGGAGGGCCACCAGCCACCGCCACCCGGTCTCCGGGCGGACGGTCACCTGCCACCGATCGCGGACGTACCGGGCGACCTTCGGACCGGTCCACACCCCGCCGTCGGGCGGCCGCTTCTGGAGGGCGGCGTACAGGGCATCCCGCCGGCGGGCGGTCAACTTGGGGTCGGCTCCGTTGTCCTTCCGCCGGTCGGCCACCCCATCGGGGCCGTGGTCGTTCCACCGGTGGAGGACATAGCGGACGGTCACGGCCGACAGGCCGACCACGTCGGCGACCGCGGCCGGGGTGCGGGGGTGGTCGATCCGGGCGAGGAGCCAG
>VGZJ01000246.1 GCA_016872595.1 Planctomycetota bacterium
CGGGTGCGAAAATCGTTGCGGACCACCCTTCGCGGGGGTACTTTGTGGCCGCACGGCCGATTTGCGTTTCCAGAGGCGTTCATCTGGGAAAGATCGGTCCACACTTCCTTGCCGGTGTCGGCGTTCAGGCACCGCGTCACCTCGGCCCCGGCCTCGCGGCTGAACACGTACAGCTTGTCGCCCACGAGCGCGGGCGTGGCGACCCCGTCGCCCACGGTCACTTTCCACTTCTGCGCGAGCGCCTCCGGCCACTTCTTGGGGGCCTTGAAGTCGGTGGCTTTGCCGTCGCGGTTGGGGCCGCGGAACTGCGGCCAGTCGCCGCCGTGCGAGTTGGGGGCGAGGGCGGCGCCGGCCGCGACCGCGACGAGGAGGGCGAGAGCGCGGGCGCGCCGCACGATGCGAGGGGTCATGGGTCAAAAGCTCCGGGAGAAGTGGGGGACCGCGAGCATCGTACCGCGGTTCGCGCACGAGTGGGGCGGAAAATGGAACGAACGGGCCGGCGCGATAAGATGCCCCCGTTCAACCTCTCCGGTGGCGCGATGAAACGAGTCCGAATCGGCAACGGGTGCGGGTTCTGGGGCGACAACCGCGACGCGCCCGCGCGCCTCGCGGGCGCGGGGAACCTCGACTACCTCACCCTCGAATACCTCGCCGAACTCACCATGTCGATCCTCGCCCAGATCAAGGCGAAGGACGCGACCGCGGGCTACGCCACCGACTTCATCGACGCGCTCGGCGTGCTCGCCCCGATCCTCAAAGCGCAACCGGGACTGAAGGTCGTCACCAACGCCGGCGGCATGAACCCGAAGGCGTGCGGCGCGCGCGCGAAGGACGTACTCGCAGCGGCCGGGGTCGAGCGCCGCGTCGCGGTCGTGAGTGGCGACGACTTGTTGCCGCGGCTCGACGAACTGGCCGCCGCCGGGCACGCGCTCAACCACCTCGACACCGGCGCGCCGCTCGCCGCCATTCGCGACAAGGTCGTAAGCGCCAACGCCTACCTCGGCGCGCGGCCGATTGCGGACGCGCTGAAGCTCGGCGCGGGCGTCGTGATTACCGGGCGCGTGGCCGACGCCTCACTCACGGTCGGCCCCGTGGCGCACGAGTTCGGCTGGGGCTTCGGCGAAACCGACCTCGACCGGCTCGCGGCCGGCACCGTCGCCGGCCACCTGATCGAGTGCGGCGCGCAGGCCACCGGCGGCCTGTGGATCAACGCCGACGATTCGACGCACTTGGAAACCGTCGGCTACCCGATTGCCGAGATGACCGAGGACGGCGCGTTCACGATCACCAAGCCCGCGAACACCGGCGGCGCGGTCAACATCGAGACCGTGAGCGAACAGCTCCTCTACGAAGTGGGCGACCCGGCGCGCTACTACACCCCCGACGTGACCGCGGACTTCACCACGGTGAAGCTGGCGCAAGCCGGGCCGGACGTGGTGAGCGTGAGCAACTGCAAGGCGAACGGAGTCACCGACACTTACAAGGTGTCCATCGCCTACCGCGACGGGTTCATCTCCGCCGGCACGCTGGTCATCGCCGGCCCGCGCGCCGCGGAGAAGGCCCGGCGCTCGGGCGCGATCATCCTCGAAAAGCTCAAGCAGGCCGGGTTCACCTATCAGGACACGCGCGTCGAAGCGCTCGGCGCGGGCGACTGCGTGCCGGGCGTCGTCACCGCGACGCACGACCCGCCGGAAGTGGTGCTGCGCGTCGCGGTGCGCGACCCGCGCAAGGCTGCGGTCGAGCGCTTCACCAAAGAGTTCGCGCCGCTGGTGACGAGCGGGTTCCCCGGCACGACGGGCTACACGACCGGCCGCCCGCCGGTGCGCGAGGTATTCGCCTACTGGCCGGCGCTGATCGCGAAAGCGGCCGTTTCGCCCGCCGTGGAGGTGCTGTGATGGCGACCGTTCCGCTCTCGCAGCTCGCACACGGGCGCAGCGGCGACAAGGGCAATCACGCCAACATCGCCATCATCGCGCACACAGACGCCGGGTTCGCGTGGCTGCGCGCGAACCTGACCGCCGAAGTGGTCGCCGCGTACTTCGCCCCGCTGGGCGCGTCGAAGGTGGAGCGGTTCGAGGCCGCGAACGTCCGCGCGTTCAACTTCGTGCTGTACGACGTGCTCGCCGGCGGCGCGAGTCGCTCACTCCGCACCGACACGCAAGGCAAGACGCTCGCCGTCGCGTTGCTCCGCATGGAAGTGCCGGCGAACGGCCCGGCGTAAGCCGGTCGGTGCGAGTCCGAAACGCTCGCGAGGAACACTCATGTCCGATCTCGTTCACTACGACCTGCGCGGCCCGGCCGCGGTGCTGACCATCAACCGCCCGGACAAGCGCGGGGCCCTGTCGCGCGCGCTGATCGCGTCACTGACCGACGCCTTCCGCCGCGCGGCCGACGATTCCGCGGCGCGGTGCGTGATCCTCACCGGCAGCGGCCCGGCGTTTTGCGCCGGGATGGACCTCGAAGAGCTGCGCGCCACGCTCGGCCCCGACAGCGACAAGGTTTGGGACGACGCGCAGAAACTGTCCGCGCTGTACGAGTTCATTTACACGCTGCCGAAGCCGACCGTGGCCGCGGTGAACGGGGCCGCGGTCGCCGGCGGCGCGGGCCTCGTGACCGTGTGCGACCTCGCGGTGAGCGTGCCCGACGCCAAGTTCGGCTACCCCGAAGTGCGCCGCGGGCTGGTCGCGGCAATGGTGATGCCGCACCTGCTGCGGCACGTCGGCGAGCGCACGGCGCGCTGGCTGCTGCTGACCGGCGAACTGATCGACGGAATCACCGCCCTGCGCGCCGGGCTGGTGAATCAGGTCAGCGCGCCGGAATCGCTGATGGACACGGCGCTGGCGTGGGCGAAGTCGCTCTCGGAAGGCGGGCCGAGCGCGCTGGCGAAAACGAAGGAGTTGCTGCACCGCTGCTCGCGCCAAGCCCTGAGTGTGGACGACCTCGCCCGCGGCAGCGCCGAACCGCGCCTGACCGACGAGTGCCGCCACGGGCTGACCGCGTTCTTCGACAAGAAACCCGCCCCGTGGACGGGCGAACGGCCGGCGTGAGCCGGCCGGTGTGCGCGCTCGCCCCTCACCGGCCGGCTCACGCCGGCCGTTCGCCCGGACGTTCCCATGAACCCCATCGTCGGGATCGGCGAACTGCTGTGGGACGTGTACCCGGACGGCCGCAAGGTCGCGGGCGGCGCGCCGTTCAACTTCGCGTACCACTGCCACCAACTCGGCCACCCCGCGGTCATCGTCTCGCGCGTCGGCGACGACGATTTGGGCCGCGCGCTGCGCGAGCGCGTCCGCGAACTCGGCCTCTCCGACGAGTACATCCAGACCGACCGCGACCACCCCACCGGCACCGTTCAGGTGGCGCTCGACGCCAACGCGGTCCCGACGTACACGATCACCGAAAACGTCGCGTGGGACTTCATCGCGTGGGACGAGAAGCTCGCGGACTTGTCGGAGCGAACACGAAGCGTTTGTTTTGGCTCCCTTGCGTGTCGCGGTAAGGATTCATTCGATGTGGTGAGCGAATTTGGCCGTAGTAGCCACACACATCGTCTCTTCGATGTGAACCTGCGACAGAACTACTTCACGCCGAAGTTATTGGAATGGGGAGTCGCACGTGCCCATTGGGTGAAGATATCCGATGAGGAAATCGACCGGTTTGCTACGGCGATTGGTGTCTGGATCGATTCGTTCGAACAGTTCCATCAATCGTTGTTTCTCCCCGGTCAATTGCTCATCATCACAAAAGGCGCGGGGGGCTGTGAACTCCTCTGGCCAGAACACGACCAACACTTCGGTGAACCCGGTGTACCGGCGCGCGTCGTCGATACGGTCGGCGCGGGGGATGCGTTCACGGCGGCGATGGTGTGCCTGCACCTCGAAGGGAAGCCGCTGCGCGAGTGCGCGCGGTTCGCCAACCACTACGCGGCCCGCGTGTGCGAGCAGCCCGGCGGCACGCCGAAGATCGACCGCGCCGAGGTCGAGCGCGCGGCGGGGATCGCGACATGAAGCCCTACGACTGGCGACCGCCGGTGCTGACCACGTCGCGCCTCGTGCTGCGCGCGTTCACCGACGACGACGCGGAACCGCTGTTCGAGCACGCCCGCAACCCCAACGTCACGCGCTACACGCTCTGGGACGCACACCAGACGGTTGCCGAAACGATGATGTTCGTGCGCGACTACGCCCTGCTCCGCTACCGCGAGGGCACCGCGGAGCCGTACGCCATTACGGTCGCGCCGGACCCGCGCCCGGTCGGCGCGTGCGGGTGCTTCTGGGCCTCGCAGACGCACCAGACGATGGAACTGGGGTATTGGATCGCGGAGCCGTTTTGGGGAAAGGGGTACGTCGTCGAGGCGTGCCGTGCGGTGCTGGACTTCGCCTTCGCGGAGTACGCCCCGGAGCGAATCCAAGCGCGCGTGATCGAGGGCAACGACGCGAGCGCCCGCGTGCTGACGAAGCTCGGCTTCCGCGAAGAAGGCACGCTGCGCCGCGTGCTGCTGCGCCGCGGGCGCTTCGAGGACGTGCGCATGTTCTCGCTGCTGAGAGGGGAGAAGGGGTAGGTGCCGCGAGCCGAGCGGAACCGGCGAACATGAGGGAAGGCTTCGGCGTTCCTCCGAAGGCTCCCGTGCTCAATAGCGGTGCCGCTCGGCTCGCGGCACCTACCAAGAAGTCACTTCTGCGGCACCTTCGCGCCGGCGGGCACCACGGTCGGGGTCGCGTAGCGGAAGGCGGCCACGCTCGGCTGCGCCGGGGCCGTCGTGCCCTGCGTGCCGCGCGGCGGCATCGACACCGTGCTCTGAGGCGGCGCGGGCAGCGCGGGCTTCTGCGCGACGTGCGCGACGTGCGCGACGTGCGCGGGCGTCGCGCAGCCGGGCGCGGCGCACCCGGTCGAGCCGGACGCGCACGGGAACATCCCTTGCAGCGGGGTGACGTACGGCGCGGGTTGGAGCTTCGGCAGTTCCGTCTTCGACGGGTGGTAGCACAGCCACGCCTTCATCTTGTCGAGGCACGAGCCGCTGGCGCGCGGGGTCGCGCAGCCGCCGGCCCCGCACAGCCCGTCGGCCCCGCCCACGCCGGCCGGCAGCGGCGGCACCGGGTAGCCGTACGCGGCCGGCGCGCCCGCGCGCTCGCCCACGCTCGCGCCCACCGGGTTCCGCAGCGGCGACCAACTCGTGGGCACAAAGGCCCGCGTGCCGTTCGGGCCCCACGAGCCGGCCGGCGCGAGGACGCTCCCGTTCTTCAGCAACGGGGCCGGAACCACCGGCGCAGTGGGCGCGAGGTATCCGTCCTGCGCGCGGGCCGACCCGACCGCACACAACCCCGCCACCGCCGCCAACAATAGCCGCTTCATGTTTTCCGCCTCCGTGCGAATTCGCGTGCTTCGACACCTCGAAGTTTCGGCGGCGCGGCCCTACGAAGTGCAACCCGCGCGCGGCGGGACCGGGCGGCGAATCGCGAACGGCCGATACGGCCAGCACAGATTACCAGCGCGCGTGCTGTAACCGGCCTCACTGAGGCCGGCGCGACGCGCGCCAAACAATTCCCCGGTTCTCGTAACGCTTTTCGATGCGCGTAACTCCGGCCTCGATGAGGCCGGCTACAGAAGAGGAACCCCGGCCTCGGTGAGGCCGCCTACAGAACCGTTACCAATCCGAGCCGTCGAAGCCGGGCAAAGTGGGTTGCACGGTGCGGCGCTTGGGCGCGGGGCGGGCGGACCGCGGCACGGCGCGCGCGGCGGAGTTCGCGCGGCGCGCGAGGAGGATCGTTTTCGCGGCCACGTCCTGCCGCGCGGTCACGACCTCGGTGGTCGGGTTCAGGCCGACGAGCGCCTCGCGCCCGGCCACGGCCGCCAGTTCCGGCCGGTTGCAGTCCTTACTCAGGTGCAGTTGGACGAGGTGCGCCGGGAACCCGTCGCCGGAGCGCGCCGCGACCGCCGCCGTGAGCGCCGCGGCCTGCGTGTTCGAGAGGTGCCCGAAGTCGCCGAGGACGCGCTCGACGAGGAACCGCGGGCGCTGGCTCTGCCGCTCCATCATCTCGTCGTGGTTGTACTCCACCGCGAGGACGTCCACGCCCGCGAACGCCTCGACCAGTTCCGGGGTCCAGCAGCCGAGGTCGGCCGCGTACCCGATGGCCCACGCCGGGTGCGGCTCGCCGTCGCGCCCGTCGATGCGGAACGCGAACGTCGGCACCGAGTCGTGCGACACGCGCAGCGGTCGGCAACTGAGGCGCGGCGACAGTTCGATGGGCACGTCCGGGGCGTACGCGCGGGCCAGCCCCGCGGCGCGCAGCGCCGGGAACGACGGGGCCACGCGCTCCAAGTGCTCGAAGTGCTGCGGGTGCGCGAACAGCGGGACGCGGCGCGCGCACAGGTCCGCGAGCGTGCCGTCCTTCCAGTGGTCGGTGTGCGTGTGCGTGAGGACGACGGCCGAGACGCGGTCCCAGTGGGCGTTCACCGACTGGAGCCGCGCGGTAAGAAACCGGGGGTGCAGCCCGCAGTCGATGAGCAGGCCGAAGCCGTCGTATTCCAACAGGGTGGCGTTGCCGCCGCTGCCGCTGGCGAGCACGGTGAACCGAGCGGTCGTCACGAGGCGTTCCCTTCAGAACCGCGAACGATTGTGAAGGTAAGTTGTACCCAACCCCGCGCCCCGGTGGAAGCGCGGTAGCGGGCGCGCGGCGCGTCACGTCACACCTTCTTGAACTGCGTCGTCAGCTCGAATGTGCCGTCGGGCAGCGGAACCTTCTGGTAGTCGCCGAAGAGGTTCGGGCTGTCTTTGGCGAGTACGTCGAGGATCGCGGTGGCGAGCTTGCGGATCTCGGGTTCGGCGTGGGCCGAGCCGCGCATTTCGAGGAAGTGGCGCAGCGCGCGGGCGTTGCCGGTCACGAAGATTTTCGTCTCGGTGGCGTTGGGCAGCACGCTCCGCGCGGCTTGGCGCGCGGCCTTGCGGCGCGTGGTGCGGTCGGCGTCCGGCGGGAGCATGGCGGCGGCAGCGGCGGCCGGGTCCGCGAGCTTCGCGTTCAGCCCCTCCGCGAGCTTCATGTACGCCGCGTGCGACTGCTTCACCGTTTCGAGCCAGATCGCGTGCAGATCGGGATCGTTGGCGATGATGTCCGGCTCGACGTACTCCGCGACGGACTCGTCGACGTAGCGTTGGGAAAGTTGGCTGTATCCGAAGCCGGCTCTGTGGCGCACGAGTTCGTGCGTGAGCGAGCGCGACACGCCGGTGATGAGCAGGTTCCACACGGCGTGTTCCAGTACGCTGCCGTGGCCCACTTCCTTGATGTGCGTGAGGTACGCGGCGTTCCCGCCGGGGCGCGGCTTCGCGAAGCTCATGTAGCAGTTGCCGGAGAAGTGGACCTTCCCATCGCGGCGCACATACACGACGCCGTTGGCCGTGGTCACGCAGTACACCTTGCCGCTGTACTCGCGGTCCACCACGCGGACGCGGTCGTTGAGGTGAATCGGTCGACCGTGCTTGCGCGACACCATGTACATCTGGTAGTTCGTGCCCCCACTCATGGGCCGCACGGCCGATGACGCCCCGATCTTGCACAGGATTTCTTGCGCCTGTCCCGCGAGCGCGGTCGAGCACGTGACGAGAACTTCCCGACCGCTGGGGTACACGTGGCCGTCGGTGCGCACCAAAATGTTCCAGATTTCGAGCAGTTCGGCGCTCGGCAGGTTCAGAACCCACTCCGGCAGGCGCTTGTTCGGCGACCCCACGCCGGCGCTCTGGGCGAAGAACTGCATCCATTGAAGCCCGCCGTGGACGAGCACGCGGGGAACGTCGTTCCGCTTGTCGGTGTAGAGGCCGTAGGTCAGCCCAATCGTGTCGCAGAGCGCCGTCACTTCCTCGACGTGGTCGCCGTAAATCACGATCCCGCGCCCGCTCCCCTCCCGGTCGCGGACGCTCCCCTCGGTGGCGTAGTAAGCGAGCAACCGGGCGAGGGCCAGCACCCGCGCCCCGCCGATCACTCGCGCCACGGCGCGCGTCGTCGTTGCCACCCCGTAATTCGATCCGAACTGGTTGCTCACTTCTTGCGAGAACTGAACTTCGGGCAGTTCGATTTCGTCGGGTACGGTGCCCGACCAGCCGCGCCCGGCCGAAACGAGGCACGCGCGGCGCGAACCGAGATCGGAGGTGCGCACGAACTCGTACCGCCCGGTGCGCGGGTTCGCGTAGTCGAACGTGGCGAACTGGCGGTGTTCCGGCGTGACCGCGAACGACAGGTCGCGCCCGTCCGCGCACTTGAGCGGCCCTGTGTAGTCGTAGACTTGGTAGGCCTCGGGCCGCTGCCATTCGAGCCGTCGGGTCTCCGGGTCGAGGGTCATCACCCGTTCGGTTCGGTTGAGGTCGGTGAACCGCTTCCACCCGTGATCCGTGAGGATTTCGGTCTCCTCATCGAAGCAGACGCGCCCGGCCGTCTCGGTCAGCACTTCGCCGGCGATCTCACTGTCGCTCTGCCAGCTCACGCCGTGGTCCGCGAGGAAGCGGTTCAGTTCCGCGTCGTCCACGGTCTGCTTACCGACGACGTACACCGCCGGTTCGGTGATGACGCGAATGCCGTCCGGCCCCGGTGCTGGCGTGCTCATGTGTCGAATCCGTCCGTTGGAACTGGCCCAAGGTGTTCTATTCGACCAGACCGCCGGGGAAAATTGAAGCCCACTTCTGGGCCGCCCCCCGCGCGCCGCTCGCTCGGGCGGGTACACTGGCGCTATGTCTTCGTTTGAGGTGTCGCGGGCCGCGGGGCACGAACTTCTGCCCGCGTGCCGGTTGCTGTTCGCCGAGGGCGCGGAGCCGCGCGCCGCGCGCCTGCGCGCCGACGCGGATGCGTCCGCGGTGTTCGTGGCCCGCGGAGCCGGGCGGGTGTGCGCCGCGGCGCTCGTGCAGGCGATGCCCGGCGCACTCGGCGTGGCGTGGGCCCCGCGCGGCGACAGCACCGAAGCGGTCGATGCGGCCACGGTCGCCGCGTGCGACTGGCTCCGCGCGCGCGGCGCGAAGGTGTGTCAGGCGTTCGCGCCCGCAAGCGAGCGCGACGCGATGGCCCCGCTCGAACGCGCCGGCTTCCGGCACACGACGCAGTTGGTGTTTCTGCGCCGCGAGCTTTCGGCCGGTTGTTTCATCCTGTCACGCCCGCCGCGCCCGTTCACGCTCGTTCAACAGGTGCGACCGTTCTCGGAGCGGTTCGCCGCGATACTGGTGGCGACACACGACGGCACCGGAGATTGCCCCGAGCTCAACGCGGGGCGCTCCGGGACGGAGCTTCTTGAAGGGTTCGGCGGCACCGAGCGGACGTTGTGGCACTTGGCCGAACACGACGGGGCCGGGATCGGGGTGATCGTCACCGAAGTCGATCCGGCAACAGCGGTCGCAGAGCTGACGTACATCGGCATCGTTCCGAGCTATCGCGGGCGCGGCTACGGCACGGACCTGTTGTACCTCGCGATGGCCGGTGTCGCGACACAGCACGGGCGGGAACTCACGCTCTCGGTCGATGCCCGCAACGCGCCGGCGCTGCGGCTGTACGCCCGGCACGGCTTTGTCGAGTGCGACCGGCGCGAGGTGTGGCTGGCGACGTGGTCAGCGAGCGGCGCGGCGTAAGCCCGCCGGTGGCGACACCCCTGAGGGCAGTGCTGTTGCCATCTTGGACTTGCCGAACTGGTTAGAGATTGGCGAGTTAGGGCTTTCGCTTCAGCGGAACTGAGGTTCAGATGGAGCATTCGTGGATGCCGCATGGTGCGGAGTCCACG
>VGZJ01000247.1 GCA_016872595.1 Planctomycetota bacterium
CGCGCGACCGGGACCGACCCCGACCTGCCCGTTCACGACCTGCTCACGCGGTTTACGGCCGCGTTCCTCGACCAAGGCGTTTCACACTGGCCGCTGCCGGAGCGCGAGCGCGGGTACTTCCGCGCGTTCTGCGCGCTGTACGGGCGCGGCGGCGCGGCGGCGCGCTGGCTGCGCGACGTGGCGCGCGAGGCGGCGCGCCTGCTGGCCGCTGGTACGGACCCGGCAGAGTCGGCGTGCGAGTCGCTCGCCGCGCTGGGCGTGCCCGCGGCGGAGTGGGACGAGTACGTCGGGTCCGCGCTGCTCGCACTGCGCGGCTGGGCCGGCATGGTTCATGAGGTCGAGGCGCGCGGCGACCGCGTCGCTCACCCGATCCCGCCCGGGAGCCTCGAGGAGTTCGTCGCGGTTCGGCTGATGTTGGAGCGGTTCGCGGTCGCCGCGCTCGCCCGCGACGAGTTGGGGTACCGCGGCCCGCTCGACGGCCTGCGTGCCGAGCTGCGCGCGCGCACGCCGCCCGCGCCGGCCCCGAGCGCCGACGAGCGCGCGTTCCCCGTGTTTCAGCTCGCGCAACTGTTCGGGTGGTCGCCCGCGGAGCTGTTTCGCTTGACCGCGGGCGAGTGGGGGCTGCTGTTCGGCGAGGTCGAAGCGTTTCCCCCGGTCGAGCGGCGACGCGTGTTCCACCTCGCCTACGAGCGGCGGTTCCGCGAGCAGTCGCTCGACGCGCTCGCGCTCCACAGCCCGCACGCGGCGGCCGCGCCGCGGTTTCAGGCGGTCACCTGTCTGGACGAGCGCGAGGAATCGTTCCGCCGCCATTTAGAGGAAGTCGCGCCCGACTGCGAGACGTTCGGCGCGGCCGGGTTCTTCGCGGTCCCGATGTACTACCGCGGCGCGACCGACGCGCACTTTGTACCACTGTGCCCCATCGTCGTGACGCCGAAACACTGGGTCGAGGAGCAACCCGAGGGGCACGCGGCGGAAACCCACGACCGGTTGCGGCGCGCGCGGCGGCGGTTCGGCGCGACCGCGCATCGGGCGCACGTCGGCACGCGGGCGTTCGTACTGGGGGCCGTTCTCGCGGCCACGGTGGGCGTGCTCGCGCTGGTCCCGCTGATGCTGCGCATCTGGTTCCCGCGGCTCGCGGCGTGGGTGCGCCGGCGCGCCGGGCGCGTCGCCGGGCCGGTGCCGCCGACGCGCCTGAGCATCGACCGCGCGCCCGAGTGCGGTCCCGCGAACCGGCCCGGCGGGTTCGGGTTCACCCCCGACGAGATGACCGCGCAGGCCGAGCGCCTGCTCCGCGACATCGGCCTCGTGCGCGCGTTCGCGCCGCTCGTGTTCGTGATCGGGCACGGCTCGAACAGCCTGAACAACCCCCACAAATCGGCGTACGACTGCGGCGCGTGCGGGGGCAGCCCCGGCGCGCCGAACGGGCGCGCCGCGGCCGAGATCCTGAACGACCCGCGCGTGCGCTCCGGGCTGGCCGCGCGGGGCATCGCGGTCCCGGCCGGCACGTGGTTCGTCGGCGGGTTCCACAACACCTGCGACGACTCGGTCGCGCTGTTCGACCTCGACCGCGTGCCCGCGGCGCGCCGCGCGGAGCTGGACGCGGCGCGCCGGACCATCGACCGCGCGTGCGAGCGCAACGCCCACGAGCGCTGCCGCCGGTTCATGTCGGCCCCGCTCACGCTCACCCCGGCCGAGGCCCGGCGGCACGTGGAAGCGCGGAGCGAGGACCTCGCACAGACGCGCCCCGAACTGGGGCACGCGACCAACGCGCTGTGCGTCGTCGGCCGCCGCGCGCGGACCCGCGGGTTGTACCTCGACCGCCGCGCGTTCCTCGTTTCCTACGACCCGACGCAAGACGACGCCGACGCCGCGGTTCTCACCCGGACGCTGCAAGCGGTGTTCCCGGTGTGCGGGGGCATCAACCTCGAGTACTTCTTCTCGCACGTCGATTCGCCGGGCTACGGCTGCGGCACGAAGTTGCCGCACAACATCACGGCCCTCCTCGGCGTAATGGACGGGGCCGCGAGCGACCTGCGCACCGGGCTGCCGTGGCAGATGGTTGAGATTCACGAGCCGGTGCGCCTGCTGATCGTGTGCGAGACGACGCCGGAGGTGATACTCGGCATCCTGCGCCGGAACCCGGCGCTGGGCGAGATGGCAACGAACGGGTGGGTACAACTCGCGGTCCTCGACCCGAACGGGGCGGCCATTCAGCACTTCCACAAGGGCGCGTTCCGGCCGTACGCGCCGGGCGCGGACGTGCTGCCGGGGGCCGCGTCGTCGGCCGACTGGTACCGCGGCTGGCGCGACCACTTGGAGTTCGCCGAGATCGGCACACCGGAGGGCGCGGCGTGACGGACCTCGCTTCGGTCGCGGGCGCGTGCGGCACGGTCGCCGTCGTTGCGCCGCTCCTGTTGGTGTTCGTGCTGGGCGCGCCCGCGCTGGCCGGCGCGCCGCTGGGCGAGCGCGCGACCGACCGCGCGTGCCGCGCGCTCATCGCCGTCGGGCTGCTGTCCGTGGTCGCGGTGTTCGTCCTGATGCTCACCACGGGCGACCGACACGTCGTCGTGAACCTCGGCAACTGGGTGTCGATCCACCACCCGACCGACGAAGCCGCGCACTACCACTTCGCGGTGAAGTTCGAGTTCGACCGGCTCTCGGTGCCGCTCGCGCTGCTCTCCTTCGCGCTGTGCGGCACCATCGGGGCGTTCGCCGCGCGCTACCTGCACCGCGAGCCGGGCTACACGCGGTTCTTCGTGCTGTTCGCCGTGTTCCTCACCGGGATGGTCACGGCATCGCTCGCGGACACCATTGAAACGCTCTTCGCGGGCTGGGAACTGGTCGGCCTGTCGAGCGTGTTGCTCGTGGCGTTCTTCCAAGAGCGCGCCGCGCCCTCCCGCAACGGGTTGCGCGTGTGGGTCGTGTACCGTGTCTCGGACGCCGCGCTCTTGGTCGCGGCGGTCGCCTTGCACCACACGGCGGGCGAGGGCGACTTCGACCGCGTCCTCGGCAGTGCGCCGTGGCCGCACGGCCGCGCCACCCTTCCCGAGGGCCAAGCGCTCGTGATCGGTTTGCTGCTGGTGCTGGCCGCGGCCGGGAAGTCGGCGCTGGTGCCGTTCAGTGGGTGGCTGCCGCGGGCGATGGAAGGCCCGACCCCGAGTAGCGCCGTGTTCTACGGCGCGCTCTCGGTTCACCTCGGCGTGTTCTTGCTCTTGCGAATCAGCCCGCTGATCGCGGCCTCGGTAGTTCTCGCGCTCGTCGTCATCGCGCTCGGTCTAGCGACCGCGGTCTACGCCTACCTCGCCGGTGCGGTGCAAACGGACATCAAGAGCGCGCTGTCGTTCGCGTCGCTCGCTCAGGTCGGAATCATCGTCGTCGAGATCGGCGCCGGGCACTGGTTCCCGATCCTCTGGTACGTCGCGCTGACGCACCTGTTGGGGCACGCCTGCTTGCGCGTGCTCCAATTCGTGCGCGCGCCGTCGCTGCTGCGCGACTACCGCGAGTTAGAAAACGCCATCGGGGAACAGCTCCCGCGCGCGGTCGGCCCGTTGGCCGCGGCCCCGCGCGGCGTGCGCGGCCGGCTGTACCGCTTCGCCCTCGAGCGCGGGCACCTCGACGCGCTTTTGGCCTGCCTCTTCGTGCGCCCGTTCGTGGGCCTGTTCCGGTGGCTCGACCGGCTCGACCGGCGCTGGGCCGCTCTCCTTCGCGGTGCGGAACCGGAACCGAAACCGGAGACCGTGCGCCCGCCCGCGCCCGTGCAACCCGAACCGGCGGAGCACCGCACATGACGTTCGCGTCGATCCCGTGGCTGGAACTCGCGGTCGCCGCGCCGCTGGCCGGTGCGGTGGCGCGCGTGCGCGACCCGCGGGCCGCGGCGCGTTGGTGCCTCGCGCTCTCCGGCGCGGGACTGGTCTGCGCCGTGATCGCCTGCGCGACGGCCGACGATCCCGGAACGGCGGGCCCGCTCGCGCGGCTGTTCGGGCGGCCGGTGTTCGTACTCGACGCGCTCAGCGCGCCGCTGGTACCGCTGGTCGCGCTGCTCCATTTCCTCACGGCCCTCGCGACCGGGCGCACCAAACTGGCGCGCGTGTCGTTCGCGTGGCTCCTCGCCGGGCAGGCGGTGCGCGTGGGCACGTTCGCGTGTGCCGCGCCCGGCGACCTCGCGGTGTTCCTGCTCCTCGGCGTCGTGCCGCCGTACTTCGACCTGCGCCGCCGCGGGCGCGCGACCCGCGCGTACGCGGTTCACATGGGCGTCTTCGCCGCGCTCCTCCTCGGCGGGCTGGGCGCGAGCGGTACCTTGGCCGCGGCGCTGCTGATGGGCGCGGTACTGGTGCGCAGCGGAACGGTGCCGGCGCACGTGTGGGTCACGGACCTGTTCGAGAACGGCTCGTTCGGCGCGGCGCTCCTCGCGGTCACGCCGCTGGTCGGGATGTACGCGGCGGTGCGGCTGGTGCTCCCGGCCGCGCCGCCGGCGTGGGTCCTCGAAGGGATCGGGCTGGCGTCGCTCGTCACCGCGCTCTACGCGGCGGGGCTGGCGGTAGTGCAGACAGACGCGCGGAGGTTCTTCGCGTACCTGTTCCTCGGCCACGCCGCGCTCGTGCTCGTGGGCATGGAGCTGCACACGGCGATCAGCCTGACCGGGGCGCTCGCGCTGTGGGGGTCGGTCGCGGTCTCGCTCGCCGGGTTCGGGCTCACGCTCCGCGCGCTGGAGGCACGCTTCGGCCGGCTCGAACTGACCGAGTACCGCGGGCTGTACGCGGCGTCGCCCGCGCTGGCCGTGTGCTTCTTGCTCACGGGCCTCGCGTGCGTCGGGTTCCCCGGCACGTCGGGGTTCGTCGCGACGGAACTGCTCGTCGACGGCGTGGTCGGCGCGAGCCCCGTCGTCGGGTTCGGCGTCGTGCTGGCCGGCGCGCTAAACGGGATCGCGATCATGCGCGCGTACCTGCTCCAGTTCACCGGCGCGCGGTACGTCCCGGGCGTCGCGCTCGGCATGACGTCGCGCGAGCGCGCGGCCGTACTCGCGCTCGCCCTTCCGATCTTCGGCGTCGGCCTGTTCCCGCAACCGTACATCGCCTCGCGCCACCACGCCGCGAAATCGGTTCTGACCGGGCGCGGCCCCGAGACGCCCGCCGGCACGCCGGACCCGGTCGGCATTCGCCCCCCACAGGGGTCGCACCGAGCGCCGCGGCCGAAGAGGGACAGGAGGCGGGCCGAACGGCACCGCCGTTCCGGGCCTTCGACGAGTACGCCCGGTGGGACTTGAACCCACACGCTTCCGCTTAGAAGGCAGTTCGGGGCGCGGCCGGAAAGCCCGGCCGCTGCCCACGATTCATAGTGAATTGTGCGTAGCCGGCTAGTTCTAACGTTTCTAAAGAGTGCCGGAAGTGGCCGACGATTTCGGGGAGCGGGCCGGGGTTTCGTGGTAGTGTACCACGAAACCCCGCCGGGCCTTCTACCCCGCCACCCGCAGCCGCCGGCAAAGGGTATCGACCGTGCGGCCCGGCGCGGTACAATTCTTCGAGCACGTCGCGGGCACTGTCCACGTTACCGCCCTCTGAGGAGTTTCAATGTCGCGCGCTCTGTTGGCCCTCGCCGTCACCCTCGCGACCGCCGCCCCACTGGTGGCTCAGCCGAAGAAGGCCGACCCGCCGCGCGCCGAGGCGAAGACCGAGGACACGACGAAGGACCGGGAACGAATCCTCGGTCTGAGCGTGGGCGCGTTCGCCACGTTCGCCGTCGTGAGCTTCCTCACGGTCGGTTTGTTGCCGACGTGGGTCGCGCTCCTGCGCGGGCACCCGAACACCGCCCCGATTCTCGCCGTGAACCTGCTGCTCGGTTGGTTGTGCCTCGGCTGGATCGTCGCGCTCGTGTGGGCGCTCACCGCGTTCGACCGGCCCCTCGGCCGGCACCGCTACCGCCGCCCGCGCTACGAGTACGACGATTGACCGCGCCCCGCAGTTCCGATTATGCGCCGACATCCGGGTTCCGCAATTCTGGTTTTCTTTCCACTACTGACATTACAGCCAGTGAATATCCGTGGTCCGATGGGGTGTTCGCCCGCACCCCACCCGGAACCGCCATGCCCACGCTCGACAACCTGATCCCGCCGACCGCACGCCAGCAGGCCGTGTTCGATTTCGTGCGCGACCACTGGTTCGCGCACGGCTATCCGCCCACCCTGCGCGACGTTTGCGACCACATGGAAATCAGTTCCCCTAACGGCGTGTTGGGCCACCTCCGCGCGCTCGTCACGAAGGGCAAACTTCGGCGCGTGTCGCTCTGCCGCCACGGGGAAACGCGCACGGTGTACGCGCCCGTGGCCCCGGAGCTGCGCGTCGCCGGTTCGGAGCGCGGCCGGGTCGTGGTCGGGTCAATCGGCGGGCCGGTGTCGTACAGCGCGGAGCAGTGGCGCGCGTGGCTCCTCGCGCGCCTCGGCGAGACGGTGCCGGCGGGCTAACCGATCTTATCGGCCACACGCGCGGCGAGGGCCGCGTCGCGTTCCGCGTACACCTGCGTCACGTTCGCCTTCGCGTGGCCGAGCAGCACCTGTGCGGCTTCGAGGCCGAACAGCGCGCGGACCTCGGTCGCGAAGGCGTGCCGGAGTTGGTTCGGGTGCCAGTGCGGAACGCCGGCCCGCGCACAGGCGCGGCCGATGGCCTGATCGTACCCGCTCGTGGTGAACGCCGGCGGCACGCGCCGCTTCTTCGACTTGGTCGGCTTCGCGCGGCTTCGCTGCGACGGCTGAACCGGCGACTTGCGCGCGGCCCGGAGCGCCGCGTACCGTTCGGCGCGGGCCGCGGCCGGCGTGAATACGTAGTCGGTTGCCGTCTTGCCCGCGAGGTACGGCGCGATCACCTCTTGGGCCGCGCGGCCCAGCCGCACCTCGCGCACCGCGCCGCGGTATCGGGTCTTGTGGCGCGGCGGGCGGTACACCCACGGCGATCCGGTGCGGTCGATCTCGCCGGCACGCATCTGTCGCACGTCCTGCGGCCGCGCGCCGCTCAGCCGCTGCACCAGCACCATCGCGCGCACCGTGGGGGCGAGGTGGACGAGCGCGGCGGCGACGTGCAGGTCGAGGGACGGCCGCACCGGGGGCGACTCGCGCACCGCGGTGCGGCCCTTCACGAGACCCGCGACGGTGGCGAGCGCGGCGTGGACGGCGACGGGAACCAGCTCCTCGGACACGGCCCACTTGAACACGCGCCGCACGCGGTTGGTGCGCGCGTTGACCGTGGTGCGGCAGTAGTCGGCCGCGATCCACGTCTGCCGCACGGCCCGGAGCGCGAGCGGGCCGAACTCGGCCGCGGGCGTGTGGCCGTACAGCTTCACGAGCGCTTCGAGCGATTCGCGGAGCCAGCCCATTTCGGACGTGGGAGCGCCGTCCGGGCCGCGGTAGTGGGCCTCGGCGTGGTCCCAGAACGCGCGCACGACCTCGTTCACGGTTCGCGCCGCCGCGGTCGCCGGGGCCGCGGCGGGGGCCGCGGTCGCCAGTTCCGCGCACACCCGCTGATACTCGCGCTTCGATTCGGCACTTCCGTAAGTGCCGAGGTAGATGTCGCGGCCCGCGACGCGGACGCGGGCGAGGCCGGAGGGTTTGTGTTTCAGGTACTTCGGGACAGGGTTTCTGGGCCGTGACATGGGGGCCGCTCCGTGGTTTCGTGGTAGTCTACCCCGAAACTGTACCCGGTCGGTACTCGCGTACACATGTCGGTAGCGGGGCCGGCGCTCTGGAAATTGCAGGGGGAGAGCGAGTACGCCCGGTGGGACTTGAACCCACACGCTTCCGCTTAGAAGGCGGATGCTCTATCCAGTTGAGCTACGGGCGCGTCGCGGGTCAGGATATCACGGCGCGGCTACTTTTTCGCCCCCAACGGCGCGCGGCCGATCACCGTGTACACCGGGCCGCCGCGCTCCATGTCGCTGCTGAACACCAGCACCTCGTCCACCGCGAACCGGCCCCCGTCCCACGTCAGGCGCTTGGGCAGTTCGGCGGCCAGAAGTGCCGCATCGGAATCGCCGGCCACGCGGCCCAGCGTCAGGTGCGGCGTGTACCCGCGCTTCTCCTTGCGGTAGCAGCCCAGTTCGAACATACGCTCTTCGAGGCCCGCGTTCAGGCGCTGGAGCGCGTCCGCGCCGTCGGTGATTCCGCCCCACACGACCTTCGGCCGCCGCGCGTTGGGGAACGCGCCCACCCCGCCGACGCGCAGCACGAACGGCGCTTCTGTTGCCGCGACCGCCGTGACCGCTTTGCAGACGGCGTGCAACTCGCGGTCGTCCACCTCGCCGAGGAACAGAAGCGTGACGTGCAGGCTCTCCGGCGCGGCCCACTTCACCTGCGCCCCGGTCTTGGCCAGCGTTTCCTGTAGCGACAGGGCGTTTTTGCGGATGCCGTCGCCGATGTCGATCCCGATGAACGTGCGCGTCCGGGCCATGCTGAAATGAACCTCAAGAAGATTGGCCACAAAAAAGCACAGAAGACACAAAAGAAGACAGAAGAGAAGATAGAAGGCCGGCAGTTACATTGCCCACTGCGCCGTCATCTGACCTGTATTCGGTCTTGGTCTTCTTTTGTGGCTCTTGTGCTTTTCTGTGGCCATTACTGCCTCTCTGAACGGCACTCACTCCAGAACTGCTTCGCGCCGGTGTGGAGGCGCGCGCCGATCTGAGTGATGACTTTCATCGCGAGGAAGTTCGCGGCGCGGGCGGCCTTTTCCGCGGGGACGCCGTGGGTGATGCCGTACAGGAACGAGCCGGCGAACATGTCGCCCGCCCCGGTCACGTCCACCGGCTTGCACACGAACGCCGGGACGTGGCACTCCGCGCCGTGGTAGCGCACGAACGCCCCGTTGGGGCCGTCCGTCACCACCACGTTCGGCACGACGCCCTTGAGCGCCGCGAACGCCTCGGCCGCGGTCGCGCCGCCGGCCACGGCCTGCGCCTCGGTCGCGTTGCAGAACAGCAGGTCGCTTTGGGCGAGCGCGTCGCGGAAGGCGTCGCCGAACACCTGCGGGATGAACGCATCGGAGCAGGTGAGCGCGACCTTCGTGCCCGCGGCCTTCGCCGCCTTGAGCGCTTCGCGAATGGCGTGCTGTCCGGTGCTGGGGTTGGCGAACACGTAGCCCTCGACGAACAGCCACTCGCTCGCGGCGATCTTGCTCGCGGGGACGTGCCGCGCCGCGAGGTGGCTCGACACCGCGAGGCACGTCCGCATCGTGCGCTCGGCGTCGGGCGTGATGATGCTGACGCAGGTGCCCGTGGTTTCGTTCACGAGCGGATCGTTGACGAAGTCGATGGCCAGTTCCTTGAACTCTTCCTGATAGTGCAGGCCGTAGCGGTCGTCGCCGACGCAGCCGATGAACGCGCCCTTGCCGCCGAGTTGCGAGCACGCGATGACGGAGTTCGCCACGCTCCCGCCGCTCACCAGCCGCGGTTCGTGGTCGCCGAACGCCTTGAGCAGCGCCTGTTGCTCGTCGCGCTCGGTCAGGCGCATGGTGCCCTTCTCGAACGCGAGCGGCGTAAACTCCGCGTCGGTCAATTCGAGGAGGATATCGACCAGTGAGTTGCCGAGGCCGATCAGGTCGAAGGCACGGGGCATGTGTGCTAGACTCGTTGCGCAATAGCGATCGATGGCCTATTCATAGGGTTATCCCGATCTTTCCCAGATGAACGCCTCTGGAAACGCAAATCGGCCGTGCGGCCACAAAGTACCCCCGCGAAGGGTGGTCCGCAACGATTTTCGCACCCGG
>VGZJ01000248.1 GCA_016872595.1 Planctomycetota bacterium
CGTCGTCACACGGTGATGATGAAGAACGTCGCCGGACTCCACAACCGGATGTACGGGTAACGACCACACAGGATCGTCTGGCCGAAGTGCGACTGAACCAACACCTATTGCGCAACGAGTCTATTCCGCCCGGCGCTCAGGAGGACCGTTCGTGACCGCTCATCCCACTCGCCGGCGTGCCGGGTTCGCCGCCCTCGTTGCCTCCGTTGCCGCGGTCGTGTGCGCCGCGCTCCCCAACGCCCGCACCGCGGACCCGCCCGCCGGCGCGCCGAAGGAAACGCTCGTCGGTGGCAAAGCCCTGTTCGCCGACTGGCCCAAGCAGGCCCCGGACGCGGTGATTATCTTCAGCGGCCAGACCTACGGCTTCATTCAACCGTGCGGGTGCAGTCGCCCGCAGATGGGCGGCCTCGAGCGCCGCGCGTACTTCATCGAGACGCTCAAGACCAAGGGCTGGCCCGTCGCCGGCATCGACCTCGGCGACCTGTACCCGGAAAAGGCCGCGGTCGAATCGCAGGGGTGGCTCAAATACACCGCCACGATGAACACCCTGCGCGACATGGGCTACCTCGCGGTCGGCGTCGGCAAGACCGAGATCAGCGCCGACGTTTACAAGCTGGTCGCGCAGTACGCGCTCCAGAAGGAACAGCGGCCGTTCACGCTAGCCGCGAACGCGGTCGGCATCGTCGAGGGCAAGCCGGTCGAGCGGCAGGTACACTTCCCGCCGCCGATGGGGGCGAAGCGCCCGCTGGTCGAGGCGTTCGAGGTCGGCGCGGTCGGGAAACTCGACGTCGGCGTCGCCGGCGTCGTGGGAAAGGTACTCGCGGACGAGAACAAGAAGGCCAAGTGGGACGACCGCATCGACTTCCCGAACGCGAAGCAGGCCATCACCGGCGCGGCCAAGATGCTGAAGGACCACCCGGCGAAGCCGGCGCTGCGGGTGCTCATCTTCCAAGGGCCGGTCGAGGACGCGGCGAAGGTGGCCGCGGACTTCCCGGAGTTCCAAGTGATCCTGTGTCGGGCCGACGAGGGCGCGCCGGCCGCGCTGCGCCCGGTCACGCCGCCCAACACGAAAACGCTCATCGTCCAAGTGGGCGAGAAGGGGCAGAACGTCGGCGCGCTCGGCGTATTCAAGAAGCCCGACGGCTCGTTGGAGTTCCACTACCAACTCGTGCCGCTCGGTGAGGAGTTCGTACAACCGGGCAAGGACGAGGACGCGCTCAAGGCGAACAAGGCGCTGCAAGCACTCGACTGGTACGCGCTGGAGGTGAAGAAGTCGAAGTTCCTGCCGGAGTACCCGAAGAAGCCGCACGCGGCGCAGGTTCAGGCCGCGGCGCTGAAGCCGGCCGTGAACCTCACCTACGTCGGCTCCGCGGCGTGCAAGGCGTGCCACAAGGCCGAGTACGACAAGTGGGAGAAGACCCCGCACGGGCACGCAATGGACACACTGGAAAAAGTGGCGAAGCGCCCGGCCCTGCGGCACCTCGACGGCGAGTGCGTGCAGTGCCACAGCGTTGGATTCCATCACCAGTCCGGCTACGTGGACGACGTGAAGACGCCGCTGTTGAAGCACGTCGGGTGCGAGAACTGCCACGGCCCCGGGAGCGGGCACAGCGCGGCGCCGAGGAACAAAGACTTGCTCGCACTAATGTCGCCGTGGAAGCAGCCGGGCGCGGCGAAACTGCCGGACGCGGCCTTCTTCAAGAAGATGGCCGACACGCCGCCGATCGAGCGCGGGCAGATCGCGCAACCGCCGGCGCAGCAACAGATCGTTAACGCCGTGGTGGGGGTGTGCTCGAAGTGCCACGACCACGAGGCCGACCCGAACTTCGACATTTACAAGAGTTGGCCCAAGATCGACCACCCCAGTCTCGCACCAAAGGGCGACTGACCCGTTGTGCCACCGGCTAAGTAGGCGCGGTCACTCCACCGGGCGCGTCAGGCGTGCGAGTACTTCGTCCATCAGGTCCGGGCCGGCGGTGCGGTGCGCGGCCTCGTGCGGGCACGCCTGCACGCAATACGGCTCGTCGCCCCCGCACAGGTCGCAGTTCACCGCCTTGCGTGCGGCCGTGACGTGCGGGTTCCCGCCGGGCACGTCGGCCGCGGCGAAGTTCGGCGTGTCGCGCTGCGTCATGTGGATCGCCCCGTAGGGGCAGTTGCGCTCGCACAGCCCGCACCCGATGCAGTGGTTCTCGATTACCACTTCGAGGTGGTTGCCGTGGCGGTGGATCGCGTCCACCGGGCACCCCTCCATGCAGTACGGCTTGTGGCACGAGCGGCACGAGGTGGCGACGAGGAAGTCGCCGAACCGCAACCCCTCGCGGAGCAGGCGCGCGTTCTTGTCCGGGTGCGAGTCGGCGCAGGCGCGCGTACACTCGTCGCACCGCGTACACGTCTTCAGGTCGAGCACGAGCATGCGCTGGGCCTGATACAACCCCTGCCGGACGTACTCGCGCAAGATGCCCGGCGGTGGCGATCCCTTCACACCCGGAACCGCGGGGCGCGGCGCGCCCTTCATGCCCTCTTTGAGTTCCGGGAACTTGTCGCACAGCTTGCGGAACACCGGGCCGGGCACGCGGACCACTTCCACCGGGTCGAGCGCCGCGACCGTGGCCGTGCGCTTCTCCGGCCGGTCGGAGAGGAGCGCGGCCTCGCCGAAGTAGTCGCCCGCGGACAGTAGCCGCAGCACCTGCTCGCCGCCGCCGGACGTGGTGAACACCTTCACCGTGCCGAGCCGGACGATGTAGAACGCGGCGGCCGTGTCGCCCTCGGCCACGATGGTCTCGTTGGTGGCGACGCGGCGGAACTCGGCCCGCTTACCGTCGATCTCTTCGGTCAGGAGGAACGTGACGGCGCGCTCGCGGTCTTCGCGCGAGAGGCTGGCGAACAAGCGGCCGTTCATCACGCTTGTCTGGATCGCGCGGAACGAGTACATCTCTTCGAGGTCGCCGCGCGCGGACTCGGCCCGCTGCATCATGTCGAGCATGTTGCGCGTGATCTCGTACACGACCACGGGGCCGCGCTTGGAAAAGTTGCGGACGGCCTTCGGCCACCCGTTCTCGTCGTAGGTCAACTCGACGCGCGCGTTGTCGGTCTCGGCCACGCCGACCACGGTGGCGGTGCGCGGGCGCTGTGTGAGGCAGGTCATTTCGCCCAGCACCAGCTCGTCGCCGGAGGCGGCGCGGAGGAACGGCCCGTAGTCGCCGCGGTCGGCAGGGTCCTTCTTCTTGGACCCGAACAGGCGCTCGAAGAAGCCGGGCTTGCGCGCCGGCCGCGCGCCGCGGGCGTAAATCTCGAACGTGCCGCTGCCCTGCAGGAGGAACGCGGTGCTGCCGTACTCGCCCTCGTGACACAGCACCTTCTTTTCGCCCGGCTCGATCTCCCACTTGCGCACCGCGCCCTCGTTCCACTTCAGGTACGAGTAGGGGATGGAGCGGAACGGGAACACGACTCGCGAGCCGCGGGCGGGGCTTTCGTAGGCCAGCCACACGTCGCGCATCTCGTCGGCGGTGAGGAACCCGGAGTCGGCGGGGAACTCGGCGTTCGGGTTCACCGGAATCTGTTCGGGCGAGTCGTCCCACGCCCGCGGCTGCACGCGCCGGCGCAGCGACAGCGCGCCCGTGGGGCAACTGTTCATGCACTCGCCGCACTGCACGCACCGCGACTCGCCCATGAGCGCGTCGAGGTCGAAGCTGATGCGCGTGCCGTAGCCCTTCCCCGTGTGGCCGATCACCTCGAACTTGCGCACGTCGGTGCAGGACCGCACGCAGCGGTCGCACACGATGCATCGGTCGTGGTCGACGACGACGGTACGCGACGAGTATGGGAAGCTCTCGTCGACGGTCCTGTTCCACTCCTCCCACGCCCGGTTCGCGTCCGGGCGGCGCTCCTTCTCGATGACGGTGCCGGCCAGCGGCAGCGGCACGCGCCGCGACTTGGGGCTGATGTCGTGCAGCTCGTTCCGGCCGGGCAGTTCCGGCGCGCGCTGCAGGCGCGGGCGCACGTTCACGACGGGTTCGTCCGGCGGGCCGGTGATGACGTCGAGCGACCGCGCGACTGTGCTCAGTTCGTCCTCGTAGCGCTTGGTGCCGGTCAGCGGCTCGCGGCAGTGGTCGGCGACGAGGAACTCGGCGAGCATCCGCACCGCGTCGTTCACGTCGGTGGCGGCGCGCTCGATCACCTTCGTGTCGGCCTTGTCCTTCGTAGTCGGGTTGTACCCGCCGAGGCCGGCGCGGGTGGTCACGACCATGTTCGTATCGACCTTGTGCTGGCACGCGGGCACGAGCTTGCGCCCGGCTTGCAACTTGCCGCGCTTCATGCTCGAAATGTGGACCGAGCACATGCGGCACACGCCCACCGGGGGCAGGTGGCGCTGGTGGCACAGCACCGGGATGCGCGTGCGCAGCTCCTCTTCGGACCACACGCCCTCGGCGACGAGCTTGGCCGCGGCGTCGTGAATGGTCGTGGTGCGCGGGATCAGTTGGCCGTCGGAGTCGCGCAGCCGGTTGCCCTGCGAGTCGGTCTTCGGAACGGCCAGCGGCACCTTGACCACGTACCCGTCGATCACGACCTCGACGATCTGGTCGAAGCGGTCGCGGGTCTCCTTTTCGCGGCGCACGAGCACGTCGTTCTCGTCGCGCGCGAACAGGGACTCTTCCTCGCGCCCGAGCGAGATGTCGATTTCGGGGTCGGCAAAGTCTGGCATCGGAACCTCATGGCGAGCGGGGGGGCGTAAGCCCCCTGTTCTGTCGACGGGAACAGGGGGCTTACGCCCCCCGCTCGCCTTCATGTTGGCTTCTTCTGGAAGTCGGCGGCGAAGTAGGCCATCGCGGTCGCGAGCGGGAACGGGGCGACGTAGCCCAGCCCGCAGATCGAGGTCAGCTTCAGCGTCTTCGTGATCTGCTCGATGTCGGTCTTGGCGCTCGGGTCGGTGACGGGCTTGCCGGCGTCGCGGCGGGCCATCAGGTCGGTCCCGATCTGCACGAGCTTCTGCGACCCGAGGCGGCACGGCACGCACTTCCCGCACGACTCGTTCCGGTAGAACTCGGTGAAGTTCACCGCTTGGTCGAGGATGTCCACGTTCCCCGCGTACACGACCAGTGCCGCGCCGAGCATGGGTTCGACCGGGAGCTTGAAGGTCGATTCCATGTTGCGGTAGAAGGTCAGGTCGAGCGGCACGTCGAGCAGGTCGATGTGGGTCGTGCCCATCGGAACGAAGGTCTTGAGGAACCACTCCATGTACGCGGCGTCGGCGGCCGAGCGCTCGCCGATGCGCTTCACCACGTCGGCGCGCTTCTTATCGTCGAGGGTCTTGTCGATGGGGATACGCGCGGGCAGCAGCCCGCCGGACGGCCCGGAGGTGGCGACCGCGCGGAGCGCGCCGTTGACGATCCCGCCGCAGTACTTCTTCCCTTCGAGCAGCTCGCGCAGCGGCAGCCCGACGGCGACCTCGTACACGCCGGGCTTAGCCACGTCGCCGCTAACGGAGAACAGCCGCCGCCCGCCGAGCTTGACGGTCGCGGGCGGTTGCAAGCGCCAGCCGCCCATCTCGTACTTGTCGCCGCCGAACAGCACGATGCCCGGTGCCCACGCCAGCGTTTCGACGTTGTTCACGACGGTGGGCTTGTCGCGTAGTCCGTTGGTGGTCAGTTCGGGCGGGCGGTTGCGCGGCTGGCCGCGCTTGTCTTCCATCGCCTCGATCAGCGCGGACTGTTCGCCGCAGATGTACCCGCCGGGGCTTTCGAACGCTTCGACGGTGAACGCCCGGCCGGTGCCGAACACGTCCTCGCCGCACGCGCCGATGCGCACCGCGCGCTCGATCTCCTCGCGGACGGCGTGAATCTGCTCGTGGTACTCGTGGCGGATGTAGATGTAGCCCGCGGTCGCGCCGGTCATTATGCCGGCGAGGATCACGCCCTCGACGACGAGGTGCGGCATGCGCAGGAGGATCTCGCGGTCCTTGAAGGTGCCGGGTTCGCTCTCGTCGCCGTTGCAGACGATGTACTTCTCGGTGCCCGGCGCGCGCCACACGTCGAGCCACTTCTGGTACGCGGGCGCGCCGGCCCCGCCCATGCCGAGCAGGTTCGCGGTCTTCAGCTCCCACAGCATCGGGTGCCAGCGCTGGACGTAGGCTTCGAGGTCCTTACCGCCCAGTTCCTTCGGCGGGGCCAGCAGCGGGCGCGCGAGGTTCTTGAGGTAGTCGGTGAACCGCTTCACGGCGCGGTAGTCGCGGGGCCAGCGCTGGCGGCCGTACACGTCGAGCGACCAGCCGGGCGCGGCTAGCGGCGGGTGCTCGTCGGCCGGGTCCTTGACGGGCACCGAGTACGGCCGGTTCTCGTTGGTGTGCGCCGCGTACGTCTCGTCGCTGTCCGCGGGCGGCGGGTCCTCGTCGCGCGCCACGGCGCTCAGGATTCCCGCGAGTTGCTCTTGGGTCTTCTTGGTGTACACCCACGCGTGTTCGCCCTCCGGCATGTTCAGCTTCTCGACCCACACCGCGGGCGCGCGGTCGCACCGGCCGAGGCACGAGACGCCCTCGACGCACACGGTCTTGCCGGTCTCGTCGCTCAGCGCGCGCGCGACCGCGGGGAGGCCGTTCTCCTCGTCGAGCAGGTCGGCCGCGCCGCGCAGGTGGCACGTCATGTCGCGGCAGACGCGCATCTCGATCTGCGGCGGGTTGGTGCGCTCGAGCTTGAACGCCGGGAAGAAGCTGGATACCTCCTCGATCCGGTACAGCGGCACGCCGCTGTCGAGCGCGAGCTTCTTGAGCTCCGCGTCCGGGAGGAAGCCGAACCGATTCTGGATCTCGCGCAGCCGCTGAACGATCATTGCGGAGCCTTCAGAGTAGTAGGCACACCCCGTGTGCCGTGGCTGTACTTTGCGTGTAGCAACGGCACACGGAGTGTGCCTACTACTTTCAACTACTTTCCCTTGAGCCAGTCCGCGAGGCCGCGGGGTTCCTTGGGGAACCAGCTCTCGCCGCCGCGCCCTTGTAGGGGCTGGTCGCCGTGGTGGTAGCGGTGGCAGTCGGTGCAGGTGTGGCGCACGCCACCGCCGCTGGCTCTCGTGCCGTCGGGCAGTGTCACATTCGTGTGCTGCGGCGAGTGGCAGGCGCGGCACGACTGCATCCCCTCGATCTGCACCGGTTCCGGCTTCGCGGCATCGACGGGCGAAATCGCCGCGCCCGCGGTGCCGGGGTGACACGTCGCGCAGGTCGCGCCGCGGTGCGCCGCGTGGTTGAACTTGGCGTGGCGCAGCCAGACCGTGCGGTCCGGGATCGGGGAGACGCGCAGGCCCGCGTCGGTGCCAGTCGTCTTGTGGCACTTCGCGCACCCGTCGCCGGAGAACAGTTGCCGCTGCGCGGCTTGCGCGAGGCGCTCCGTCTCGGCTGCGAGGGTGCGCCCGCCGGCCGCGGGGGGCGCGTCGATCTTGCCGCCGGGTTCGGCCGGCACCGCGACGAGCGGGTTGTTGGTCGCGATCATGCCCTTCAAGTAGCCGGCCTTGAGGTCGCCGAGCAGGTCGGCGGGTTGCTTGCGGTGCGGCACGTCGAAGCCGGGCACGACCTTGCCGGCACTCGACCCGGCCGGCGCGCCGAGCGGGTGGCACGAGCGGCAGCTCGCCTCGTAGTTGATGGGCAAGAAGTACGCCCCTTCCGGCCGCGCCGGGAGCAGCGACCGCGTCGGCTCGCTCAGCGCGTCGAGCGCGGCCTTCAGTTTCTCGTGCTCCGTCGTGCCGATGCCGGGGTCGAGCTTGTGGCACGAGGCGCATTCGAGCACCACGAGTGCGTCGTCGCCCTGCCCCGGCTTGCGGTAGCGCTCTGCCGCGGCGTCGCCGGCGAGTTGCTTGATCCGGCCCAGCGTCATTGCTTCCTTCCCGCCGGGCGCGTACGCCTGACCGGGGTTCATGTGAACGGCGTGGCTGAACGTGAGCGTGCGCGGCTTCGCCGCGAGGTCGAGCGACCGGAACTCCGGGTGGTCGCTCACGAAACTGGTGATCTTGTTCTGGTACGGCTTGCCGGATTTCGACAGCTCCGCGCTGTGGTGCTTGGCGAGGTCGGTGTGGCACTGCGTACAGTGCGTGTCCGCGATGCGCACGAGCGAGTGGAGTCGCCCGTTGTGGTCGTGGTGGCAGTTCGAGCAGCGGTTGTGGAACTGCTTCGCGTCGTCGGTCACGCTGGCGTGGTGCCCGGCCCCGGCGTGGCACTTCTCGCAGGTCAGGTCGTGCCACCGGGCGCGTGCGTTGAACAGGCGCGGGCTGAACAGGTCGGCGGTGCCCTGCGGGACATGGCAGGCGTCGCAGTTGTGGTCGAACGCGGCGTGCGGGTTCGCGAGCGGGCCGTGCGTGTGGCCATAGGCGACGCGCTGCGGCTGCGCGACGTCGATGGCGGCGTACCCCACGACGGCGAGGAACGCGACCGCGGATAGCGCGTACTTCCCGCGCCGGAGCGAGTCCGGGTTGCGGAAGTACCCGCGCCGCCCAATGTAGCGGTCGGACAGGTCGCGGCTCGGAGAACGTGGCATTGTCGCTCTCAATGTCGGTCACTCGCTCCGCGAGTGACCAGTTCCGAAACGGCGACTCGCGGAGCGAGTCGCCTACTCTTTACCAGAACTTCATCGCGCGCACCGCGTGCAGCACCATGAGCGCACTCATGGCGACCGACAGCGGCAGGTGCAGCAGCAGCCAGTTGTGCAGCCAGAAGTGCAACTGCCCCTGTTTGTCCCAGCGGCGGCGCAGCTCGGCCAGTTCTTGCAGCCGGTCGAGGGTCGGGCGCGCGGCCGGCGGGACCGCCTCGCGGAGCCGCGCGAACCGCTGCTCCGCCTCCGCCGGCATCGCCAACGGCGACTTCGACCGTGCTCCCTCTTGCAGATACGGCACGAGGTGCGCGTCGCGGAACGCGACCAGTTCCGCGGCCAGCGACCCGCTCACGACCGGCTCCGCGGCCTCTTCCTCCGGGCGCACCGTGATGAGTGCCGTGACGCTCCGCACGGCCTCGTCCGCGAGCGACCCGCCGAGGCGATCGAGCTGCGCCGCGATGGACTCGCCCGGAATCTCTTCGAGCATCTTCTGGGGGAGCCACTGCTGCATCACCAGCCCCCAGATGCCGCTGAACGTGACGAGCAGGAACAGCACGAGCGTGACCGTGGTGAGCGGCCCGCCGAACCCGAACCCGGCGTGAACGAGGATGACCGGGAGGCAGATCAGCCCGGCCCAGACGTGGGCCTGCATCCACAGGCGCGTGCGCCCGAGGCGCTTCCCGCGGTACCACTTGCGCGGCAGGATGAGCATCTCGAAGAAGACGATGAGGCCACCGATGACGCCGCACGCGACGCCGAGCGGTCCGCTCGGTTGCGGCGGCCACGTCCACAGCCCGACGGCGTTCCCGGCCGCGGCGAACAGCACGCCCGCGAGGGTAACGCCGATGGAGGCGAAAACGATTGCGCCGATGCGCCCGCGTACCGACCTGTTCTTGCCGACAAGCACTCGCGGCTCCGGGTGTCCGTCTGTGAGGGTGAGTTCGGTTCAGGATAGTAACCCACCGACACAAGCCGGTCAACGATTTCGTTCTGGAGTTCACCCAGTGTGGAAGTTACTTGACAGTTGAAACGGAAACGCCTCCCCTACCCCGATCTTTCCCAGATGAACGCCTCTGGAAACGCAAATCGGCCGTGCGGCCACAAAGTACCCCCGCGAAGGGTGGTCCGCAACGATTTTCGCACCCGGATGAGGTCCCGACCACGGTCGAACGGTT
>VGZJ01000249.1 GCA_016872595.1 Planctomycetota bacterium
GGTCGGCCCCCGCGCCCGGCGCGCCGGCCGCGCCCGCGAGTCTGCCGGCCGCGCGATACGCGCCGCGCACGGACCTGCTCGCCGTGACCAGCCCGGTGGGAAGCCCCCCGCGGTGGCCGAGTGCCGGGTTCCCGCCGCCGCGCAGCGCGCGACTGTTCCCAGACACACCTGATCGCGACATCGCCACCGAACTGCGCAAGCAGTTCGGCAAGAACATCCTCGACCCGCTCAACACCGAGGTGCTGTCGCCGGCGCAGGCGGATCGCGTCGCGCGGCTGGTGGTCGCGCATTTCGGTTCGCCCCTCGCGCCGGCCGTGCGGCTCCCGGACTGGGACACGGTCGTTGCCAGCGCGACGGTGCGCGTCGATCCCGAAAAGCCGACGCTCGGCGCGACGTTGAAAGCCGCGAAGCAGAAGCTCGGCTCGTTCAAGTACGCGCTGTGGCAGACCGATTGGGAGGCAGCGCGCGCTGCCCGCGAGGAACTGAAGTTGGACGACGCGGCGCTGGCCCGCGGGTCCGGGCTGTACCGGCGCTGGTGCATGCAGTGCCACGGCCCAACCGGGGCCGGCGACCCGGCGCAGGCGGTCGAGGGCGGTCCGGCCCCTCGCGACTATCGGCAGGGCGTGTTCAAGTACGTGACCGCGTTCGTGCCCCCGAAGCTGCCGAAGAAGGGTCTGGGCGCGACCAACCGCGCGCGCCGCGCCGACCTCGTGCGCACCGTCCGCGCCGGAATCGAGGGCACCATTATGCCCGCGTTCCCCACGCTGACCGATCAGGATGTTGATGACGTGGTGAGCTACGTGATCCACCTGAGCGTGCGCGGCGAGACCGAGTTCGCGACGCTCGCCACCGTCGCGGACGTGGCGAAGTACAGCGACGACACGCCGGACTACAACGGCGGCGAACTTGACTGGCTGTTCGTGCAGCACGAAATCTGGGTGCTTCTGAACTGGGGGCTAGCGGCGAAGCACCCGATCCCGGTGCCGCCGGAGCCGTTCGCGGGCGGCGACGAGCGGCTCAAGTCCGCGGTGCGCGGGTTCAAACTGTACAACTCGAGCGAGTTCGCTTGTGGTGCCGCGTGCCACGCGAGCTACGGCCGCGGGCTGCAACTCAAATGGGACGCATGGGGCACAGTCGCGCAGCCGCGCAACCTGACGCTCGGCGTGTTCCGCGGCGGGCGCGGCGGGCCGGACCTGTACGCGCGGCTCTACGGCGGCATCGGCGCGTCCGGCATGACTGCGTTCCACGACAAAGTGACCGGCGCGACGCCGGGCACACCGGACAAGCTCTGGGACTTGGTTCACTTCCTGCAAGCGCTCCCGGACCCGGCCGACCGCAAGCGCATGCAAGCCCTCGACCCCGATGTGAAGTTCGACCCGTAAGTGGGCCACCTCTGAGGCCGGCCTCAGTGAGGCCCGCTTCAGAGGTGGCCCGCGTTAGAAGAAGAGCGCGACGACGTTAAAGAAGATGATGATGCCGAGCACGTCGGACAGGGTCGCGATGAACGGGCTGGACATGAGCGCCGGGTCGCCCCCCCACCACTTGATCACGATCGGCAGCATCGCGCCGATCACGGCCCCGGTCAGGCAGATGCCCATGACCGCGAATGCCACAACCCAGACGAGGTTCCACACCGCGCCGTCGGGAACCTTCGCCAGCACGCTGTCCGGTGTCAGGAAGTAGCTCCGCGCGATAGCGAGTGTTCCCAGCGTCGCGGCCAGCGACACGCCCATGAGCAACTCGCGGAGGAACACCCGGAACCAGTCGCTCACCTTCACCTGTTCGAGCGCCAGTGCGCGCGTCACCAGAGTGGACGCCTGCGACCCGGCGTTACCGCCCACCGACAGGCACAGCGGGATGAACACCACCATGAACGCGAGGCTCGTCGTCGCCGTTTTCAAGTCCGCTTGCGCCGCGCGTTCGTCGCTCTTCGGTTCCAACTTGCCCTCGTAGCGGGCCATCACATTGATCGTGAACATCTGGAGGAAGAACAGCACGCACAGCCAGAACACGCGGCTCTTCCACACCTGCCAGAAGCTGGCTTCGAGGTAGTCGCCGGTGATCGGGCCGACGGCCCCTTGGCGCTGCAGGTCCTCGGTGGCCTCGCGCGTCACCACGTCGAGCACGTCGTCGTGGGTGACGATGCCGAGCAAGCCGAACTGCTCGTCCACGACTGGGGCGGCGATGAAGTCGTACCGCGCGAACAGTTGCGGCACGGCCCCGGCGTCCTCGTCGTGGCGCAGGGTGACGAGGTCCGTTTCCATCAGTTCGCGAATGAGCGCGTGCCGCGGGGCGAGGATCAGGTCGCGCAGTGATACCACGCCGAGGAGCCGTCGCGGGGCCGGTGAGCCGTCGGGCCGGCGCTGGGGGTCGTCGAGGACGTAGATGTAGTAGATGGTCTCGCGGTCGGGCGCTTGCTGGCGCAGTTGGTCGATGGCCTCGGCCGCGGTCAGCGTGCCGGGGAGCCACGCGTAGTCGGTAGTCATCAGCGCGCCGACGGTGTTTTCGCCGTACTGGAACAGGCGCGCGATGTCCTGCCGGTCGGCCTCGTCCACGAGCCGCATGATGGCCTCTGTCACGCGCGGCGGGAGCCGGCGCAACAGGTCAACGCGGTCGTCGTGCGACATTTGGGTCAGAAGCTGCCCCACCTGCGGCCGTGCCTTCTCCGCCATCTGCACTTGGAGAGCCGGTGGCAGGTACTCGAACACCGACGCCTGCGTGCGGATTTTTGCGCTACTGATGACCTCCCAGATCTGTTCGGGGGTGAAGTCGTCGTCGAGCGCCTCGGCCACGGTCGCGGGGTGCAGTTGCTCGCAGAACTCGCGCAAACCGGCCGAGTTCCGCTCGTCGAGCATCAGCTTGATTTCGGGGCCGAACAGCGGGTGCGACATGGGCCTTCCGGTTCCGATTTCTGGATTTTCGATTGCAGATTTGTGATTGACGATTGTGGACCGGGCGCGACTACCTTCAATCGTCAATGACAAATCTGCAATCTTAAATGGTCACGTTGTCGATGAGGCGCGTGGTGCCCACGAAGACCGCGACGGCGGCTACCGCCGGGCGGTCGAGGCGCGCCAGCGGTTGCAGCGTGTAGGCGTCCACGACGCGGGCGTAATCGACGCGCGCGCCGGGGATCGCGCTCAGCTCCGCGTGCAGCGCGCTTTCGAGCCGTGCCGCGTCCACTTCGCCCGCGTGGGCGCGCATGTGGGCCGCTTGCAGCGCGCGGTAGATGGCGGGGGCCGCGGCACGCTCGGGCGCGTTCAGGTAGCGGTTGCGCGAACTCAGGGCCAACCCGTCTGGCTCGCGCACGGTCGGTTCGACGCGCACCTCGACCGGCACGTTCAGATCGCGCACCATCTGTCCGATGATACGCGCCTGCTGGTAGTCTTTCGCCCCGAAGTGTGCGGTGTCCGGGCCGACTATGTTGAACAGCTTCAGTACGACCGTACACACGCCGCGGAAGTGACCCGGCCGGCTCGCCCCGCACAGAAGGTCGCCCAGCGTTCCGACTTCGACGGATGTAAAGGAATTGCTGGGATACATCTCGTCCACACTTGGCGCGAAGATCAGGCTCGCGCCGGCGGCGGCACAGATCGCGCGATCGGCGTCGAGCGTCCGCGGGTACTTCGCGAAGTCTTCTTTCGGACCGAATTGTGTGGGATTGACGAAGATCGAGACGACGACGAAGCCGGTCCCGGCACGGATCAACGCCGCGTGGCCCTCGTGCAGCGCGCCCATTGTCGGCACGAGGCTCACGGGCAAGTGATCGGCGCGTGCGGCGTCGACCGCGGCGCGAACCTCGGCGACGGTGGTGACGACCGGCGGGGACATGGAGGCCTCAACGCGACATCATAACGGTTCCGGGCGCGCAGGCTCTCGCGCGGCCGGCCGAAGGTAGTGATACTACCTCCGCCCGAAAGAGGTGAGGTGTGGAGAGCACGTCCGAGCCGCTACTTCGTTACCGGTTCGATGCGGTAGGCGACCGATTTCGCCCCCTTGAGTGGCGCGGTCTTGTCGCCGGATTCGAGCAGGTCAATGAGGACGTTCCGCGCGGTACCGCGGCTCAGGAACGTGTCGGCCCACTCCGAAGGCGCGAGCTTCGCGCAGCGCGGGCGGTCGAACGTGACCACGACCGCGCCCGTGAACCGGGCTAGCTGCACCGCGGACACCTTCTCCGTGTAGGCCTCAGTGGCCGCGACCCACTTCCCGCCGACGCGGAACTCGATCGTCGTGGGCGCGGCCTTCGCCTGCTCCTTCGCTTCGCGCAGGTACACCGGAAGCACTTCGTACAGCTCGGAGAGCAGTTCCGCGCCGTCGCCGCTCACGCGTGTCTCGACGCGCGTGCCCTTCTCGTCGATCTCGAACGTGCGGGCGTAGTCGTACTTCCCGCGCGCGACCTTCTCCTGCCCGCTGATCGCGGCCGGGATCGCACCGCCCACACTCACGGTCGCGCCGGCGGCACGGGCCTCGACCTTCGCGCCGGGGTTCTGCACGCGCGCGGACGTGAAGAACGTGCCGTCCGCGGTCGTGCCGCACACCGCGTGGATCGGCCACGTGCGCCACGCCGCGAGCTGGTCGAGCGACTTGTCGTGGGTCAGGCCGATGCGCTGGCCGAGCAACACCGACCCGGTGGCCGGCGTCCAGAACGCCGAGAGCTGGCCCCCGCCGAGTCCCATCGGCCCCGCGTACTGACGCATCCCGTCGTCCGGATTCTGCGTGCCGACCGGTCCGGTGTGCAGGACCGCGGCGAACCCCGGCTGCCGCGCGACGACGAACTCCTTGTTGAAGTCGCGCACGAACCACTCGCCGCGCGCGAACGGCGACTTGAGCAGCGGCGACTTTTGCTTTTCCAGTTCGAGCTGTCGGGCGTACGCGCCGGGCTTGTAGAACTCGTAGCCGGGGTTCACGCTGGCCGGGAAGTTGTACGTCATCCATACGCGCCACTTCCACGGGTGAGAGACGATCTCGTCGTTGGTGACGAAACCGCCCTTGCCGTTCACGCCGTTCTCGCGGATGTGTTCGGCGAACGCGCGGGCGCGCTTGCCGGGCGCGTCGCGCAGTTCGGCCGCGGTGGGCCGGCGCGCGAGAAAAACGGCCTCGTCGGTCAGCATCGCGGCGGCGGTGTCGCGCGCCCCGTCCCACGCCCACTGGTCGGTATTCGCCGGCCCGCCGAGACGGGTGTTGAAGTGACTCGGCCCGCTGAACGTGCCGTCCGGCTCCGGAAGAGTCAGGTGAGCGCGCAGGCGGTACGAGCGGTCGAGCGCGGCCGTCGCGAACGGCCAACCCGTGGCGAGTGCAGTCGTGACCGCGAAGAAGTTGGCGTGCCCGTTGAACGGGAGGTCCGGCCCGCCACGCTGCACCCAGTACCCCGCGGGGCTGAAGAACTTTTGATCGGTGTAGAGCGCGCGCGCGTACGCCTCGACGCGCTTCGTGAAGTCCGCGTCGTTGATCGCGCGGGCCACGCACCAGAGCCCGAACGGGGCGTGCAGGTCGTTGTGGATGTCCTCGCCGCGCACGCCCCAAGTCAACACGCGCTCGCCCATGCGCTTCAACCCGGCTTCGTACGCCTTCTGCACTTCGGCCGGGAGCGCGTCCTTGAAGCCGGGGTACGGCAGGCCGAAGTACACGAGCTGGTACGAGAACCGGTCCGCGCGGCCCGCGCCCGGCACTTGGTCGAAGAAGTCGTCGAGCATCGTCATCATCACCGCGCCCGTAACGAACGCGCGCAACTTCAGCGCGCGGTTGTCGAAGTACGGGTTGCCGGGGTACTTCCACTGCACGAACGGGATCAGTGTTTCCGGCCACACGGGCGGGTGCATGACGCCCTGCGGGGTCTCGATGCCAGACACCACGAACCGCGCGGCCGGGGCGTTAACGGCCGGGTAGCCGCGCTTCGTCCCGACGAGCGGCTGGTGCATCAGCGACATCAGGTAGTGCCGGTACTGGTACTCCGGGTCGGCGTCGGCGTTCTTGTCGGTGACGAGCGCCGTCACGCCGTGGGCGAAGTCATTCTCGGTTAGCGTCGCCATATACTTCCGCAGCGCGCGCTGGTACTCGTGCGCGTCGGGAAGTTTCGTTAGCGTTGTTGGCTCGCCCTTTTGTGTGGACGGGCGCGGGGGCGGTGCGGGTTCAGGTGGCGCGGCCGCGCTGGGGAGCGCGAGAACGAGCGCGCCGAGTGCGGCGCACAGTGGAGCGAAAAGAACGGGCATGGGGCGCACCGCGGGGGAGAGTGGGGCGGGAGCGGCCCAGTATACCCGCCCCGCGCGTATGATGTGAGTACCCGAAGGAGAAGCGCCATGCCGACGTCCGCGTCCGGGCACGACCTGACCCCGCCGAGCGCCGAGGCGCGCGCGGCGCTGGCCGCGAACTTGAGCGCCGAAGAGCGCCGGGTGATCTTGAATCAGGGGACGGAGCGCCCGTTCTGCGGCGGGCTGCTGACTAACAAGGTCGCGGGCGTGTACAACTGCCGGCTGTGCACGCTGCCGCTGTTCCGCTCCGCGGCCAAGTTCGAGTCCGGGACCGGGTGGCCCAGCTTCTACGAGCCGTTCGACGCGGAGCACGTTGCGGTGCGGCGCGACGTGAGCCACGGCATGGTGCGCGAGGAGATCGTCTGCGCCCGCTGCGGCGGTCACCTCGGCCACGTCTTCGACGACGGCCCCGTGCCCACCGGCCTGCGCTACTGCCTGAACTCCGTGTCGCTGGCGTTCGTCGCCGGTGGGTAGCCGATCAACTCAGCACAGCAACCGGAGCCGGACTGGACGAGAAATCGAACGGCGGCTCGATCAGTTCCTCTTCGCCACCGCGGTCGCGGAAGATGTGCATCACGCGGACGCGTGAGAGGTCGTCGAACTTCGGCTCCGGGTACAGGTCCGAGCGGAACGGGTTGCCCGGCTCGTACTCGTGGATCATCACCTTGACTTTAGGTACGCCGCGGAAGTGCAGCTCCTCCGCGCGGCGCATCCCGCCGTGAACGTCGTACAGTTCCGTAAGTACGCGAAGCGCGCGCTCGAGGTTGCGGTACGTCACCCCGTCTTCGATGAAAATCATGTCCACTTGAGTGGCGCGCAAGACCGCGTGGGCGTGCTGCCGCGCACGTGGGGTCAGGGCGCGGCTGTACGCGGGGCCGACCAGCGGAGGCGCGTCCTCGCCTGCGGCGTCGGCGTCCTCGCGGCCCATGCCCTCGACGAACCACCAGTGCGGGGCGAGCCAGAACCCGCCCCCGGCCGGGCCTTTGAACGCCGCGCCCTTCTTGAACAGCTTCTGCAACCCGCGGAACAGTTGGCGGCGCGTCTTGATCTCGTCGCGCCGGTCGAGGCGACCCTTCACCGCGCCCGCTTCAAGGTCCGCGACACCCACCTTGAGCGGCCAGCGCGGGTCGAACTCGGTGGCGTCTGATTGCTCCTGCTGCACGATTTCGATGGCGACGTGCCACGTGTCGCGGGCCGCCGGTGCGCGACGCACCTCCCAGCCCCAGCGCCGGGCCACGCGGGCCGCAGCGCGAACGGCAACCGGGTCCGCGCCGGACACGTGCAGAGTCGGCGGGGTGCGCCTCGCGGGGTCGTCGCGGTGCGCCCGGTGCACCTTCACCACCACCACGAGCAGGAGACCCGGAACGAGCCACGCGGCCACAGTGCCCACCATGCCGGTGAGCGGCATCGTGTCGGTCGCGCGCGGCTCGGCCCACAGCCGCCCGCCGCACGCCGTAACGAGAACGGTGAGCCCCGCGAGCGCGATCATTCCCATGACGAGGGTGAGCACCCGGCGCAGGGGCACCGCGTAGACGGGCTTTTCGACCGACGACCTCCACAGCAGCGCCGGGCCGTCGGTACCGCGCGGCAGATACGCCACCCATGCAATCAGCACGACCCCCGCGCAGAGGATCAGCACCGAGGCCGGCGGTACGGTCCAAGCCAAGACAGACACCGCGACCGCGTACAACACCACGGCCCCGAGTTCGAGGCCGCGGCGGTCGGAGTCGCCCACGGCGTTCTTCAAACTCTTGTTAATCTCAGTAACGGGCACCCATACGCCGACGAACGTGATCACCAGAAGCGTGCCCCAGAGCGCGAGCAAGAACATTAGGTACAACGTGTACGAGAAGTAGTACGAAGCGGCGCGCCAGCCTTCCGGGAACGCGGCCCATAGCCCGGCCGCGGTCCCGGCCCACGCGCACAGCGCGAGCGCGACGAGGAACACGACAGGCGGGATGCGGCGCGGAAAGGGGGGCGTGCCCCGGAGGTCGATGCCGTGGTCGTAGCGGAGCCACGCCACGGCCCCGCGCACTCGCTTAGCCAGCGCCCCGAGGCGCGTGACCCACGGGAGCGGCTCGCGCCGGTGCCGCATCGCGACTGCAACAACAACGGCCAACAGTGCGAACGCCGCGACGCCGTCGTGAACGTCGGTGGTGGCGTAGCGGCCGATCACTTCGAGGCCGATCACGAACGCCACAAACGCAAGCGTGAATACGCGACCTGAGGCCCGAACGCGCCCGTTCCGTCGAACAACCGAGGTGAGCAGCTTCATGGGGGTATTTCACCACACCGCGGGGCGAAGGCAACCGTTTCGCCCGGTCCGTGCAACCGTTCGGAGAGGTACCGGCCATTCTACCAGCGCCACCGGATCAAGTTACGCCCCGCGCGCGGAATTGTGCGAACCGCGCCTCAAGTACGTAGCAACGACCCGGCTGAACCCATACAGGATTGCAGTTTTCGCGGGTGACGATCGCGCATGTCGTCCCGCGAGTCCTGCCAATTGTTCCGATCTTATCCGTTCCTGCGGTAAACCAGTAGGTGTATTGCTTGCCCGCCACAACAACCGAACCTGACGGTTATCTCGCGCGAACGCGCGACGCCACCACTTCGCCCCGGCCCTCTCCCCGAGCACAACACGCCTCGAAATGTCGCGCGCGACTCTCGACCCGAGACGACACTCCTCGACAGCCCCCAACGCCTACGATTCCCAGTGGTTGCGGAGTGAACAGCCCGCGCGACGTGACGACCGCTTGAGCATTTTCCCACCCGAAACGCTGTCCCAGATCTGGTCAGCCGACACGCGCGCACGCGCCGGCTGTTAACCCGTGGTTCACGGTTCGAGCGCCCGAAGAAACGAACCGAGCGGTTAACATGCGCGCGAGTGCGCGACAGCCTTACTTCACCCGGCCAGCCATGTTTTAACGTCCCGCTCCCTGATGTCGATCAACCCGCGAGCGATCCGCCGATCCGGAAACTGGCCGCCGGCGAGGTCAAGTGCCGCGCGCGCCTCGGCGGGTTCCTCAAGCACTACGACCGCGAAGCCGCCTGACCGCACCTCACGCCCCGAGGACCGCTACTCAGCGACACCCAGCTGTCACCGCCCGCGGTGAGCCGAGCCGGTGCGCGCTGCGCAGCCGGTTTCGGCGTGTGGCCCGCGCCGCTGGGCGCGCACCACCCGTTTTAGAGACCATCGCGCGCGTCGCCGACGTTGACCAACCCCTGCAATTCGCTGCGTTTGCCCCGCGACAGAATAATTGCACACGACGTGCTTGACCCTGCCGGTCCTCTCACCGCGTTCGCGCGCCCTCACCCGGCACATCGCAGCGCGGCCCCGTCCATCTCCGGTCCACAGGCGACGGCTCACCCTACTGATCCGCAGGTAGGGAATCCTGTCTATCTCCTCCTCGCATATGGGAAGGGTAGGTCGGACCCGTCCCACAGACTCCGGAGGAGGTCCGGGTCGCACTTCAGCTCGATGAGGCGGTCGG
>VGZJ01000250.1 GCA_016872595.1 Planctomycetota bacterium
CTTGTCGAACTCGTCGGCCGAGAGCCCCGTGAACATGCGGAACAACAACGGCTTCCGACGCAATTTCTCGTAATTCGTCATAACCCTATGAATAGGCCATCGATCGCTATTGCGCAACGAGTCTAATTACCCCCCGGCCCCGCTGTTCCAGTCCAAGCCGCACTTCACCAACAACTGCAACTTCCAAGTGCCGCAGGGCATCCACTCGACCGGCATCCTCGTGGGCATGGGCGACGGCGGCGTGCGCACGGTCGGGTCGAGCACCAGCGCGACCACGTGGGCGCTGGCGTGCGACCCGCGTGACGGCCAAGTCCTGCCGGGGAACTGGTAGCCATGCGCACGCCACTCCTCGCGCTCGCCGCCGTTTGGCTCCTGTCCGGGTGCGGCGGCGACAAGAAGCAACCGGACTTCCCGGACCTGAACCCCGTGAAGGGGGTGGTCAAGCGCGGCGGAGCGCCCGCGAAGGGCGGCTCCGTGCAGTTCGCCCCGGACCCGGCCAAGCCGGAGTTCATGATCAACTCGGTGGTCGGCGACGACGGCTCGTTCGCCCTCTCGACCGTGCGCAGCACGGACTCGAAGGGCGAGCGCAAGCCGGGCGCGCCGGCCGGCACGTACAAGGTGACGTACACGCCGCCGCTGGGCGACCAGACCGCCGACGGGCACATCAACCCCGTGGACGCGCCCAAGCCCGTGACCGTGAAGGCCGGCGACAACGACCTCGTCGTGGAACTGCCGGCCAAGAAGTGAGGGTAAGCCCATTCCTCTCCCCCACCAGAGCGTGGGGGCAGAGGTGTGTACCAAGTCCAAGTCGCGCTTCCCGCTCGCGCGCTACGCGAGCACCTTCTCGACCAGTTCGCCGTGAACGTCGGTCAGGCGCATGTCGCGCCCGCCGAAGCGGTACGTCAGCTTCTTGTGGTCGAAACCGAGCAGGTGCAGCGCGGTCGCGTGCAGGTCGTGGATCTGGACCTTGTCTTGCACCGCGTGGTACCCGAAGTCGTCGGTCGCGCCAACGACGGTGCCGCCTTTCGTGCCGCCTCCGGCCATCCACATCGTGAACCCGTAGGGGTTGTGGTCGCGCCCGTCGCCGCCCTGTGCCACCGGCGTGCGCCCGAACTCGCCGCCCCAGATCACGAGCGTGTCCTTCAACAGCCCGGTCCGCTTGAGGTCGGTGAGCAACCCGGCAATGGGCTTATCGACGGCCCTCGCGTTGTCCTCGTGGCCGCGCTTCAGGTTGCCGTGCTGGTCCCAACGGTCGTGGCCGATGTTCTGGCACAGCAGTTCGACGAACCGCACGCCGCGCTGCACGAGCCGGCGGGCGATGAGGCACTGCCGGCCGAACACCTCGGTCTTCTTGTCGTCGATGCCGTATAGCTTCTGCGTCTCCGCCGTCTCCTTGCTCAGGTCGGCCAGTTCGGGCACGGCCGTTTGCATGCGGAACGACAACTCGTAGTTGGCGATGGCGGCGTCGAGCGGGTCGGTGTCGCCGGCCCGCGCGCGGGCCGCGGCGTCGAGCTTGCGGATCAGGTCGCGCTTCGCGCCGCGGGTCTTGGCGCTCTCGCCGCCGGGCGGGGTGATGTCGGCGACCGGGTTCGCGCCCCCGCGGAACAACGAGCCTTGATACGCGGCCGGGAGGAACCCGTTGCCGAAGCAGTCGGCCCCGCCCGGCGGGGTCATGCCGCTGCCCAGCACAACGAACCCCGGCAGGTCGCGGCTCTCGGTGCCGAGGCCGTACGTCACCCAGCTCCCGAAGCTCGGCCGCCCCTGCTGGCCGTGGCCGCTGTGCCAGAAGTAGTTGGCGTTGGTGTGCTCGGAGAAATTCGACACCATCGAGCGGACCACGGCGAGGTCGTCGGCACACGCCCCGACGTGCGGGAACAGGTCGCTGACGGGCAACCCGCACTCGCCGTACTTCTTGAACTTCCACGGGCTGGCGAGCGTGTTGCCGACGGCGTTGAACTGCGTCGGCTCCACCTTTGCCGGGAACGGCTTGCCGTGGAACTTCTCCAGCGCCGGCTTGGGGTCGAAGGTGTCCACCTGACTCGGCCCACCGTCCATGAACAGGACGATGACGGACTTCGCTTTGGGGGCGAAGTGCGGCTTCTTGGGCGCGAACGGGTCGGCCTTCGAGGGCGCGTCCGCGGCGCGCCCGTCGTCGGCCAGCAGCGCGGCGAGTGCCGCGGCCCCGAACCCGTTGGCGGCGCGCGCCAGTACGTCTCGGCGGGAGAGTCGCTGTGTCATCGAATGGCTCGCGACGCGCGGCCGCACTCTTGAATGCGGCACGCGCGCTGGGTGGGGTTACCAGTCGTTCCCGAGGACGTTGCCGTCGTCGGGCTGGATGGCGTTGCGGAGCGTGGTCTCGCGCACGCGGATTAGGTCGATCGCGCGCACGGACCCGTCGCCGAGTAGGACGTTGACGCGGGCGTTGCCTCCGAGCTTCATGTCGGGCAGCGGGCGCTTGGCGTCGATCACGAAATCGTCGGGCTTGGTCCAGACCACTGGCGCGCCGCCCTCGATCACGAAGATCGTGTTCGAGGTGCCGTCGGGGATGTTGGCGATGCTGTACCGCGTCGGGTTGTTGAGGATCGCGTTCGGGCCGGTACACGCCTTGTAGTAGGTCTTGCGCGCGCCGGTCGCGTCGAGCGCCGGGGGCGGCCCGTTCGGGCTTTCGTACACCTTCGGCATCTCGGACGCGAGCTTGATGTTGTGCGCGCTGTCCCACGGTTCGTCGAGCTTGAACCGCCGGTACAGGTTGTCCTGTTCGAGATACGGCAGCAGGTGGACGCGCCAGCTCAGCCCGCCGGGTTTCGGCGGCCCGCCGATCGGTTGCGTCCAACTCGCGTTCGGGAGCGTGTTGGTTGCGTCGTTGTAGCTGTGGAACGCCAGACCCATCTGTTTCAGGTTGTTGCTGCTACTCATGCGGGCCGCGGCCTCGCGCACTTTGTCCACGGCCGGGAGCAGCAGGCCGATGGAGACGGCGGCGGCGCTGGCGTAGAACGAGGCGAACGACGGCACCTTGCCGCCTAGCACGACCTCGCTCCCGTCGCGCGACAGAGGCGGGTCGGCGAGCCAGTCGCCCAGCGCGTTCAGGGAGCCGAGGCCGAACAGCCCGGCCACCGCGCCCGGCAGGTCGCTCAGCGGGCGCGGCCTCGGCGCACCGTGGCGGCCGGCGAGCTGCGCCTCCATCATCTTCTTCGGCTCGTCCAGTTTCCCGCGGGCGAACTTCGCCAAGTTCCGCAGCGCAGTCTCGGCCTCAGTCGCTGCCGCGTCGTCCTTGTACTTCGCGCGGAAGTCGATCTTGGTGTCCTCGCCCAGCGCGAGGCCGATCGTCAGGCACTCCAGCTTCGCGACCGCCGTAAGGTCTTTCGCGACCTCGAGCATGTCGGCCGGGGCGTCAGCGAAGGTGTTGAGCGGGATGCCGAATTGCTTGATGTTCAGGGCCGCGACGACGTGCCGCCCGCCCTCGCGGGCGAGGTTCGCGGGTGCGGTCAGGGGGCCGCCACTGGTGCCGAGCTTCGTCAGGTACTGCTTCATCGCCGGGCCGGTGCCGATCACCATCACGCTGTCGCCGTGGAAGTGGACCGCGGACCCGTTGGTGGCGTCGTCCCAGTAGTCGCGCCCGCCGATGGTGGCCTTGTTCGCTTCGCGGAAGTAGGTGTTCCGAACCTTCTCGGCTTCGAACGGCGCACTAAAGGCGAGGATCGCCACCACGCGGAGGTCGCCCGGCAGGGACGGAGTCGGCAGGTTGGGGATCAGGTTGTCGAGACCGCCGCGCGGCGGCTGGGGCTCCGCCACGAACGGCGGCTGCCCGCCCTTACCGGGCAGCGGCGGTGGCGGGGGCGGGGGCGGCGGTTGGAATCCGCCCTTCCCCTTCGGCGGCTGCGCGTTCTGCCGCGGTTGCGTGTCCTTGCGGTTCGGGACCGGCGCGACGGGAACGGGCGGGGCCGGTGGCGGCGCGGGCGGCGAGCTGAGGAACACCACCGTGATGCGGTCGAGGCTCGACGGCGCGGGCACGAAGTCCGCGTCCAACATGGCCTTCGCCTGTGGCCCGGCCTTGTCCACGATCTTGCGGAACTCGGTGAACGCTTCGGTATTCCAGATGTCGCGCAGGCGGACGTGGACGAACCCAGTGGCCTCGCCCGGCACGAGCACCATCTCGTCGGCCGCGCCGAGGCGCGGCCCGCCGGGGATGCCGGCCTTGCCGCGCTTCACCAAGTACGTGCCCAGCGCGCCGGCCGTGCCGCCGACCAGCAGGCCCACCACCAGCCACAGGGCCGCGCGCCCGCCGCGCCGCTTCGAGGGGTTCTGGAACATAGGGTGCGTTCCGTGTTGGGTGACGCCGCGCTCCCTGCGGGTCGCGGCTAACCCAAATACTAATCACTCAACACGAAACGCCAAACACGAATCTGCTACTTCTCCTTGTCGTCGATCTCTTCACCACCGTTGCGGGTGAACAGCGCCTTCAGGGTCTTTTCCGGCGTGGTCGTGCTGATCGCGCGCACCGAGCCGTCGCCCATGAGGGCCTGAAACACGTTCTTCTTGCCCGGCGCTTCGATCTTGGGCAGGTCCTTCTTCGGGTCGAACGGGAAGTCGCCCGGCTTCGCCCACGGCACGCCCTGCGCGGTCTCGATCACCATGACCGTGTTCGAGAGGCCGTCGGTGATGTCGGCGATCTTGATCTTGCCCTTCGGGTCGAACACGGTGCCCGGCCCGCTGATCCCGCGGTAGTTGGTGTAGCCCCACGGCGCGTCGTCCTTGTGGACCCACGTCCCCTCGCTGGGCGACATGAACGTCTTGATCTTCACTTGCGACCATTGCTTGTTGTTGTCGCTGTCCCACGGCTCGTCGAGCTTGAACTGCTTGTACACGTTGTCCTGCTCGATGTACGGCAGGATGGCGACGCGCCAGCTCAGGATCGGCTTGCCGTTCTTGTCGAGGATGTCGCTGGGCATGACGCCGTTGGCGTCGTGGTAGGAGTGAATGGCGATGCTGAGTTGCTTCAGGTTGTTGGAACTGGACGCGCGCCCGGCGGCCTCGCGCACCTTCTGCATCGCCGGGAGCAGCACCGCGGCCCCGGTCGCCACGAGGCCGCCCGCGAGCGTGAGCACTTCCTTCGGCATCGGCACCGCGAGCGCCAGTTCGTTCTTCTCGCGGGTGATGAGCTTCGGGTCGGCGAGGGTCTCGTCGAGGCGGTTGACCGCGCCCAGCGCGAAGACCATCGCGAGGGCTTCGGGCAGGTCGGAGCCGGGCCGTGGGGTCTTCAGGTTGGGGTTGTGAATCTTGTCCTCAAGGTCTTTCTTCATCTTCGCCAGTTCCTTGCGGCCCAGCTCCGCGAGCGCGCGCACGGCCTTCTCCGCGTCCTGCGCCGCCGCGAGGTCGCCGTAGGCGGCGCGCACGTCGAACCGGGCGTCGTTCCCCAGATCGACCGCGACCGTGAGTTGTTTCGCGCGGAGGATCGGGCGCACGTCGGCCGGCAGTTGGTCGAGCGCTTCGGGCGGGATCGGCAGGGCCGAAATGTCGGCGCTGGCGACCATCACCTTCGCGCCCGCGGAGGCCAGTTTGATCGCCGGCGCGAGCGGCCCGTCCTTCGCCGGGGCTTTGGCGAGGTAGTGGTCGAGCGAGCCGTCCATGCCGATGACGATGTGCTTGTTATCGGGGAAGTAGAACTCGGCCGGCGCGTCCGGGCTGCGGTACACGGTCTTCCCGTTGCTCTTCTCGGTCGTGTGGTTCGGGAGGTACGTCTTCACCACTTGCATCGGGTCGAACGCCGCGGAGAACGCCAGCACGCCCACCGCCTGCGGGCGCTTCTTCTCGTTCAGCAACACGAACGCGGAGGCGCGGCTGATCGTGGACGGGGCCGGCACGAACTGCTTGTCGAGTGCGTCGAGGGCCTTCGGCCCGGCCTTCTCCCACGTCTTGCGGAACCCGGACATGATTTCGTTCTTCCACAGGTCGGCGAGCCGCACGTGAACGAACCCGACGGCGTCAGCCGGGACCAGCGCGAGATCGGCCGACAGCGGTTCGGGCTGCGCGGCGCGCGCGGCCGGGGCCGCCGGGTCCGGGCGTAGGACCAGTACGACCGCCACCAGCGCGGCGACCAGCGAAACAGATGCGATCCGGCGCATGCGAGAGTCTCCTGTTGGGGTTCTGTAGGGTGGGACAAGGCTCTACGCCGTCCCACCTTTCTTCCGGCGCGAAGGTGGGACGGTGCAGAGCCTTGTCCCACCCTACAAGACCACAAGAACTAGAAATCGCCTTGATTCACTTCGCCGCCGTTCTTGGTGATGAGGGCGTTCAGCGTGTCCTTTTTGGGGACCGCCTTGAGTGTCCGCACCGAGCCGTCGCACATGGCGACCTGCGCGCGGCCGTTCACGACGAGGCCGAGGAGCTTGGTCATGTCCTTCTCGGGGTCGAACTCGAGTTCGTCGGGCTTGGTCCACGGCACGGCGTCCGCGGCGGTCACGACCATGAGCGTGTTCGAGGTGCCGTCGGCGATGTTGGTGATCTTCGTCCCCGTCACCCAGTCCCACGCGGCCCCGTTGCCGACGAACACGCGGTAGTGTGTGTCGGTGCCGCCGGGGGCGGTCTTCCCCGGAATCGCGAACACCTTCGGCATCTTCGCGATCAGCTTCTTGTTGTTGTCGCTGTCCCACGGTTCTTCAAGTTTGAACTGTTTGTACAGCGCGTCTTCCTCGATGTAGGGCAGGATCAGGACGCGCCAACTGAGCTGCGGCTTGCCCTTCTTGCCGACCACCGCAGCGGGCGGGAAGTTGTCGTTGTTGGCGCTGGCGTAGTTGTGCATCGCGATCGCGATCTGCTTGAGGTTGTTCGCGGACTGGTTCAGGGCCGTGGCCTCGATCACCTTTGCGGTCGCGGCCTTGTACGCGGAGGCGAGCGGCAGCCCGTCGAGCGGGAGCGTGAGCGTGGCGCGGGCCTCTTTCCCGTCGAGGTCGAACTTCGCGCCCTTCGCCGCGGCGAGGGCCGCGTCGAGTACTTTCACGAGGTCGGCGAGGCCGCGGTTGGTCTTCGCGTCGGCCTTCAACTCGGTCACGCCGGCGGCGGCTTCGTCGGCGATGAGTTTCGCCAGAGCCGCGAGCGCCTTCTCCGCTTCGGCCGCTTGCGCCGCGCGCTTGGCCGTTACATGCACGTTCAGCGCCAGCGACTTTCCGAGGTCGATGGTGGCGTACACCGCGTTCGACTTGAGGATCGGCTGGAATGGCCTGATTTGGGCGGGTATGTCGTCTTGCTGAATCTCGTCCGGCAGGTTGCCGAGCGTGGAGCCGGCGACGAGGACGTGCTTCCCGCCGGCCGCGGCCTTGATCGCGGGGGTCAGGTGGCCGTCGGCGTCGGGCGGTTGCGGCTTGGCGAACTCGTCGCCCAAACCGAGCAGCACAACGGCGACGCGGTTCGTTGGTGCGGTCACATTCAGCTTCGCGTCCTTCGGGAACAGCTCCTTCGCGGCCTTCGCAAGTGCGTCCTTGTCGAAGGCCTTGTTGAAGGTGAGGACGAAGCCGAACTTGTCTTGGTCCTGCGGTCCCTTGAGGCGCGGGGCGAAGGCGACGAACGATTGGAGGTCGCCGAGTTTCATGCCGGTGGCCTTCGCGAACTCGCCGTCGAGGGCGGTGAACGCGGTCGGGTCCGCGGTGCGGAACGTTTTGAGCAGGTCGCTGTTCCAGATGGCGGCAACGTCGGCGTGGAGGAACAGCGCGGCATCGTGCGGGACGAACGTGAGGGCGGTGGGCAGCGGGGCGTTGGCCCGCGCCGGCTGTGCGAGGACAGGTGGCTCCGCCGGGCCCGGGAGGCCGACCGCGACCGCGGCGGCCAGCAGGCCGAGCGCGGCGGTGGCGAAGAACGGGGACGAGCGCCGCATGGGGGGACTCCGTGAGACGTTGGGCCGAGTGCCGGAGAAAAAGTCGGAAGAAAATGGCCGTTCGCGCAAACCCCGCGGTGGGGTTTTCCGTTTCAGACTGTTGACGCCCCTCTTGCGGGGCGATTTCACACGCCCACACCGCGGACCGAAAAAAGTTGGGATCGGTCGCGCAAGTTCCGGGCGGGGGCCGCGCCCGTTCCTTTGGTGGCAACCGGGATTATACGGGTTCCGGGGCCGACACCAATCGAGTGAGGCGCGCGATGTTCGGAACTCTCCACCGGAAGCTGATGTGGCTCGCGCTGGTTCTGGGCGCGGCGACCCTGCTCCCCATGACCGGCGCGGTCAAGGCCCAACCGGGCCAGTGGCGGCCCGGCGGCAACAAAGGCCCGATCATCCAGCAGTTCCCACAGATCGGCTCGTACCTCGGGGCCGGCACCGGCCAGTTCCAAGGCAACGGCAACTTTCGCGGCAACTTCCAGAGCTTCAACGGCAACAACAACGGCAATTTCCAAAGCAACTTCTACGGGAACTCGGCCAACGGCTTCAACTTCAACGGGAACTTCCAGAGCTTCAACGGGAACCAATTCAACGGGAACCAGTTCGGCTTTAACTCGGGAAACAACGTCGGGAACAACTTCAACGGCTTCCGCGGCTTCAACGCCATCGGGAACCAGTTCAACGGGTTCAACTTCAACGGGAACCAGAACAACATCGGCTTCAACTTCAACGGCTTTAACTTCAACGGCTTCAACTTCAACGGGAACCAGTTCAACGGGTTCAACTTCAACGGGAACCAGTTCAACGGGAACCTCAACAACGTGGGGTTCAACAACATCGGGAACCAGTTCAACGGGAACCTCAACAACGTGGGGTTCAACAACATCGGGAACCAGTTCAACGGGTTCAACTTCAACGGGAACCTGAACGCGGTGTTCGGGTTCCAATTTAACGGGAACCAGATCAACGGTTTCAACAACGGCATTCAGGGGTTCGGGAACGTCGGGATGTTTCAGGGGCAGTTCGGGATCAACGGCGTGAACGGCTTCGGGGTCAACGGCCAGTTCAACGGTGCGAACGGCTTTAAGGGCGGGTTCGCGGGGTTCTCCGGTGGCACGGGGTACTAAGTCCCGACCGGAGTAATCGTTACGAGTGGCTCGGCGATTTCGAGAAATCGGAGTTGCGTGCGCGCAAGTATCAGAGAAGAGTTGCATTTATCCCCCAAGTGGGTACCTTGGTCGTATAGGACGACTAGGGATGCCCCCACCGGGCGCGTGGGACCGCCGTGCCCGGATGGTCGCACTAATACCACAGCGGATTTACCTTCATCGAGACGAGGGGCGTGCGATGTTCCGATCCTTCCACCGTCGGCTGGCGTGGGTCACGTTCGGGATGGGCGCTCTCGCCCTCCTTCCCCTCACCGGCGTGCTTCAGGCACAGCCCACGCCGATCGCGCGTTACCGCGTGAACCCCGGCGGCGTGAAGTACATCCCGCCGGGTGCGTGGCGCGACGGCGGCAACAACCAAGGGATGCAGGGGAACCAAGGCAATAACGGCGGCAACAACGGTGGCAACAACGGCGGTAACAACGGCGGTTTCGGTGGCGGTCAGTTCCAAGGTGGTTTCGGCGGCGGCTTTGGTGGTGGTGGCTTCGGTGGCGGTCAGTTCCAAGGCGGCTTCGGTGGCGGTTTCCAAGGCGGTTTCGGTGGCGGTCAGTTCCAAGGTGGTTTCGGCGGCGGTGGTGGGTTCGGCGGTGGTGGTGGCTTCGGTGGTGGCGGCGGCAACAGCGGTGGCGTGATGAGCTTCCCGTCCATCGGCGGCTACCTCGGCGGTGGCGGTGGCGGCTTCGGT
>VGZJ01000251.1 GCA_016872595.1 Planctomycetota bacterium
CAGAAAGCGGGCCAGCGACTTGGCGGCGTCCATGCCTACCCTCGGCGCGGTGTGTGGTGGACCGCGGATATAGCGTGAACCGGGCCGCGTGCAAGAGCGCACGCGCCGAAAGAGTTGGCGCTTTGGGCAAGCGCGCGAGGCGCGGCGCTACTTCTCCACCGTCAGGGTGAGCGGCTTCGCGCCGTACTCCGCGGCCGTGCCCTCGCGCTTCGCGACCACGATGACGGGCCGCTCCATCGGCTTCACCCACGGCTCCGCGTACAGCACCACTTCGCGCGTCGTCTCGCGCTCCGTAATGAGGATGCCGTTCAGCCCGATGTTCAGCACGCGCACGCCGTGCGGCAGCCCCTTCACCTCAATCGGCACTCGCCCGGCGAACTTCCCCTGTCGCGCGATTTCGACCGTGAAGCGCGCCTCCTTGCCGGGTTGGATCGAGACCGCTTGTTGTCGAAGTGTGGTCACGAGGTCGCCGGTTCCGGGCTTCGCGGGGAGCGCGAGTGGCAGTTCGCGCGCGACTTCCTTCCCGCCAATCGTCGCGGTCGCGACCAGTACCACGGCCACCTTCTCGGGCAGCGCCGCGTCCGCGCGCGCGAACAGTGGGAACGTCGTGTTCTGCTGGCCCGCTTCGATGCTGGTCGGCGGCGCGGAGAAGCCGTCCGGTAGGTTCTTTAGCCGCAGCGCGACGGGCCCGTCGAACCCGTCGGCGCGGTCGATGCTCACGTTCACCGGCACCGAGCCGCCCTTGAGCAGCATCGGGCCGACGACGTTCGCGGTCGCGGTGAAGGCCGGGCGCGGCGGGCGCACCGTGACGCGGAAGGCGTGCGCCGGTCCGTGCGCGCCGCGCGCGTCGGTCACGCGCACCTGATAAGTGCCGTCCGCGGGCGGGTCGAAGAAAAGGCGGCTGTCCTTGCCGTAGCCGGGGCCGCCGTCGTCGTTGCGGTACGCGAGCGCGAACACCGGCATCCCGTTCGGCGGGAACGTCGTCCCCGGCGGGTGCAGTTCCACCTTGTACATCGTCTCGCCGAAGCTGTGGTGCGTCGGCGTCGTGCCGAGCCATCCGACGCGCTGCCCGCCGGTTTGGTAGAACTGGCAGTCGTCGTCCGGTCCCTTCGGCAGCGCGAGAATGCGGACCAACTCGCCCTTCACGAACAGGTAATCGTCGATGGCGAGTTCGTTCCACGCATCGAGCCGAATGCCGGGACTGCGCGAGTCGTGGTCGCGGAACGTGACCGAAGTTTTCGCGGTGCAGCGCAGCGCCGCCAGCGTCACCGGCTTGCCGGCGGAATCCAGAATCTCGACGACCGGATCGACGGGCGAGCCGGCGCGCTGGGCGAGAACTTCGACGACGAGGCGCGCGCCCTTCTTCGCGCTAAAGGTCGCGGTCTGGGCGTCGTTGGGCTTGGCGAAGATGCCGTCCGCGGAGCCGGGCACGCGCACGTCGCCACCCGTGATCGGATCGAGCACGACCGACGGAAACTCGGACGCGACCACTTCCGCCTTGCCCACGGCTTGGGCCGCGAGGCCGGTCAACGGCACGGGCACCTTCGCGCCGGGCTTGGCGTCCGCGGGCACGGTGACGCGCGCCAGCACGCCGTTGGGCGCGCCGAGGTTCACGCCGGAAACGTGAACGCTCGTCGCGCGCCCGGTCTGCGCGCCGAGCGGGAACACGCCGGTAATGACGGGCACGTCGCCGACGTGCAAGCGGTAGAAGAAGTCGGCCCCGCCGCGGAACTCGCGGTCGCGGATGCCAATCGCATAGGTGCCGTTCTTGCGCACCACATGGCCGAGCGAAGCCGTGCCCTCCGCGAGTACGGCCCCGTTCTCGTCGGTCAGCACGAGAGCTGGATCAAGCTTCGAGCCGATTTCGCCCGCGACTACCTGCGCGCCGATCTGGTCGCCCACCTTCGCTTCGAAGCGGAAGTAATCGACGTCGCCGGCGCGGTCGATGGTGCCGACGATCGTTGAGGAGAGCTTGACCGGCATCGCGGTGCGCGCCGAGTCGGTCGTGCCGGCTTCCGGCACCGCGGCGAAGCGGTCCACGGTGAACGTAATCGGGTTCGACTTCGTGCCCTCGCCGTGGAACACGAGCTGCGCCGCGCCGACCGGGGCGGTTGGGCCGATCGTCACGTCGAGCTGAATCTCGCCCAGTTTGCGCGTAATCGGCACGAGCTTCACTTCGATCCCGGCGACGTTGGTGCCCGCGGACGTGACGAGGTCAAGGTTCTGGCCGGTGACTTTGACGCGCGTGGTCGCGCCGCGCGCGCCGCCATTGGGTTCCACTCGGACGACTGTGACCGGCGAGACCGGCGCGGGCGGCACGGTTTTCGGGGGCGGCGGCTGCGCGAACACGGGGCTTTCGCCCTGCGGCTTCTTCTCCTTCTTGGGCAGCAGTTCGTGGGCGAGCTTACCGGTTTCGGCGTCGATCAGCACGCCCGCGCCGTCGAACCGCGCGAGCGCGAACTGCTTGGCGTCGGCGCGCAGGGCGAAGTCGAGGATCGCGTCCGGCTGCGCCGCGAACACCTTCTTTTCGGTGAGCTTGAGTGCGTCCCACGACTTCACCACTCGGTCCTCGCCCGTGGTGAACAGCGTCGCGCCGTCGCCGCTGTAGGCGACCCGCCACACAGGTTTCTCGTGCGCGAACGCGGTGTTTACCAGCTTGCCGCCGTCCTTGTCCGCGGCCCAGACGCGCACGCTCTTATCGACGCCGGCCGCGGCGAGGTGCTTCTTGTCGGGACTCCACGCGACCGCGTACACCCAGTCGGTCGCGTCGCCGAGCGTGTAGAGGCGCTTGCCGGTGGCCGCGTCCCACACTTTCACCGCGCGGTCCGCGCCGGCGCTCGCCAGCAACTTGCCGTCGGGGTGGAACGACAGGCCGTAGACCGCGTCGCTGTGGTCCTTGAGCGTGAGCCGCGGGCCGGGCTTGCGCTTCTCCTGCGGGCCGGTGAGGTCGGGCACGTCCCACAAGTGAATGAGGCGGTCGTAGCCGGCGGTGGCGAGGGTCTTGCCGTCGGGCGAGAAGGCGAGCGCGTAGATCGCGTCCTTGTGGGCGTCGAACACCTCGTTCTTGCCGTCGCCGAGCCGCCCGATGTCGTCGGTCACGGCGAGGAAGCCCAACCGCCCGACCTTACCCGGTTCCGCGCTCGCGACCGCGAGCACCGTCCCGGCGCGGTCGAACGCGAGCGCGGTCACGCGCTGCGACGCGACCCCGCCGCGCGCCTCGCCCTTGGGCACTTCGAACATGTTCAGCCCGCGCGCGCCGCCGAACACGACCGCGCCCCCGTCGGGCCGGTACGCGACCGCGTTCACGGCCGGAGGCGCGGCGCTCGCGCCGGCGGGAAGAAGCACGAGCGCGAGGGAGAGGAGGCGCGACATGGTGGGAACTCGAACGGATGAATCAGCGGAACATCGCCATCACGGAACTGGCAGCGACCGAGAGCAGCACGAGGACCGCGAGCGAGCACCCGCCGCAGCCGTCGGCGCACCCGCCCGCGGCCTCCAGCGCGCTACCGGCAACCTCGCCCGCCCCTTCGAGTACGCTGCCGGCCGCGTCGCCCACGACGCCGAGCGCGTTCGCGCCTTCGACGCCGGCGTCGATCACGTCGCCGCCGGCGTCCGCGGAGCTGTTGTTGCGCGACTCTTCTTCTTCGGGCTGCGGCTTTTGCCACGGCTTCGGCTGCGGTGTCGGGTCCGGCCCTTCGGGCAGCGGCGCGCCGGCGTCGGTGGGGTTCATGGGCGTTCGCGGTTCGGGGTTAGTGGTTGAAGAGGAACTCGCGGCCCGTGAGGACCGCCCATACGAAGTCTTCGATCCCCTCGCGCCGAGATTGCGCGCCGTCTTTCGCGGATTCGGCCAGAATCGGCAGAAACTTCTTCTTCTCGGCGTCGGTCGGCTTGCGGCTCAGCGCTAGCAGGAACACGCGGTCCACGATCTGCTCGTCGGTCAAGCCAGTGGCGATCCACTTACCGACCGCGGACGACTTGTCGCGCAGCTTGTCGTTCAGCGTGTGGCCGTTGTTGAGGTGCAGTGCCTGTGTGACGCTGGCGTCGGCTGTGCGCTCGCACGAGCACGTTTGCACGCGCTCGGCGCGGCCGAAGGCGTCGAGGAACCGCGAGGTGGTGAGCGAGTCCGGCACTTGAACCGCGCGCGTGCCGACCGGGTACGTCACGATGGGCGTGCTCGCGTCGCCGGCCGCGGAGTTGATCTTGTCGAACGGCGTCGGAACCCCGGTGATGTCCGAGTAGGCGTCGAGGATCACCTCGCCCGGCAAGCGGCGCAGCAGGTAGCGCGAGTAGAAGCGGTCGTCGGCTTGATTCTCTTTGAGTGGCGTCGAGGCGCGCTGGTACGCGGCCGAGTTGAGGACCGTGCGCATCGTATGCTTGAGGTCGTACTTCTGCTTCACGAAGTCCGCGGCGAGCGCGTCGAGCAACTCGCGGTTGCTCGCGGGGTTGGTCTCGCGCAGGTCGTCCTCCGCTTCGACCAGCGCGCGGCCCATGAAGTTGCGCCAAACGCGGTTCACCGCAGCTTTCGCGAAGTACGGATTGTCGGCCGCGGTGAGCCAGTCGGCGAAGTACGCGCGCCGGTCTCCGGGCGCGTCGAGCGCCAGCGGCTTGCCGTCGAGCGGGGCCGGCGGCATCGCGATTCCGCGGCGCAGGTGCAGCGCGTCGCCGTCGCTCTTGCTCTGGATCAACACTTCACCGGCGCGGTCGCCGTTCTTCAGCCCGACACGCGAGAACAGGTTCGCGAACGCCCAGTATTCGTCCTGCGTCCACTTCTCCAACGGGTGGTTGTGGCACTTGGCGCAACCGATGGACGTGCCGAGGAAGGTGAGCGACGTCGCTTCCGCCAGCTCGCTCACGTCCTTGTGAAGCACGAAGTAGTTGCCCGCGCCGTTGGTGAGCGTGCTGCCGTTCGCGGTCAGGGTGTCGCGCGCGAACTTGTCCCACGGCTGGTTGTCCGCGACGCTCTGCCGCAGCTTGCGGTAGAAGGCCCACATCGCCGGTTGCGGCAGCTTGCGGCTCGACACGAGCAGCAAATCGGACCACTTGTGCGCCCAGTAATCGATGTAAGCGGGGTGATCGAGCAACTTGTCGACGAGCTTCGCGCGCTTCTTCGTGTCCGCGTCTTTCAGGAACGCTTCGACTTCATCGGGTTTGGGTACGATGCCGCAGGTGTCGAGGTACGCGCGGCGCACGAACTCCGCGTCCGAGCACTGATCGGACGGCGGCACGCGTAGTAGTTCGAGCTTGCGCAGAACGTGTTCGTCGACGAAATTGTTGCGCGGCGACTTCGCGAACACCTCGGCCTTCACATCGTTCGGGTACGGCGCGGTGACGGTCAGTGTGGCGACCTTCGTGCCGAAGCCGATGGTGATCGCGGCCTCGCCGTGGCCCGCGGGCACGATGACGCCCTCTTCGCTGACGCGCGCGACCAGTTCTTCGCTGGAACCGAAGCGCGCCCAGCGGGTCACGTCTTCGGTCGTGCCGTCGGAGTACACTGCCCGCACCAGCGTGCGGAACGAGCCTTTCGCGGCCTTCGGGTCCACGAGGATCGCGGGCGGGAACACGTCCAAGCGTTCCAGCGTGGCGTCGTCGGCCTTCGGCCCCGGCGCGCCGGCCTTCATCCAGTCGTGGACGACGGCGTAGTACACGGAGTCGCCGACCATGCGCGTCCCGCCGCCGTGCGGCACGGTGCGCGTCGCCTTCTTCAGCGTCAGACTTTCGGCGGGGTCGTTGAGGTCGGCGCGGCGGCCGAGCGCTTGGCGCGTCAGCACGAACCAATCGGTTTCGGGGTCGAACCCGCGGAGCGAGAGCTTCATGCCGCCCTTCCCGGCGAGCGCGCCGTGGCACGCGCCGGCGTTGCACCCGGCGCGCGTCAGCGTCGGGATCACGTGGTTGCGGAAGTTCCACTCCGCCGGCTTCTCGGCCCTCACGGCCACGGTCGCGGTCTTGCCGCCGGCGGTCACGGTGATCTTCGCTTCGCCCGCGCCGGTGGCGGTAACGATGCCCGTGGCATCGACCTTGACCTTGTCGGACGACGAGGCGTACTTCGCGCCCGCGGTCAGGTCGCGCACGACGCGCCCGTTTTCTTCTTCGACCACGAGGAGTTGCTGCGCGCGGTTCGGTCCGCCGATGGCGACATCAGCGGGGTAAACGCGCAGGTCCGCCCCGCGCGCTAGTGGCGCGATGAGGGCGAACGCAGCAAAGGAGAGCAGGAGGCGCATCAACGAACCCTGAGTGCATTATCATCCGCGAGCGGCTTCGTACGTGCGTGCGAAGTCGCAAACGGCGTCCGGGATCAGAACAGTTCCCCGATCGGTTTCACGGCGTAATCGACCAGCGGAATGGGCCGGTTCTGCGGGCCGGGCAGTTCCTTGTGGGGGTCGAGGCCGAGGCCCTTGTAGATGGTCGCGGCCACTTCGCCCGGCGTAACGGGGCGCGTTTTCGGCGCGAAGGCGTGTTCGTCCGTTTCGCCCACGACGATGCCGCCCTTCAGCGGGCCGCCGCCCATCAGGATCGACCACGCGCCGGGGTGGTGATCGCGCCCCCCGGCCGGGTTCACCTTCGGCGTGCGCCCGAACTCGCCCAGCGCCACGACCATCGTGTTCGACAGCAACCCGCGCTCGCTCAGGTCTTCGAGCAGCGCGGTGTACGCCTGATCGAAGTTCGGTGCGACCTCCTTCGACATTTGCACGATGTCGGTGAACGGCTTCGAGCCGTGGATGTCCCACGTCACCTCGTCGAACACGGTCTCGAACATGTTGACCGTGACGAACCGCACGCCGGCCTCGATCAAGCGCCGGGCCATCAGGCAGCACTGGCCGAAGCGCGTGCGCCCGTAGCGGTCCTTCGACTTGTTCGTTTCCTTTTCCAGCGCGAAGGCGTCGCGGGCCTTCGCGCTCGACATCAGCTTGAAGGCGAGCTTAAAGTTGTCGTCCAGTTGCTTCGCCGCGGCGCTCTGCTCGAACGCGGCGGTCGCGCCGTCCACGGCGTCGCGCAGCTTCTGGCGGCGCTCGGCGCGGATCGCGGAGAGGTATTCGGGCGGCAGCAGGTCGGGCACCTTGAAGCCGGGCGCGTTCGGGTCGGCGTTCAGGATGAACGGGTCGTGCGGCTTGCCGAGGTAGCCTGCCGTGTGGCCGTGCGGCAGGTTGCCCCCGGTGCGGCCGATGGGCTTGGGCAGCAGGACGTGCGCCGGCAGTTCGCCGCGCCCGCCCTTGAGGTAGCCGAGCGCGCAGCCGACGTGCGGGTGCTCGACACCGCCGCTGAACAGGCGGCCGGTTTGCATCATCTGGTGGCCGGTGTCGTGGACCGCGGTCGCGGTATGGTACACGCTGCGCACGACCGAGAACTTGTCCGCGTGCTTCGCCATCTTGGGGAAGATTTCGCTGACCTGCGTTCCGGTCACGTTCGTCTTGATCGGCTCGAACGGCCCGCGGACCTCGGCCGGCGCGTTCGGCTTCGGGTCCCACGTGTCGAGCTGGCTCGGCCCGCCGACGAGGAACAGCATGATGCAGTTCACGTCGGTGTCGGGCTTGGGGTCGGCGGCGCGCGCCGCGTTCAGGCCCGCGAGCGTGAGGCCGAGGGGCGCGAGCGCGCCGGCGTGGAGGAAGTCGCGGCGCGAGTGGCCGTCGCAGAAGGTGGCGGGGCGGGTCGCGTCCAGACGGATCATGTTCGGCTCCGCGGTGGGGCGAAACGGCTACCGTTGTAGGTAGCCGATCCGCGCGCCGCGAGCAACGAGAAAGGCCCCTCTTGTGACCTGAACCGGCCCTTCTCGATCTCGTAATGCGAGCGTCGGGGGCCGCCGGTCGGGGACACGGATCACCCGGTTTCGCACCGTAGCGCACGCGCACCCCGAGCGCCGGGCGGTTCGATGGGTTCCGGAGCGGACGCGCTCAGCCCTTTTTCGGGGCCATCACCAGCTCGTAGTCCGCGGGCTTTACCTTACTGACCACGACGCCGTTGGGGTCGCGCTCGCGCGTGACCGCAAAGGCCGCGGCGCGCTTGACGCGGATCGGGGCGCGAATCTTGACCAGCGCCGTGCCGTCGGCGTTCACCCGGAACACGCCGCCGTCGACCGGCTCGGAGTCCTTGCGGTCGGCGTCCACGATCCAGAGCTGGTACGTGCCGGCCGCGGGATCGACGGGCGCGAGGCCGCGCAGTTCCATATACCCCTCTTGCTTGGCGTCGCTCCACACGATGCTGCCGGTGGCGGCCTGCTTCGCGCCAACGAACTCTGGGGCCTGCGGCCGGAGCGCGTCGCGCAACTCGGCGAACGTCGGTTCGGGGACCGGCACGACGGGCCGGCGCGGGATCTGAACGTACACGAGCACGCCGGCAAGCCCCGCGGCGACGGCCCAGCCGCTCCACGCCAGCCACGCGGGGCGCGGGCGCACGGCGCGCGGCACGACCGGCGCGGGGGCCACGGCGACCGCCGCCAGTTGGAGCCGTTCGAGGAGGGCCGGGGGCACCGGCTCCGGCCGCGCCAGCGCGTTGTGAATCGCGGCTGCGGCCCGTTCGAGGCCGTCCGGGTCTTCATCCGGGAACGCTAGCAGCAGCGCGTCCAGTTCGGTGGCCTCGTCGAGGGAAAGCCCCTGTGTGGCTTCGGTTGCGAGCAAGTCGTCGAGGCGGGCGCGGCGCGGGTCGGGCGTCATTTCGCACCCCCCGCGAGGCCGAGACGCTCGCGCACGCGGATCAGCCCGCGGCGGATGTGCGTCTTCACGGTGCCCACCGGGAGCCGTGTTTCGGCGGCGATTTCCTCGTGCGTTTTCCCTTCGTAGATCGCCATGACGATAACCCGGCGCTCGTCCTCGCGCAACTCGTTGAGTACGGCCGCGGCCTTCGCCGCCTCGTCGTCGATCTCGGCCCGATTGGGGCCGCGCGGGACGGCCGGCGGCTCCTCGACGAGCGTTTGCACCGCAGGCGCGCGCCCGACACGGCGCTTCCGGTCGATTAACCGACGGCGCGCGATCATCGTGACGTAGGTCGGCTCGGACGACAGCGCCGGGTCGAAGCGGCCGGCGTTCTTCCAGAGTTCGATGAACACGTCTTGCACGGCGTCTTCGGCGTCGGACGGGTTACCGAGGAACCGGCGCGCCAGCCCCCACACCAGCCCGCCGTAGCGGGCGATGCAGTCCGGCACCGCGGCGGGATCCCCGGCCGCGATCCGCGGGAGCACGCTGGTGGGTTCGGCCAACGCTCTTGGTCCCTCTCGCGGCGGTCGCAAGTGGAGTTCGCCGCGCCGCCCGGTTTGGATGCAGGAAACGACGCGGCCCGTGACCGGAGCCACGGGCCGCGTCTGGGTTATCGTTATAGGGCGCGGTTAGTAGCCGGTCCCACCACTAAAGCCGAACTTGCCACCACCGTTCCCGAAGTTGCCGAAGTTCCCGCCACCGAACCCGCCGTTAAAGCCACCGCCGAACCCGCCTTGGAACTGGCCGCCGAAGCCGCCACCGAAACCGCCTTGAAACTGACCGCCGAAACCGCCTTGGAACTGACCACCGAAGCCGCCACCGCCGAACCCGCCTTGGAACTGACCGCCGAAACCGCCTTGGAACTGACCACCGAAGCCACCTTGGAACTGACCGCCGAAACCACCGCCGAAACCGCCTTGGAACTGACCGCCGAAACCGCCACCACCGAAGCCTTGGAAACCACCGCCGAAACCGCCTTGGAACTGACCGCCGAAAC
>VGZJ01000252.1 GCA_016872595.1 Planctomycetota bacterium
CGGTGATGATGAAGAACGTCGCCGGACTCCACAACCGGATGTACGGGTAACGACCACACAGGATCGTCTGGCCGAAGTGCGACTGAACCAACACCTATTGCGCAACGAGTCTAATAATCCAGGCTAGTGCTTCAACCACAACGTCCAGTGTTCCTGCGGCTGCGCGAGGATTGTAGCCGCGTCGGTCGAGACGACCTCGCCGTCGTAGTCGATGCAGCGGAGCGCGAAACCCGCACGCTCGATCTGGTGCAGGAGGTCGACCGTTTGCGGCAGATCACGTTGCAGGTGCAGTTCCATCACCACGGCGACGTGCGGGAATCGGCGCAGTGCTTCTTGCATCCCTTCCCAGACCAAAGCCTCCGCGCCCTCGGCGTCGATCTTCACCAGGTCGAGGCGCGGCCAGTCGGCGCAGAGGCGGTCGAGCGTGATCGCCGGCACTTGCACCGTCTCGGCGCGGTGCGCGTAAGCCCAGCGTTCGAGCGACGACGTGGCAAAGTCGCCGTCGTGGAGAACGAAGTCCACGGTCTGGTCGTCGCGGTTGCCGACGACCTTCGGGCACACTTCGACGCCGTGATGATGGCCGTTGAGCGCCAGGTTCTGCGGCAGGTAACTGCCGGCCAGGAGCGGGTTCGGCTCGCACGCCGCGACTCGCCCCTGTGGTCCAACCCCGGCGGCCATCAGCAGCGTGTAGTATCCGTAGTTCGCGCCGACATCGACGCAGTGCATTCCCGGTTGCAAGTGCCTCGCGATGGCCAGCGTCACCCACGACTCCCAGAAGCCGTCGAGTACCAGGCGCGGGCCGAGCATCAGGTCGCAAACATCGACGAACGCCAGGTAGTCGCCGAGCAACCGGCAGAGCAAGCGGTTGTCGCCGTAGAAGACGCCCACGGCCCGCTTGCGGCTGACCTCTTCCAACTCGGCCCGACTCGACAGAACGTGGTTCGGGAGCGGCATGGTCACTTCTCCAGTGGAATGAACTCGATCGGCATGCGCTCGTGTTCGAGCCACGCCCCGCGCCACACGCCGTCGGTGTCACGCTTCAGGTGGCAGGTCGGTCGGTCGAGGCGGCTGAGGGTGAGGATCGCGTCGCCGTCGATGTTGACGTCCCAGCGGCGCTCGCACTCGGCTGAGCCTTCGCCGACCTTGGCCGCACGTTCCAGCCGCACCGGCCGCTCGTCGTGTCCGACTCGCCGATACAGGAAGCGGCGGTCGGTGAGTTCGTCGATGACCTTCTGCTCCTCGGGCGTCGGGGCGGGGTTGTGCCAGAGGACGCCGTCCCACACCTTGCGGAGGTCGTCCACGAACCGGAAGCACAACGCTTCGTTGGCGAGCGCGTCGTTGCGCTTGTTCCCGCCGCCGAGCTTCCACTTGTCCTGGCAGCGGTGGTTGAACATCTGCTCGCCGCGGAAGTCCCACTGCACGATGGTGTGCTGGTTCCAGCCGGGGGCCTTCGACGGCATGGCATAGTCGCTGCCGAGCTTGCGCCAGCCGAGGTGAAAACATTCCTTGTCGCCGTAGACCACGCGGAACACGAAGTCCGAGTGCTCGGCGTACCAGAGTGACATGCGGAGTTCGCGCCAGCAGCGGTTCTTGTTGACGAGGTACTGGCCGCTCTCGAACGCCGTCTCGGTTTCCCAGCGCGCGGCCACGTCCGGGATGTCGAAGATCTCCCACACGTCGCGCTTGAGCCGCCACGAGGCGTAGTCCGGCCAGAACACCGCTCCTTTCTCCAGGTACTCCGGCCAAGTGAAGACCTCGGTCACGTCGCGGCAGGGGCCGCAGTCGGCGTCGAGGAACAGCACCTCCGCGAACGGCGCGTGCAGCGTCGCGTACGGCTTCAGCTCCCACCCGCACAGGATCCGACACGGGTGTTCCTTCTCCACCTCGCGCGCGTCGACGCACTCGACGCCAAACGTCGTGAGCAATCGACGCATGTACGGATCGACTTCGCCCTTGCCGAGGTACCACAACTGAATGGGCAGTTCGCACCAGAAGTGTCGGATCAGGTTGACGCCGACCCAGACGCTGGGGAAGTACTTCAGTCCGCCGCCGGCGATGACGATGCCGCGTTCTTGCGGGTACACGATTCGCGGGTTCTTCAGGGTTGTAGCGAAGCGCCGGGCCATGACGCGGTGGGCTTCGTTCACGTTGGCCCACGATGCCCACCCGCCCGGCCACGGTCCCGGCGGCGCGTGTGCGAGCAGGCGGATCGTCTCCTCGACGGACAGTTCGGGCGTGGCCGAGGCGCAAGTCAGCACGTTCGCGGCGGCGCGCGCGGGCCGGGCGATCACGTTCATAGCGGCTCCCAGATGAGGTTGAAGTTCCAGAACGCGCCGACGTGGAAGTTGCCGTCGACGGTGCTGGCGAACAGTTCGACCCGGTGCTCGCCGGGCGGCAGGTCGATGAATCCGACGGCCGTGGTCGGGGCCATCGCGCAGCCGAGCCCCTCGCCGAAGGAGCCGCCCACCGCGACCACAACGCCATTGACGGCGGCGACCGCCTGCTCGTAGCCGAGATCCTGGCGCTCTACCAACCCGGACAGGATGGCGGTCAACCGCGTCGGCGCGCACAGGCAAACCGTTCGGGCGACGGTCCCGAACTGCACGTCGCCGTTGGGTCCGCCGCAGTTCATCGCGTCCTCGAACGTGACGGTCCAGGACGACCCGTCGAAGGTCCATACTGCACCGTTGACCGCCTCGACTTCCCACGGGTGCTCCGGGCACTCGCACGCTCCAGTACCGGTCGAGCCACTCGAACCACTCGAACCGCTTGCGCCGGAACCCGAACTGCCCGAGGCCGATCCGCTCGCTCCCGAAGCGGAAGCGGAACCGGGACCACTCAGCGAACCGCCCGGCGTCGAACCGGCCCCACTCGATCCCGCGCCGCTCGATCCCGCACCGGAGGAAGTGACCCCGCTGGAACCGCCGCCGCTCGTCCCCGCGCCGGTCGAACCAACCGAGCCCGACACGCCGCTCGATCCGCCCGCACTTCCCGACGCGCCGCTGCCGCCCGAACTGCCGCTCGCCGAACCACCCGAACCACCCGAACCCGACGATCCCGAGTGGCCGGACGAGCCGCCGACACCCGACGATCCGCTGATGCTCGATGAACCGCTGACGCCGGAACTGCCACCCGACGAACCACCCGAACCCGCCGATCCCGATTGACCGGACGAACCGCTGGAACCCGACACTCCACTGGAACCCGACGTTCCCCCGGACGAACCACTCTCCCCCGACGAGCCGCTGGAGCCGGAACTTCCTCCGCTGGAACCCGACATTCCGCTGGAACCCGACGACCCACTCGAACCGTCCTGGCAACACGCCAGGCCGTAGACCGGGGCATCGTTCGCCGTGCCAACGAATCGCATCAAGTAGCGGCCGATGCGCGGGAACTCGCACGCCGAGTACCCGTAGAGCGGCACCCCACCCGCCAGTCCGAGGAACCGCGCCAGGGTGCGCGGGGCGTGGGTCGGCGACGACGGACCCGACCCGGAACCCGCACGGGCGCACCCCAGTGCGAACAGCGGTATGTCGCCGGTTCGCCCGACCATCCGCGCCAGGTATCGCTGCTCATGGATCACTGGTTGACGTCCACCACCTTGCACGCGAAGAGCGTTTGCCACGTCTTCATGGCCGGGTCGTACCGCTGCACCTCGCCGGGGAAGTAGCCGTCGGCGTCGGGCGCGTTGCTGGTGACGAGCACATGCGCCTGGAAGTCGCCGTCGTCGAGCCGCACGACGGCCCAGCGCTCCACCGACCCCGAGGACTGCACCCACAGCACGCGCGCGGTGCCGTGCGGCACGTTCCGCAGCCAGCCGGTCTCGCCGACCTCGACCGCCGCGAAGTCGTACAGTTGCGCCGGATCGACGCGCACCTTCACGACCGTGACGCCGGAGACGACCGCGCGGCCCGTGGCGTCGGCGGCGAGCGGTTCGAGCAACACGGCGAAGCGCTCTTTCAGGACCGCGGTCGGGACGACGCCGTCGAAGATGACCGCGTTCTGGAACTCTTGCAGGTTGTCCGCGGGCGTGATGATCGGCGCGTTCAGCGACACGACCGCGAAGCGGTTCAGGTCCGCCCCGGTGGTATTTCGCACCCGGACGATGCCCGATTGCCGCATCAGAGCATTGGCGTCGCGGTCGGTATCGTGCAGATTCCCCCGCGCCTGCCGCGCCGCGTCGAGGAACGCGTTGTACGCCGCCGCCGGGATCTCCAGCCGCTGGCCGGGCGTGACGTTCTTGAACGGGTCGCCGGGCACGTCAGCCTCCGATCCCGAGGAGCGCGAAGTTGCCCGGTTCGTACACCCGCTCGACGTAAGCCGACTCCGGTTGCTTCACGAGCACCTTCTGGTCCTCCACGTCGCCGTAGCGGACCCAGAGGTACTCCCACCCCTTCTTGTTGATCCCCGCGATGTCGCCGACCTGGAGGCCGACCGCGTTGGGGCTGGCCGCGAACTGGTACGTGATCTCCCACTTCTCCAGTCCGCGCCGCGAACCGGACGCGCCCAAGAACAGCACCTCGCCGGCCGCGAAGCCCTTGAACGGCGCGTTGTTCACCTTGCCCGTCAGGCTGAAGACCGTCAGCTTGTAGCCGTGCGTGACGAGCCCCACCGGGATCGAGTACGCCTCGGAGAACCGGAACACCGGAACGGTGACGTCGGTCCCCTCGACCGAGTCGTTGTTGAAGCCGATCGCCCCCTTCAAGTCCGGAGCGACCTTGCCCGGCTTGGCGTGTTTGGCCACCGTCTGGAGGGACTGCGTGATGTGCTGGGTGCCGCCGGAGGTCTCGAACGTGTAACTCGGGCCGAGCGGCGTTTCGGGCGTCACCGGGTCGCCGCCGCCGGGCGGGGCTTCGCCGGCCAGTGGCTCCTCGCGCCCGTACCGCACCGACACGTCCCAGACCCCGCCGCCCTTGTGGTCGATGCGGTAGTTCTGAAAGACCATGCCCCGGAAGAGTGCCGGGATCGTCGCCTCGACCAGCGCCCGCACGTCGAGATCGCTCTCGGTGCCCAGCACCGCGAACAGGAGGTCGACCGACGGGCTGTCCGGCCCGACCGTCGCCCCGCCGCTGTCGAACTTCTCGACGATGATCGCCACGCCTCACCTCACGCGAAGACCAGCCCGCCGTGGACGGCGGCGACCGCGATCTTCTTGACGTTGTCGTTGATCTGGTCGACCGCCTTGGCGGTGCGCTCGTTGATCGATTCGCCGCCCAGTCCGCGCACCGCCAGCGCGTTGAACGTCCCCTGCACGTCGACCTTCTTGGACAGGTCGAGCACCTCGTCGAGCGAGTACATCGAACCCGATCGGCCTTTGGGTGCCACCCGGTCGGGCACCGCGTCGCGCTTGCGCTCCGCTTCCTTCACCGCGTCTCGGAGCTCGTCGGCGGCCTTCTTCACGTCGTCCATCGCCCCGGCCGCGTCCGCCCGGCGGGCGGCGTTGGCCTCGCGCTGCCGGCGCGCCCGGTCGTCGAGGATCTGGTTCTTGATCCGGTCGCGGTTGCGGTTGATGTTCTCGTCGGAGAAGTCGAAGTTCTCGCGCAGGTTCCGCGCGAACGTCTCGAACCCGAGCTTGTCCGCGACCCACGCGGTGGACTTGAAGAGCTTCTCGATGGCGAACGAAAACGTGCGGGCGATCCAGGCGGTGAGGTCCCAGAACATGAGCTTCAGCCCGGCCACGACGTCGTGCCAGCCGTCAACGAAGATGCCCTTGAAGGCGTTCCACTTCTCGGTCCACCACAGCACCGCTTTCGCCCACTCGAGGTTGACGGCAGCGAGAGCCACCTTCGCGGCGAGTTCGAGGTCGCCGGCCTGGATCGCCGCGACGATCCCGCCCCACGCGGTCTTCGCCGTCTCCGCGAAGCTCATGAATCCCGCGCTCAGCTCGTCGACCATCTGCTGCCCGGCGTCGGTCTGCGTGACGAACAGGTAGCCCAGCCCGATGAGCGCCGCGACGACCAAGCCGATGGGTGACACGAGCGCACCGAGGATCGAGCCAACCACGCTAATGACCGTGCCGAGCGCCGAGAAGAGGCTAACCAGGCCGCTGATGGCGAACCCCGCGAGGCTCACCGCCGCGCCGAGTGCGACCAGCGCGCCGCCGACCCCGAACACCACGGCGGCAATCAGCGCCGCGGTCTTCACGGCCTCACGGTTCTGCCGCACCCACTCGATGACGGGCTTGATCGCCCGCGTCACCCACTCGGCCAGGTCGCGGATCGCCGGGGCGACCGCGGCCACCACCTCGCGCCACACCTTCGACAACTGCGCGGTGGCCAGCACGTAGGCGCGGTTGGTCTCGCGGGCCTGTTGCAGATCGGCACCCGACTGCTCGAAGGCGTCGCCCAGCGCCCGCACCTCGTCCTCGCTCATCGACAGGACCGGGATCAGGTTCTTGCCCGTGTCCTCGCCGACCGCCTTGAGCAGGAGTTGCACTCGCTTGGCCGGATCGGGGACGGCGCGCAGGGCGTCGAGCAACTTGTAGAAGCGGTCGGCGCTGTCGAGCCCGGCGAACTCCTTGGCCGACACGCCGAGCGACCGGAACAACTGGGCCGCCTCCTCGCCGGTGCCGGAAAGCGCGTCGGACACTCGCTGGTTGAACGTGACCAGCCCCTCGGTCGCGTCGCGGACGTCGCTCCCGCCGGCCTGCATGAGGCCGAACAGCCGCGAGGCTTTCTCGGCGGACAGGCCGAAGGCGTCGGCGGCGCTGGCGAGCTTGGCCTGCTCGTTGAGGGTCTCCAGCGCGGGTACGACGGGCGCGAGGGCCGCGGCCCCGACCGCCCCGACGCGGACCCCGATCCCCATCAGGCTCGCGCCGAACGCCTTCAGCTTCCCGGCGGCCGCGGTGAGTCCGCGCGTGAGCCGGTTGTCCTGGACGAACAACTCGACGTACGCCGCGCCCGCACGAATGCCGCCCGCCGACACCGCCATGACTCACACTCCTCCGATTCCCCTGGGGCGGTCCACGAACACCTGCTTGAGCACGGCGATGCCGACTTTCGCCGCGATCGGTTCCTTGCGGCGGAGGTGCGGGTTGAAGTCGCCCGGTCGGAACGGCCGGGTCTTCTTCGGGTCGCGGTTCGCGTTCGCGAGGAGCGCGAGCACGGCGGACGTGTGCGCCCACTGGTGACGGCTCCGCGCTTCGGCCATCGTCAGGAGTTCGCGGAGGGTGAAGGGGCCGGGGTCGAGGCCGAGGACGCCGGCGAGTTCCCAAACGACGCGATCAACTTGCTCGCCGCCCGGTCCGCGTCGAACGTCTCGATGACCGTCTCGGCGTGGATCAGGAGCTTGTCCCGCACCTTCCGCCCGGCCGCCAGCACCTTCGTCAGGCTGGCCCGCGTCCGGGCGTCGGGGAAAAAATCGACCAGCTCCTCGACGAACGCGTCGGCCGCCAGCGTGATCGCGTCGCCCGCCAGCGCCCGTCCGAAGTCCTCGTCGCTGATCTGCTTCGCGTCCGCCTCGTCCTTGCACAGGCAGTACAGCACGTCGGCCAGCCGGACCGGGTCGCCCACGAGCGCGCCGAGCGGCTTGAAGCCGTCGTCGATGAGCGTGTAGAGGTCGACGCCGACCAACCCGCGGACGCGCTTGACCGCGGCCACGTTGATCGTGACGGTCCAGACCCGCCCGGCGTTGTCGCGGAAGCTGTGCATACTGGCCCCTCAGTATGAATGGCGCGAATGGCGATCACTTCCGCCGGACGGGGATGTCAATCGGCTGCCAGTCGGCATCGGTCTTCCGGACGACGCACACCGGGATCGCGAGCGGTTCCCAGGCGTCGGTGTCGGTCTTGACTACCGGTCGCATCCGCGCGGCCCGCTCGGCACTACCGCCGAACATCAGCACCTTCCGCCCGCGCTCGGTGGTGCAGCACACCACCGCGACCAGTTCGTTCGTGTCGGCCCGGAAGATCCCGCCGCCCGAGTCGCCCGACGACACGCTCAGTTCCATCTGCAACTGCCCGTCGGACGTCTCCGCGCCGGTGATCCGACCGTCCTCGCGGTTGCCGGGCTGGTCGACCCCGTAGCCCATGTGCCAGACCTCGGTGCCGACCGGCGGGTTCTTCACGGCGAGGTTGGCGAACGGCAGATCCTCGACGGCGGAATCGGTGACGAGCCAGGTGACGTCGCAATCCGCGTTACGCGCCGCGACGGTGACGTTCAGCACGCGGCCGTCCTTGAGGGTGAACGTCCCGCGGCTGCCGACCCCGCCGGTGCAGTGCGCGGCCGTGAGGACGTCCCACTTCCCGTCCGGGCGCCTGGGGCCGATCACCGTCGCGGTGCAGCCGGCGCTGCCGAACCGGAGCTTGCCGATCGCTTGCTCGACGTTGGCCTTGCCCGGCGGCTTCGGGTCGGGCGGGACCGGGGCGGGCGGCACCTGGCCGCAGCCTTCGACGGCGACCGTGATCTGACTCTCCTCGACGACGAGGCCCGCGTCGGTCTGCCGGATCACCAAGAGTTCGATCTCGTAGGTGCCGGGGTGCGCCGCGAACTCCAGCACGCCGCGCGGGGTGGTCGCGCGCTGCACGCCCTTCGCCGGGTGGACGCGCCAGAGGATCGCGGCCTTGGGGTCGACGTTCTCGGCGCGTAGCCGCACCAGCGAATGCGGCTTGTACTTCGTCTCGCCGACGATGCGGACCGGTTCCACGGCGAGGGCGTGTGGTGCGAGGGCAAACAGGGCCAGTGCCAACAGCAAGCGCATGGGTACTCCTCGGGTGATCAGGCAACGGTCATCCACTCGGGCGGGTTCCCCGAGAACGTCGGCTTCACGGTCACGCTGACGGTGATCGCCTCCTCCAGCGGCTCGTTGCGGCTGAAATTGGTCACCGCGCAACTGGCGCGCAACCCCTGCGACCCGGCGGTCTCGATGTCGCCGTCCATGACCGCGAACTCGACGGCGGTGTGGTTGAGGAACGCGTCGCGGATGGCGGTGAAGTCGTCGTCCTCGGTGTCCCACACCATCTCGAACTCGATGGACCCGTCCTTGAGCGTCGCGACGGTCGCGCGCCAGCCGGAGTTTCCGCGGGTCGTCACGTCGGCCTCGCCCGCCTCGAGGTTGAGCGTCACGTCCTTGACGTTCTCGACCTCGTTCCACACCGGCGCGGCGTGCGTGCCGGTGTTGCGGAAGAGCTTGGCCTCGAGTCCGAGTTTCACGCCCATCGGTGTCCCCTCAACGAACCGAGTTTCGCCAGAGCGCGGGGAGCTTCGGTTGCTCCGCCGCGAACGCCGGCCCCATGAACGGCCGCGGGCGGTAGCGCGCCCGCTTCGGCCCCTCGCGTGTTCGCAGCGTCGTCTCGCCGCCGTGTTCGAGCAACTTCGGCGCTTCCGATTGCGCGTTCGTCAGCGTCGGACCGATCACCACCGACTTCCGGTCTGCGTCGTAGGCGAACAGGATGAATTTCCGCAGCAGGCCGACGTGCGAGTGCGGCGGTTGACCCGGTCGGCTGATTACCTTCCGCTTGCGGATCGACGTCCTGGCCCGCTGCCGCACGAACGCGCCGAACCGCGACAGCACTTTTCGCGTGGACTTGTCGACCTTCCGCTGCACCGATTCGCGGTCGAAGAACCCTCGCTTGGCGGCCTGGAAACTCAATCCGATCATGAGTCACCGCCACACGCGGAAGGTCAGGGTC
>VGZJ01000253.1 GCA_016872595.1 Planctomycetota bacterium
AGAGGCCATGAAACGACGCAAGATCATGAAGAAGGCACGATCCAAGAAGAAGCGGCCAATACTCATGGCCGACTTGGAGCGAAGGTATCGCGAATCACCTGGGTTTTAGCCCTCTCGCGGATCGTTGAAAAGAAAAGGGCCGACCCGTTCTCGGTCGGCCCTCGTACTTCGTTCCATCTCTTCTGTCTGGATCGTGTCTTTTCTGTGTTGATCGTGCGGCGAGGCTCTACTTCAGGATGTCCTTCACCACGACGCCGTGAACGTCGGTCAGGCGGAAATCACGCCCGCTGTAGCGGTACGTCAGCTTCTCGTGGTCGAGACCCATCAGGTGCAGCATCGTGGCGTGCAGGTCGTGGATGTGGACCTTTTTCTCGGCGGCGGCGAAGCCGAACTCGTCGGTCGCGCCGTAGGCCATGCCGCCCTTGATCCCGCCGCCCGCGAGCCACACGGAAAAGCCGTGGTTGTTGTGGTCGCGCCCGCTCGCGCCCTCGCTGGTCGGGGTGCGGCCGAACTCGCCGCCCCACAGGACGAGCGTTTCGTCGAGCAGGCCCGATTGCTTCAGGTCGCGGAGCAGGGCCGCGATGGGCTTGTCGGTGTCCTTCGCCTTCGCGCGGTGGCCCTTCTCGACTTCGCCGTGGTCGTCCCACGGCTGGCCCGCCCCGTAGAAGACCTGCACCATGCGCACGCCGCGCTCGACCAGCCGGCGGGCGGTGAGGCAGGCGTCGGAGAAGTAGCCCTTGCCGTAGGCCTCGCGCACCTTGAGCGGTTCGCGGCTCACGTCGAAGGCGTCTTGAGCCTCGGTCTGCATCCGATAGGCGATTTCGAGCGACTGGATGCGGGCGTCGAGTTGGTCGTCGCCGCCGCGCTTGTCCTTGTGCAGCCCGTTCAGTTGGTTCAGCAGGTCGAGCTGCTCGCGCTGGGTGGGCGCGGTCAAGCTCTGGTTGCGGATGTGGTCGATGATTTTCTTCGGGTCGAGGCTGGAGATGTGGCAGCCCTGATACACGCCCGGCAGGAAGCTGTTGTTCCACAGGGCCGGGCCGACGACCGGCTTGCCGGGGCACATGACTACGAACCCCGGCAGGTTCTGGTTCTCGGTGCCGAGACCGTAGGTGAGCCAGCTCCCCATGCTGGGGCGGATGGCCTGCGTGTTGCCGCAGGTCATCAGGAGCAGGCCCGGCTCGTGGTTCGGGATGTTCGTGTGCATCGAGCGGATCACGCAGATGTCGTCGATGCACTTCCCGACCTCGGGGAAGATCTCGCTGACTTCGACGCCGCTCTGCCCGCACTTGTTGAACTTGAAGTTGGACTTGTACAGCGGGCCGGTCTTGCGCTCGGTCATCTTGCCGAGGGTGCCGGGCGTCTTGCCGTGCTGCTTCGTCAGTTCCGGTTTCGGGTCGAACGTGTCCACCTGCGACGGGCCGCCGTTCATGAACAGGTGGATGACGTGCTTGGCCTTCGCGGGGAAGTGCGCGACCTTCGGCGCGAGCGGGTTGCTCGCGGCCTTCGGCGCGCCCTTCGCTTCGTCCGCGAGCAGCGCCGCGAGGCCGAGCGCCCCCAGCCCGGTGCCGGAGCGCCGCAACATCTCGCGCCGCGAGAACGTCAGGTCAGGAAGCATTGTCGGTTCCTTCGGGTTCGTCTTCGTCGATCTCGTACAGGAACACTTCGCTGTCGATGAGCGCCTGCTCGAAGTACTGGCGGTACTCGCCGTTCTCGAAGTCGGCGCGGGTCACGGTCTCGTGTTCGATCACCTCGCCGATGTACCAGCCGTGTTCGGCCACCCAGCCCGCGGCGATGTGCATGGCGTTGCGCATCGTCTGGTCCTTGATCCAGCAGTGGACCTCGGCGGTCTTGGCGTCGCCCATTTCGGGGTCGGCGTTGGGCGACACCGTTTCGCCGTCGCCGGTGGTCAGTTCCATGCGCTCCGCGGCGGCGCGGATGTACTGCATCGGCAGCCGCACCCAGTCGTTCTCGCCGGGGTCGTCGCCGTTGGCGAGCATGGCGGCCTCGAACAACCGGCCCGCGAGCTCTTGGGCCTCGTCCGCGGTCAGCGCCGCGCCGCCGGCCGGAGCCGTCAGCGTGACCTTAGTGCCGTCTTGCGCGACTTGCACGTCGGCCCGGTGGTGCGGCGACGGTTCGTGTTCGGCCATCGGCTTGTACTCGTGATGAGGGCGCGCGCCGCTTGCGGCTTCGCGCGTGTTCCCTCAGTCTACGTACATCAGCTCGTTGCTGGCGAGCAGAACCTGCGCGTATTGCTGCCAGCGGGTCAGCTTGTCGTCCGGCTTGGTCGGCAGTTTCAGGAACCGCACCGCCAAATCAACTTCGGCTTTCTCCGGGGCGCGGCCGTAGGCGATCCGGTACGCCACCGCGATCCGCTCCTCGTCGGTCGCGCCCAGCGCCTCGACGCGCTTGGCGAACGCCTGCGCCTGCCCGATCATGAACTCGCTGTTGAGCGCGAACAGTTGCTGTTGCGGCACGGTGGTCACGACGCGCTTGTCCGCGGTCACGTTGGCGTCGGGGAAGTCGAACAGCCGCAGCAGGCCGTTCAGTTCGTGGCGGCTCACCTTCGCGTAGACGGTGCGGCGCTTGGCGTTGGCGTCGCGCAGGTCGAACGTCGGCCCCCCGGACTTCGTGTCGAGGTTGCCGCTCACGGCCAGCAGCGAGTCGCGCCAGTCTTCGATCTCCAACCGCTTGCGCTGGCCGCGCCACAGGTACACGTTGGCCGCGTCGATCTTGTCGTTGTCGGCGTCCGGCTTGCTTTCGAGCTGGTACGTGCCGCTCAGCATGATCTGCCGGTGCAGCCACTTCAGGCTCCAGCCGTTCTTCATGAAATTGACGGCCAGCCAGTCGAGAAGTTCGGGGTGCGTGGGGCGGTCGCCCAGCGCGCCGAAGTTGCTCGGCGTGTTGACCAACCCGCGGCCGAAGTGCCACGCCCACGCCCGGTTCACGATCACGCGCGCCGTCAGCGGGTTGTCCTTGCTGGCGATGGCGTTGGCGAGGTCGAGGCGGGTGTAGTCGCTACCCGGTTGCTTCGCGCTCGGCAGCACTTGGAGGAAGCCCTTCGGGGCCGCTTCGCCGGGAGTCGCGGGGTTCCCGCGAATGTACACCTTCATGCCGGGGCCGTTGCCGCTGACGACGTGGACGACGGCCGGGGCCGGCGGCATGTCCTTGCGGATCTGCGCCGCGGTGTCGGTCAGCGTCTTGGCGACGAACGCCGCGCCGCCGCGGGCGAAGAACCCGACCGCGTTCGGCTTCAGGTCGTTGTTGGCCTTCGTGAGCCGGTCGGTCGCCTTCTTGAGCGCCGCTTGCGCGTCGGCGTAGGCCCTCGCCTGCCCCGGCGGGGCGAGCGGGGCGTCGCTCATGTTCGTGCCCATGTAGATGCCGGCGATGGCATAGTAGTCCTTCGTCGGGAACGGGTCGAACTTGTGGTCGTGGCACCGGGCGCAGCTTACCGTGACGCCGAGGAACCCGCGGGTGAGCGTGTCGACGCGGTCGTCGAGTTCCTCCGCGATGGCCTGCGCCGCGGCGGTGTTCTTGTAGTACTCCGCCCCGAGGCCGAGGTAGCCGAGGCCGGCGAGCTTCGTGAACGGGTCGGCCGGCGCGTCGGGCATCATGTCGCCGGCGATCTGGAGCTTCACGAACGTGTCGTAGGACATGTCGGCGTTGAGGGCCGCGATCACCCAGTCGCGGTAGCGCCACGCTTGGGTCTTGGGCTTCACGCCGAACGTGTGGGCTTGGTCCTCGGCGTAGCGGGCCACGTCGAGCCAGTGCCGCGCCCACTTCTCGCCGTACTGCGGACTCGCGAGCAGCGCGTCGATGACCTTCGCGAAGGCGTCCGGCGATTCGTCCTTCAGGAACGCTTCGACGGCTTCCGGCGACGGCGGCAGGCCGGTCAGGTCGTAGGCCGCGCGGCGGATCAGCGTGCGCTTGTCGGCCCTCGCCACCGGCTTCAGCCCCTTCTCCGCGAGCTTGGCGCGAACGAAGGCGTCGATGGCGCTCTGTGCGCCGTTCGGAACGGGCGGCTCCTTCGGCGCGACGAACGACCAGAACTGCTTGCCCTTCTCGATGTCGATGCCGACGGGTTTGACGACGACCGCGGTACGCGGGTCGGCCGCGCCGTCGGCGATCCACTTCTCGAAGTCCTTCACGACGGCGTCCGGCAGTTTGCCCTTGGGCGGCATCTGCACTTCGCCCTCGTACTTGAGCGACTTCAAGAGCGTGCCGGCGTCGAGCTTTCCGGGCACCATCGCGGCTCCGGTGTCGCCGCCCTTGAGCAGTCCGGCTTTGGTGTCGAGCTTCAGCCCGCCCTTGAGTTTCTTGTCTTTCGCCGCCTCTTCGGAGTGGCACTTGTAGCAGTGCTCCACCAGAACGGGACGGATCTTGTTCTCGAAGAACTCGAGCGCCTTGGCGTCCGGCGCGGGCGGTTCGGCGGCCGTACCAACGGACGGCGCGAGCAGCGCGACAACGAGTGCGGTTCGCAGCATGGGTAAGGCTTCTCAAGCGAACCCGGCGAACCGGGGTGTCTGGCGGGAATCGCGGGCGCGGCGGGCGGCACAACCTCCACAATAGTATCAGAGTACGAGCGCCCGGGCCAACAGGAAATCACTTTGAAACCGCTCCGCGGGGCCGGTGTACCACGAGGCCAAGTGCGTGACCACGGGGTTGCCCGGCCACGCCTCGAACTGGCGGTCGAACTCGGCGCGGTCGGTGGCCGACAGGAGCACGTGCCCGCCGCTCGGCGCGAGCGAGCGCGCCCGTGTGGTCGGCCGGTCGATCAGCACCCACTCGTTCGGGTACTTGGCCTAGATCTCGGCCATCGTCAGGTAGGGTTCGGTCATCGCGCACCTCCATCGCCATTCTAAACGAGGACGTCGTGGATCGGGGTGCCCCACGGGCACAGCGCGAACGGGCGCGCCAAGCGGTCGTGCAGTTCGAGGTCGTGCGGCACCCCGAGGCACTCGTACACGGTCGCGATCACGTCCGCGGGCGTGACCGGGTTGCGGCCGGGCTTCGCGCCGATCTTGTCGCTCGCCCCGTGGACGTACCCGCCCTTCACCCCACCCCCAGCCAGCACCAGCGAGTAGCAGAAGTTCCAGTGGTCGCGGCCCGCGCCGTTGCCGTTCACCTTCGGCGTGCGCCCGAAGTCGCCCACCACGGCCACCAGCGTGCGCTCCAGCATCCCGCGGGCCGCGAGGTCGTCCAGCAGTGCGCTCACCGCGGAATCGAGTTGCGGGAGCAGTTCGCCCTTCAGCTTCTTGAAGTTGTTGCCGTGCGTGTCCCATGTGGCGTTGGCGTCCGGTGCCCACGACACGCAGGCCACGCGCGTCCCGGCTTCGACGAGGCGGCGTGCGAGCAGCACGCTCTGGCCGTAGATGTTGCGCCCGTAGGCGTCTCGCAGTTTGGACGGCTCGCGGTCGATGCGCACGGCCTCGCGCATCGCCGGCGCGCTGAGCAGGTCGAACGCCTTCGCCCGCACGCCATCCAGTTCGTCGGTCGTGCGCCGGCGACCCGCACCGAGTTGGGCTTCGAGTGCGCGCCGGGCGTCGAAGCGCACGGGGTCGATGTCCGGCCCGAGCGTCAGTTCCGGCAGGGCGAAGTTGGCGTCGTTGGGGTTGCGCAGGATCACGAGCGGGTCGTGGGTCTTGCCGAGCCAGCCGCCGAAGAACCCCGGTTGCGGCGGGCCGCCCGCGCCCTCCTTCGTGATGAACGGCAACAGCACGTGGGGTGGCACCGCGGCGCGCGGCGGGCGCTTCAGCCCCATCACCGAGCCGACGCACGGGTAGTCGTCGGGCCGCGCGCCGCCGCCGATCTCGCCGCGGTCGTGACCCGTGAGCGCGCAGTACACGGCCGCCGCGTGCGCGTTGTTCACGCTGTGGTGCGCCGAGCGGATCACCGTGCAGCGGTGCATCTGCTTCGCGAACTTCGGCAGGTGCTCGCCGAAGAACACGCCGGGCACGCTCGTTCGGATCGGCTTGAACTCGCCGCGCACCTCGGCCGGCGCGTCCGGCTTCGGGTCCCACATGTCGAGGTGACTCGGCCCGCCGTTCAGGAACACCACGATGAGCGCGTCCGCGCTCGACTCGTGCTGTTTGCGCGACTCCTTCGCCGCGAGCACCTGCGGCAGCCCGAGGCCGAAGTACGACGCGGCCCCGACCTGAATCATGTCGCGGCGGGAGAGGCGCGGGCCGGGGCAGGGTGCGTGCATGACGGGCCTTGGAGCAGAGGATTCCGGCGGGTGCTTTTATTGTGCGAGAACCGCGCGCAGAACACAAGCGCGGGCACAACGGGCGCCCCGGGGCGTCAGCGACGGGGTATCGCGTCCACCCCGTCGCTGACGCCCCGGGTTCTCCAGAAGCAACAGGCGCACCCCAATCGCGGGCAAGTCCGGGGCGCGCGCGATTCGACCCAGAGCGCCAAAAAGAGATCGTCAATTCCCGACCCAGAGCGCCAGTCCGCCACCCCAGAGCGCCAACTCTTGGAAGTGGCGCTCTGGGTCAAAGGCTGGTTTTTCCAGCGTTTCGACCCCCAGAGCGCCAGAGCGCCAGAGCGCCAACTCGTCTCGCGCGCGGCTTTGTAACCGGCGCGCACAAGGTGCGCGCGGGGCGCGACGAAAACTTCGCGGTTTTCGGGATCAACTTTTCCGGCCCGCGGGAAAGAATGACAGAACCGCGGGCCACGGCCGCCCGCGGCTCCGCGAGCCATCTGTATGCGTTCCCTGATCCGCCGCCTCCGAACGACCCTCCCGCTTCCCGGCGGCGAGCCGACCGACGAGCAGTTGCTCGACCGCTTCCTCGCGCGCCGCGACCCGGACGAGGCGTTCGGGGCCATCGTGCGCCGGCACGGGCCGATGGTCCGCGGGGTGTGCCGCCGCGTGCTCCGCAACGACGCCGACGCCGACGACGCCTACCAAGCCGTGTTCGTCGTGCTGCTCCGCAAGGCCGAGATCGTTCGCCCGCGGAACCGGCTCGGCAACTGGCTGTACGGGGTCGCGGTCAACGTCGCCCGGCGCGGGCGCGACTCGGTCGCTCGGCGGCGCACGCAAGAGCTGGTGGGCGAACCAGAAGCTCCGGGGGCTTACGCCCCCGGCTCGCCTGAGCACGGCGAACTAAAGGCCGTGATCGACCAAGAACTGTGCGGCCTGCCCAGCGCCTACCGCGCCGCGGTCGTGGCCTGCGACCTCGAAGGGCAGACGCGCTCCGAGGCCGCGGGACGGTTGGGCTGGTCCGAAGGGACGGTCGCGAGCCGGCTGGCCCGCGGGCGCGCGATTCTCGCCGACCGGCTGACACGGCGCGGCGTCGCGCTCCCGGCCGCGGGCCTGCTGGTCGCCCTCGCGCCGACGACGGCCGACGCGGTGCCGGTTGTTTCGGTCTCACTACTGACCAGTGCACCCTCGCCAGCGGCGGAGGCGCTGGCAACGGAGGCGCTGAAAGTCATGGTGGCGAGCAAGCTGAAAACGGTCGCGGTCGCGGCGCTCGCGGTCGCCGAGCTCGTCGGGGCCGGGGCCGCGACCGTGTGGGCCTGCGGGGGCTACGGCCCGCGCCCCACGGTCCCGCCGGTGTCTGCCGCGAAGCCGTACCCGCTGCAATCGGTCGAGACGCGCGAGGCCCAACCGGGCGACGCCCCGGCCGGGGTCGCCAAGCCCGGCGCGGTCGAACCGGGCGCGGACAAGCCCGGCGGCGACAACGCCGGCAGCGCGAAACCCGCGCGCTTCGTCATGCGGAACCCGGCCCGCGACATCACCATCGTGAGCGACCGGCACGAGACCTTCGTCGAGTTCTTCCGCCGCCAGCCGGTGCTGGTCGCCACCGTGCCCGCGCCGGTGCGCGAGAAGGTGCTCTTCGACGCCAAAGGCCCGACCGCGTTCGTGTTCGTCGATGACGCCTCGTTTAACGTGACCGGCCCGCGCGTCACGGCCTACGGCGCGAGCGTGAAGCTGGCCCCCGTGCCGCCGACCAGCCCGGTCGGGCAGTTGCTGGAACTGACACACACGAGCGAGCCGATCATCTTCGTTCGCGACGCGACCGACAAGAACCTGTGGCACGCGGTCGGCTTCACGACGCGCCCGTCGGCCGGGTTCTTCGCCGACGCCAATCGCGCCAAGGGTGACGACTTCGCCCCGAGCGAGTTGTTGCAACACGTGGAGAAGAAATAAACTCGCGAAGCAGCGAGCGGCTCCATTCACCGGAGGGTTCCCATGAGGTACGTGCTGATCGTGGCGCTGGTCGGGGCCGTGGCGATTGCCGCCGAGGAACCGAAGAAGGACGCCAAGCTGACGAAGAAAGAAGTCGGCAAGATGATGAAGGACGCCCACAAGGGCGACAAGTCCGCGCAAGTGGCGGTCGAGACCGAACTGAAGAAGGACGCGCCGGACTGGGACGCCGTCGCGAAGAGCGCCAAGACCTTCGACGCGATGGGCGCGGCGTTCGCCCGCGTCGAACTGGGGTACTCGTCCCCGGCCACGTACATCGCCGCCACCAAAGCGCTCATGAAGGCCGCCGGCGACAAGGACAAGAAGGCCGCGACCGACGCACTCGCCGCGCTGAACAAGTCCTGCGTGTCGTGCCACCGCTACGGCGGGGCCGGCGGCGCGCTGCGGTAGGCGCGGGTCCAAGAGATCGAAGGCGCGAAGAGGAATGGCCACAAAAAAGCACAGGACACACAAAAGAAAACGAAGACCGAATGCAGGCCTGAAGACTGAAGAGTGAGCAACGCACCGGAGTGCCTTCAACCCTGTTTCTGTCTTGTCTGCTGTCTTCTTTTGTGTGTCTTGTGCTTTTTTGTGGCCATTCCTCTTCGCGCCTTCTGTGTAATCTGCGGATCACACTCTTCTGGCTTCCCCTTGCCAACGGCGCGGGGTTCGGGTTGTTATACACGTGCCGGTTAGCGCTTGCACAAGGGGTGACTTCATGCGGTGGGCGACATCTCTCCCGCGCGGGCTGGCGGTTGTAACCGCCGGCCTGTTCTCCGTTTCGCTCGTAGCCGCGCTCGTCGGCGCGCCGTTCGAGAAGGCCGACAAGCCCCCAGCGCCTCAAGACACAGGGAACGCACGCCCCGCGCCGGCCAAAGAGGTCGTGCCGCTGTTCGCCAAGACCGAACCGGCCGCGAACCCGACCGAACTCGTACTGATGCCGGACGAAACCGGCCTCCGCGGGTGGGTCGCGGGCGACAAGAGCCACGCCGGGGCGAAGGTCACGATCAAGGCCGGCAACAAGGATCACGTAGCCACCGTAAGCGACGACAACACCTTCGCCCTCCCACTCACGAGCGCGAAGCCGCAGCCGATCACCGCGGCGCTCGCGGTCGGCGGGAAGACGCTCTCCGCGCGCACCACGCTCCCGGCCCGCGCCGAGGGCGTGCGGCACGCGGCGTTTGTCGTCACGGACCGTTCGGCGTACCGCCCCGGCCACACCCTCAAGTTCGTCGCCTACTGATCCGCAGGTAGGGAATCCTGTCTATCTCCTCCTCGCATATGGGAAGGGTAGGTCGGACCCGTCCCACAGACTCCGGAGGAGGTCCGGGTCGCACTTCAGCTCGATGAGGCGGTCGGCGATC
>VGZJ01000254.1 GCA_016872595.1 Planctomycetota bacterium
CGCGCGCGGTCGGCGCGCCGCCGGCCGCCGCGCGCGCGCCGGGGTTCGGGCGCGCGAAGTCCGTCGTCGTCGTGTTCACCAGCGGCGGCATGAGCCAGCTCGACACCTTCGACCCCAAGCCGAACGCGCCGGAGGAAATCCGCGGCGCGTTCCCCACCATCCGGACCGCGAACCCCGAACTGCGGGTGTGCGCGCACCTGCCGCACATGGCGGCGCGCGCGCACCGCTTCGCCGTGCTGCGGTCGATGACGCACGACGACCTCGACCACGGCTCCGCGTGCTACCTCGCGCTCACGGGCCAGTTCCACCAGCGGAAATCGTCCAACCCGCCGCCGCGCCCGACCGATTTCCCGGCGCTCGGCGCGGTACTGAAGCGCATCAAACCGGCCGCGCAGTTCCCGCACACCGCGGTTCACGTCAACGGGCCGCTGCTCGCGCCGAAGGAGGTTTCGCCCGGTCAGTACGGCGGGTTCCTCGGCCGCGCCTACGAGCCGACCGAACTCGGTAACGTGACCGACACCGACCGCCTCGTCGCCTCACTCGATCTTCCGTCGGACGTGCCCGCGGCCCGGCTCGCGGCGCGGCGCGACCTGCTCGCGAAAATCGACCCCGGCGCGACCGCGGACCCGCTCGCGCGCAAGGCGTTCGAGCTGGTGAACGCGCCGAAGGTACAGGCCGCGCTCGACCTCGACCGCGAGCCGGAGAAGCTGCGCGACCGCTACGGCCGCCACCGCAGCGGGCAGGCGTGCCTCATGGCGCGCCGGCTGGTGGAAGTCGGCGTCCCGTGGGTCACGGTGTTCTTCAACCACGGTATCCGCGGGCAAGACGACCACCCGGACGACACCGACCAGTACGGTTGGGACACGCACAACGACATCTTCGACGCGATGCGCGACCACTTGCTGCCGCGCTTCGATCACAGCGTTTCGGCGCTGCTCGACGACCTCCACGTTCGCGGACTGCTCGACACCACGCTCGTCGTGGTGATGGGCGAGTTCGGCCGCGCGCCGCTCGTCGCGCTGGAAAAGAACTTCGCGGGGAGTTCGCCGGGGCGGAAGCACTGGGGCGCGTGCTACTCGGTGCTGCTGGCCGGGGCCGGTGTGGTGCCCGGCGCGCTCTACGGCAAATCCGACCGCTTCGCCGCGTACCCGGCGCACGAGCCGACCGCGCCCGGCGACTTGGCCGCGACGCTGTTCCACGCCCTCGGCCTCGCGCCCGACGCGCACTATACCGACGCCACCGACCGCCCGTACCGCGCGGTCACGGGCACGCCGGTAACGAAGCTGTTCTCGTAGCGCGCCGTTGGCCCCTTCGGGACCGCCGCTAAACATCTAAAGCGAAAGAGGGGAACTCTCATGCTCGCGCTCTATTGCCTCGTCGCCTGCGCGCCGACTGCGAACGGGTTCGTCCCCCTGTTCGACGGCAAGACCCTCGACGGGTGGGCGTTCATCGTGAAGCCGGACAAGGACGGCAACAAGGCCGACCCGAAGCTGACGTGGAGCGCGAAGGGCGGCGTGCTCCACTGCACCGGCAAGCCCAACGGGTGCATCGTGACCGCCAAGGAGTACGGCGACTACACCCTGCGCCTGAAGTGGCGGTTCCCCGCGGCCGGCGGCAACACCGGCGTGCTGCTCCACGTTCAGGACGAGAAGTACTGGCCCACGTCAATCGAGGCGCAGCTACTCAGCGGGCGCGCCGGCGACATCCTGCTGACGAACCCGCCCGGCGCGAAGCTGGACGCGGACAAGGCGCGCCAAGACCCGAAGCTCGAGCGCCGGTTCCTGCGCATTGAGCCGAACGACCCCGTCGAGAAGAAACTGGGCGAGTGGAACGAACTGGAAGTGACCTGCAAGGGCGGCGACGTGGTGCTGACCGTGAACGGCGTGAAGGTGAACGAGGGCAAGAACGGCAACCTGACGAAGGGCCGCATCGCCCTGCAATCCGAGGGCGCGGAAGTCGAGTTCAAGGACATCGTGATTCGGAAATAACGCGCGCCTACTTGCGCTCGTTCACGCGCTTGGTGAGGTCTTTCGCGGTCGCGGTGTAGAGCGCCAGCAGCTTGTCGCGGGCGGCGTCGGAGCCGAACTTGCCGCGGGCGCGGATCTCTTCTTGGGCTTGCTCCGAGCGGCGCAGGAGCAAGCGTGCGGTGTCTACGTCGAAGACGCGCGCGCCGGCGACATCGACGTAGACCGGCGAGGTGTGCGCGAAGAGCTGGCGGTCGAGTTCGTTCTTCGTGTCCGACGTGATGCGGGCCGCGAACCACGCCGAGCTATCGAGGCGCACCTCGCGCACCAGCTTCGCGCGGAACGCGTCCCCTTCCGCTTTCGCCGGTGCGGTCGCGATCACCTTTCCGTTCTGCACCAGTTCCAGCGCGGTGAAATCGTGCCGACCGACCGCGCTCAGTTCGACGCGCACCGCTTTCGGCTTGTCGAGCGCGATCACGTCGCCTGCGTCCTTGCCGTCGACCGTAATGGAAAGCAGCGGGCCGTTGGTGACGGAGTTGCGCCCGGCCTTGAGCGCGTCGAGCCACTTGGGAATCGTGAGCGGGCCGTCGAGCCGCGCGTACACGCGCGAAAAGTCGTAGACGAACCAGTCGGTGCCGGTGCTGATGGGGAACCGCATCCCGACGTTGAGGTAGCGGTAGTAGCTGTCTTCGTAAGTGCCGGCGCGCGTGCCGTCGAACACGTTGAGCGCGTCGACGCGTCCGGCGAGCGTGTTCGGCACGCCCTCGAACCCCGAAGCGTTGTGGCACCAGATCACCGTGCCGCCCTGTTTCCGCGCGTCCTCGATGCCCGGTTGGAGCGCGCGGTCGTCGTCGCCGCGCCCGGTGATGCCCGACCCGAGGCTGACGGGCTTCACCAGTTCGTTGATGTTGAGGAACATCACGTGCCCGTAGCCCTCGCCGTGCGTGCCGAAGTTGTGACGGTGCTCTTCGCCGTTGTTGACCAGAACGCCGGTCGCGGCGAACTGCTTCTGGTCGCCGATTGCGTGGCGGTTGGTGACGTAGTTGGCGTCCTCTTTGATGCGCTCCAAATACGAGATGAACAGCACCTTGAGCCGGTCCGCGCCGGGCACCTGCCGCAGGTACTCGTCGGAGTCCTCCGCGGTCAGGTTCATCAGGTGCAGGTGCGTATTGCCGGCGACGAGCTTGCGCTCTTCGGGCCGGAACAGCGGCTTGAGCTTGACGACGATCTCACCGGGCGCGTTCTGCGTCAGGTCGATCTCTTCGGTCGCGAGCGCGGTTTCGAGGCCGGAGAGGGCTTCGATACGGACCTTCGCGCGCGGCAGTTCGGTGACAGCGCCGCCCGCGGGGACGACGTGCCAGCCCGCGCCGGCCGCGTTCTTGATCCCCTTGAGGCGGTCGTACAGGCCGGGCAGCGGGAGCGCCTTCGCCCCGCCAGCGGGGAGCGCGCGGGCGATACCCGGAAGTGTGGCCCCGGTGCCGGCGTCCACGAGGCGTAGTTTCACCTTCGCCGCGGCGTCGGCCTTCGGCGGATCGGCTTGGAGCAACAGGCACGCGCCGACTGTGGCGGCGCAGAGAGCGGCGGCGAGGAGCTTCTTCACGGGGTCGCCTCCGGTCGCGGCGCGCGCTCAGTCGCCGACGTGCGTGCGGGTGCGAATCTCGTCGGTTGGGGTCACGTCCGGGTTGGCCGCGATGATGCGCGCGCAACTGTTCCAGCGCAGAATGGCGTCGTCGTTGGCCGGGGGGCGGACCTTCTCGGCCTTCTCGTAGTTCTTCATCGCTTCGCGGAAGCACACATAGGCCGCTTCGCCGCTACGCGGCTGGCCGGAGCGCATCCACGACAGCCCCTCGCGCTCGGCGATGAGGCCGGCGAAGTACGCGCGCTCGTACTCGCTGGAGAGGCGCGCGAGCAGGTCGCGCACGCGGCGCGGCGGCACCGGGCGCGCCCCGCCGAACCTGTCGGTGAGGGCCAGCACCAGCGTTGCCAGCGCCGTTTGATTGTCGGGTTCGACGCGGAGCACGTCCTCGCAGATGCTCTCGGCCTGCTCCGGTTCGTTCAGCAGCCGGTAGCGGTGCGCCTTCTCCAGCGCCGCGGGGACCGCCTCGCGCGACAGCGCCTTCAGCTCGAAGTGCATGACGACACCCTCCGCCACTCGCGAAGCCGCAAGCGGCCTATTCCTCCGCCTTCTTGCGCGGCTTGAACACGAGTTGGATCAGCTTCATCACCGGGTCGTAGAACTCGTCCACAACGCGCTCTTTCAGCGGGATGATGGCGTTGTCGGTGATGTGGATGTGTTCGGGGCACACCTTCGTGCAGCACTTGGTGATGTTGCAGTACCCGATGCCGAAGTCCTTCTTCAGTTCCGGCACGCGGTCGGCCGTGTCGAGCGGGTTCATCTCCAGTTGCGCGGTGTGAACGAGGAACCGCGGGCCGATGAAGTCGGCGTGCTTGTGGTGGTCGCGGAGGACGTGGCACACGTCCTGACACAGGAAGCACTCGATACACTTGCGGAACTCTTGCACGCGGTCGGCGTCGTCCTGCTGCATCGTCCACGTGCCGTCGGCGTTGTCCGGCTTGCGCGGTTGGAACTTCTTGATGCGCTTCTTGACCTCGTAGTTCCACGACACGTCCGTGACCAAGTCCTTGACCAGCGGGAACGCCTGCATCGGTTCGACGATGACCGTTTCGCCTTCGGGCAGGTCGTCGAGTCGCGTCATGCACATGAGCTTGGGCATGCCGTTGATCTCGGCGGAACACGACCCGCACTTGCCGGCCTTGCAGTTCCACCGGCACGCGAGGTCCGGTGCTTGCGTCGCCTGAATCTGGTGGACGGCGTCGAGGACGACCATGCCCTCACCGGCCTCCGCGGTGTAGTCCTTGAACTCGCCTTTGGTGGCATCGCCGCGCCAGATGCGGAACGTCGTGGGCATCGGAGAGTCGTCCTTTGCGTCGTATGTGGTCCTAGGGCTTCCGCCCCTCTGCTACGAAAGCCGGCCGCTCCGCGGCGGAAGGCACCTATTCGTATTCGCCCCGGAGGGGGCGTCGTCCGTAGCACAGGGCGGAAGCCCTGTGTGCGAAGGGCGACAAGAACCTACTTCAACTCGTCCGGCAGCGCGCCGCCGCCTTCGGCCTTGATCGCTTCTTTTAGTTCGTCCGGCATTGGCGGCAGTTGCTCCAGTTTGATCTGCATCTCGCCGTTCGCGCCCTTAGCGATGATGCTGTTGACCTTGCCGAACTTGGCGTTGTCCTTCTTCGGGTAGTCGTCGCGGAACTGCGCGCCGCGGCTCTCCTTGCGCTGGATCGCGGCGATGGTGATCGCCTCGGAGACGGTGAGCAGGTTGTGCAGGTCCATCGCGGTGTGCCAGCCGGGGTTGTACTCGCGGTTCCCGGTCACTTGCACCTTCGCCGCGCGGGCGCGGAGTTCCTTCAACCCCGCGAGCGCGCGCACCATCTCGTCTTCCTTGCGCACGATGCCGACAAGGTCTTGCATCATGTCCTGCAAGTCCTGCTGCACCTTGAACGGGCTTTCGCTCGCGGTGCGGTCGAACGGTTCCAGCGCCCACTTCGCGGCGGCGTCCACCTGATCGGCGTGGATCGAGCCGGCGCTCGCCATCTTCTTCGCGTAGACCGCGGCGAACTCACCGGCGCGCTTGCCGAGTACCAGCAGGTCGGAGAGCGAGTTCCCGCCGAGGCGGTTCGCCCCGTTGATGCCCGCGGCGCACTCGCCGCACGCGAACAGGCCCGGCACCCGCGACTCCTGCGTGTCCGAATCGACCCGAACGCCGCCCATCATGTAGTGCGTCGTCGGCCCGACTTCCATTGCTTCTTTCGTGATGTCGAGACCGCCCAGTTCCTTGAACTGGTGGTACATGCTGGGCAGCTTCTTCTTCCAGTGCTCCGCGGCGTTGAAGCCCTTGGTCTTCGCGCCGAACCACTTGGCGAAGGTTTGCAGTTCGAGGAACACGCCCCCGTGCGGGCTGCCGCGACCCTCGCGCACCTCGCGCACGATGCACCGCGCGACGTGGTCGCGCGTCAGCAGTTCCGGCGGGCGGTTCGCGGCCTTGTCGCCGAGCACGTAGCGGAAGCCCTCTTCTTCGTCGCGCGCGGTCTGCGGCTTGTAGTTGTCCGGGATGTCGCCGAACATGAAGCGGTCGCCCTTGCTGTTCCGCAGCACGCCGCCCTCGCCGCGCACGCCCTCGGTCACGAGGATGCCGCGCACGGAGGGCGGCCACACCATGCCGGTGGGGTGGAACTGCACGAACTCCATGTCGATCAGTTCCGCGCCCGCGTCGTAGGCCAGCGTGTGCCCGTCGCCGGTGTACTCCCACGAGTTGCTCGTGATCTTGTACGCCTTGCCGATGCCGCCCGTGGCGAGCACGACGGCCTTCGCGCGGAACACGGTCCACCGGCCGCGCTCGCGGTCGTACGCAAGTGCCCCGGCGATCTTGTCGCCGTCCTTCAGCAACCGGATGACCGTGCGCTCCATGTAGACGTTGATGCCCTGATGGATGCCGTGGTCTTGGAGCGTGCGGATCAGCTCAAGGCCGGTGCGGTCGCCGACGTGCGCGAGCCGCGGGTACTTGTGCCCGCCGAAGTTGCGCTGGAGGATTTTCCCGTCGGAAGTGCGGTCGAATACCGCGCCCCACTTTTCGAGTTCGCGCACGCGGTCCGGGGCCTCGCGCGCGTGCAACTCGGCCATGCGCCAGTTGTTGACGTACTGCCCGCCGCGCATGGTGTCCGCGAAGTGGACCTTCCAGTTGTCGCGGTTGTCGACGTTGGCGAGCGCCGCGGCGATCCCGCCCTCGGCCATGACCGTGTGCGCCTTGCCGAGCAGCGATTTGCACACGAGGCCGACGGAGACGCCCGACGCGCTGGCTTCGATGGCCGCGCGCAGGCCCGCGCCGCCCGCACCGATTACGATCACGTCGTGTTCGTGAGTCTGATATTCGACAGGCATTTGGGAGGGTCTCGGTGTCGTTCGGGTGTCATGGGAACGTTCGCGCTCGCTGCGGCTGCGGCGAACGAACTCACAGGATGCGAATGTCCTTCCAAATTCCCATCGAGCACAGGCGCACGTAGACGTCGGCGAACATCACGCCCACCAAGCTGATCCACGCCCACATCATGTGGCGCTTGTTCAGCGCGCTGCACCCCTTGTACATCTTCTGGCACGTCGGCGATTCGGACATGCAGTCCTTGATGCCGCCGACGAGGTGGCGCAGCGAGTGGCAGCCGAGCGTGTAGCCGCTTAGCAGGATCACGTTCAGCGTGAGGACGAGCGAGCCGACGCCGACGCCGAACCCGCCCTTGCCGTTCTCGTCCTTGAACCAAAACGCTTGGACCGCGTCGTAGGCCAGCATCAGGATGAACAGCAGCGCCACGTACAGGAAGTAGCGGTGGATGTTCATAATCCGCAGCGGCCAGTTGCTCTCGCCGATGTAGCCCTTACGCGGCTCGCCGACGGCGCAGTTGGGCGGGTCGGCCCAGAACGCCTTGTAGTACGCGCCGCGGTAGTAGTAGCACGTCAGGCGGAACCCGGCAGGTGCCCACAGGATGAACAGCGCCGGCGAGAACGGCAACCACGCGGGCCACCACCCCGGCTGCGGGCCGAACCACGCGTGCGGCGAGCTGCCGAAGATTTCCGGTGAGTAGAACGGCGACAGGTACGGGCCGTGGGTGTAGTGGACGCCCTGCAGCGCGGCCCAGTTCGCGTACACGAGGAACGAGCCAAGCCCCGCGAACACGAGCAGCGGCTGGAGCCACCACTTGTCGCGGCGCGAGGTCTGACCGAACGAACGCGGGGCCGGGGGAGGCAGAACCGGGAGGGGAGTGCCCGCCATACAGCGCTCAGGTTGGAAACGGCACGGAACGAAAGCGACGATCATAAAGGTGCGAACTGCGTGCCGCAAGGGCCAGTGCGAAAAAGCGCGCGCGATCCCGCGCGCTACGCCAGCACGCCCTTCACCACGTCGCCCTTGCTCACCACCAACGGCCGCGCCTGCTGGTCCGTGATCTCGCCGCGCGGGTCGATGCCGAGCAGGTGATAAATGGTGGCCGCGAGGTCGGCGGGCGAAACCGGGTTGGTCGAGGGGTACGACGCGAGCCGGTCCGACGAGCCGTACACGGTGCCGCCCGCGACGCCCGCGCCCGCCAGCACGACCGAATAACAGAACGACCAGTGGTCGCGCCCCGCGTCGCGGTTGATCTTCGGCGTGCGGCCCATGTCGCCCATCCACACCACGAGCGTTTCGCTCAGCAGCCCGCGGGCGTCGAGGTCCGCGAGCAGCGCCGCGAACCCGCGATCCGCTTGCGGCGCGAGTGCGTTTTTCAGGTGCTTGAAGTTGTTGCCGTGCGTGTCCCAGTCGCGGTTGCCGACCGAGTACAGCGTCGTAAGCGGGACACCGGCTTCGACCAGTCGGCGCGCGAGCAGGCAGTTCCGCGCGAACGGGTCGGAGCCGTAGGCGCCGCGCACCTTCTGCGGCTCGCGGCTCAGGTCGAAGGCGTCGCGCGTCGCGCTCGTGGAGAGCAGGTCGTAGGCGCGGCGCGCGGCGTCGTCGAGCGCGCCGGCCCCGGTCGCGGCCTGCTTGCCGGACGCGGCCCGGTTAATGCGCTCCAGCAGCTCGCGCCGGCCGCTCAGGTCGGTGCCCTTCGGGTCGGCCATTACCGCCGTGACCGGGCGCGTATCGACCACGCGATTCGTGCGCGTCTCGAAGGGCAGGGTGTACGGCTCGAAGCTCGCGCCGAGGCAGCCCGCGGTCGCGCCGAGGCTGTCGTTGTTGCCGAAGTGCCGCAAGTCGCCGAGCGCCACATACGGGAACACCGGCCGCGCCGCGGGGCGCAGTTTCGCCACGACGGACCCCATCGCCGGCATGTCTTGCGGCGTGGCCGGCGGCTCGATGCCGAGCGTTTCATGCTTGGGGTGCGAATAGCCGGTGAGCGCGAGGTACGCGCCGATCGCGTGGTCGTTGTCGTTGTGCGTGACCGAGCGCACGACGGCGTATTTGTCGGCCAGTTTCGCGAGGCGCGGCAGGTGCTCGCCGATGGCGACGCCGGGGACGTTCGTGTTGATCGGCTTGAACTCGCCGCGCACTTCGGCCGGCGCGTCGGGCTTCAAGTCCCACAGATCGACGTGGCTCGGCCCGCCGTAGTTGAACACGATGACGCACGACTTCGCGCGGCCGAACGTGCCGCGCGCGGGCGCGGCGTGCGCCCGCGCATGAAACAGCGCGGGTAGCGACAGGCCGGTGAACCCGAGTGCGCCGACGCGCAGGGCCGCGCGCCGCGACAGACCGTGGGCAGGGGGCATGGGGCGGCTTCCGTGTGGTAGGTGCGGCTATCATACCCGCGACGCCGCACGCCGCGGAAGCGCGAAAGTCGTGTACGCGCGGCGCGGGTCGCGGGCAATCACTTCTACTGACCGGCAGGTAGCGAGCCCTGTACAACCCACCGGATCGTCGTAACCTGTTTGCCATGAGGACCAAAGGTACAGCGGCCGAACTGGAGGCCCGCCGCCGGCTGGCCGTGCAGCGGGTGGGCGA
>VGZJ01000255.1 GCA_016872595.1 Planctomycetota bacterium
CCGCTCGCGCGCCTCGGCCGGGCCGTGTGCCGCCGGGCCCGCGACGAGCACGCCGGCGCGGTGGCCGACTGCGACGCGCTGCTGGCCCAAATGCCGGGCGTCGTGGACGCCTACGAGGTCCGCGGCACCGCGAAGCGCGCGCTGGGCGACCTCGCCGGCGCGCTGGCCGACTTCGACGAGGCCGCGAAGCGCGCGCCGGCGACCCTGCGCCCCTACGCCCTCCGCGCCGGCGTCCACTACGCCCGCGGCGACTACGCGCTGGCGCTCCGCGACCACATGGAGGCGCTGAAGCGCGACCCGCGCAGCGCCCCGACGTTCAACCAACTGGCGTGGGTGTGGGCCACGTGCCCGGACCCGGACGTGCGCAACGGCGAGCGCGCCCGCGAGTGCGCCACCCGCGCCTGCGAACTGACCGAGTGGACCGAGCCGGGGTTCATCGACACGCTGGCCGCGGCGTGCGCCGAGTGCGGCGAGTTCGACGACGCCGTGAGGTGGCAGACCAAGGCCATCGACCTGCTCGACGACGACGCCCGCCGCGCCGACTACCGCGCCCGGCTCGAGCTGTACGAGAGCGGCGAACCGGCCCGCGTCGCGGGCGCGTGACGCCGCGCCGGTCTCTGCCGGCTACAGGCGAAGGGCGGGTCTCGTCGGTGGCGGTCGAACGGGGCCCCGCTCGACCGCCACCGACGAGACCTCCTTAGCGCGGTGCGGTGCCCAGCGGGATCGTGAAGTCGCGCACCAGCGCTTCGACCAGCGCGAGGGCCGTGCTGAACATGTCGCCGGGGCGCTCGGTCGGGCGCGCGGCCGGCGCGGGCCCGGCCTCTTGCGGCGCGCGGTACTGCTCGCGCGCGACCGGGTCCAACTCGCGCCCTTCCGAGAGCCGCGCGCCCGGCGGCTGCGCCGCCGCCGCCGTTCCGCAAATCGCCAACCCGCACACCGCACCGAACAGCGTCCGCTTCATACCCACCTCCGAATAGAGAGGCGGGACAATACCAACCCGCGCCCATTCCGCAAGGGCGTGGCGCGAGAAGTTGGCGGAGCCAACATCGGTTGCACACCCGGCGGGCGGTTTTCCTCAAGTTTCGTCTTGACGCCACTCCGCGGGCGGGTATCTCTCCGCGACTCAATCGAGAGACTGCGTGCGCGGCGGGCGACCCGGTTCGGGGGAATCGGGCACCACGGCGCGCCGCCGTTCAAGGACGAACGCATGAACCGGGCATGGGGTTTGAGCCGGCGCGGGTTCCTCGCGTGGTCGGCCGCACTCGGCGCGACCGGGCTGGTCGGGTGCAAGAACACCGGCACCGACGCGAACCGGCTCCCGGTGCGCTCGCAGATCGGCGAGGACCCGGCCGACCCCGACGCGCCGCTCACCATCGGCTCCAAGACCACCGTCGGCAACACCGAGCCGCTCGTCGTCAGCGGCGTCGGGCTGGTGTGGCAGCTCCCCGGCACCGGCAGCAGCCCGCCCGCCGGCGGCTGGCGCACCATGCTCGAAGACCACCTCAAGAAGCTCAAGCGCGATCAGGCGATGAACCTGAAGGAGCTGCTCGATTCGCCCTCGCGCACCACCTCGCTGGTGCTTGTGTCCGCGGTCGTGCCGCCGGGCGCGCGCAAGGGCGAGGCCATCGACGTTCAGGTGACGCTGCCCGAGGAGAGCAAGACCACGAGCCTGCAAGGGGGGTCGCTGTTCCCGTGCGAGTTGCTGAACTCGGACACCACGGGCAACGTGTCCTCGCAGGTTCACGGCGGCGGCCCGACCGGGCCGAGCGGCAAGCTGCTGCTGGGCCACGCGTGGGCGAAGGCACAAGGGCCGCTCGTCGCCGGCAACTTCGTGACCGAGGGCGGCAAGCCGGCCGCCGCGAGTACCGACGCCGACGGCCGCCCGCTGTACCGCGCCGGGTGGATCGCCGGCGGCGGCACCGTGACCGGCAACCGCCCGTACTTCTTCCTGCTGAACCAGAACGACCAGAACCCGCGCATCGCCGCGGCCATCGCCGAGCGCCTGAACTCCACCTTCCACTCCACCTCGGACCCGAACCTGAAGGTCGCGGAGGCGAAGGACAAGGTGCTGATCGTGGTGAACGTGCCCGCGGGCTACCGGCACAACCACTACCGGTTCCTACTGGTCGCGCGGCAGGTGCCGTACAACCCGGTCGGCCCGAACGGGCCGTACCGCCAGAAGCTCGAAGAAGAACTGATGGACCCCGCGACCGCGCTGGTCGCGGCGGTGAAGCTCGAAGCGCTCGGCGGCGACTGCCGGCGGAGCCTGCGCGTCGGCCTCGAGAGCCCGTCGCCGTGGGTGCGGTTCGCCGCGGCCGAGGCGCTGGCGTACTTGGGCCAAACGGACGGCACCGGCGAACTGGCCCGCCTCGCGGAAGACCACCCGGCCCTGCGCGCGCACTGCCTCAAGGCCCTCGCCTCGGTCGACGACGCCTCCGGTACGGACCGACTGGTGGACATGCTCGCCAGCGCCGACGCCGAGCTGCGCCACGGCGCGTACATCGCGCTGCGGCTCGCCGACGACCGCCACCCGGCGCTCAACGGCAAACTGATGAACAAGTCGTACTGGATGCACGCGGTCGCGCCGGAAGCGGCCCCGGCCGTTCACCTTACGAGCGCCGGGCGCAGCGAGATCGTGCTGTTCGGCGACGTGCGGTTCCGCCCGGTGCCGCCGATGGCCGTGGGCGGCGAGTTCACCGTGACCGTGCCGGAGGGCCAAGCCGCGAAGGTCACGCGCGTGTTCCGCGGGCGCAACGACGAGGCCGAAGTGAAGGAGGTTCGCTGCGTGCCGAACCTCGCGTCGGTGCTGACGGCGATTGCCAACCTCGGCGGCGGCTACGCGGAGGCCGTCGAACTGGTCCGCAAGGCCGACCGCGCCGAAGCCCTGTCCGGGCGGTTAGTGGTGGACGCGATCCCGCGCGAGTTGAGCATCCAGCAACTCGTCGGGTTCGCGAAGCTGAACGACTCGACGCTGGTGAAGGCGAACGCGGAGGTCGCGCGCGTGGGCACGGTGCGCACCGCGGTGGACGCGAACGGGTTCGAGCTGCCGAACACGCAGGACGCCGCGCTGCCGCCCGCCGGCGCGCCGCTGGCGCGCCAGCCACTGAACCGCGACCCCGGCCGGCTGTTCGGGCAGAAGCGCGCCGCCGACGCCCCGATCCTCGATCCCAACGTCGTCCCCGCCGGCCAGTGAGTCGAAGACAGGATTGGCCACAAAAAAGCACAGAAGACACAAAAGGAAGACACAGAACCGAGACAGAAGAGAGTTGAAGGCCGAGCCAGAGTTCTTCTGCCTTTCGACCTAATTTTGGTCTTGGTTTTCTTTGTGGCTTTTGTGCCTTTTTGTGGCCAATCCTGTCTTCGCTTCGGAACCCCGATCCTCGTCGCCATCAGCCATGCTCAAGCGCCTCGAACTTGTCGGGTTCAAGTCGTTCGCGGACAAGACGCGGTTCGACTTCGCGCCCGGCGTGACCGGCGTAGTCGGGCCGAACGGGTCCGGCAAGAGTAACGTCGTGGACGCGGTGCGCTGGATTCTAGGCGAGCAGTCGGCCAAGAGCTTGCGCGGCGGCGAAATGGCGGACGTGATCTTCAACGGCTCGTCGTCGCGCAAGAGCCTCGGCATGGCCGAAGTGACGGTCGCGTTCGACAACGCGCGCCGGCTGCTGAAGGTGGACGCCGACGAGGTCCAGCTCACGCGCCGCGTGTACCGCGATGGCACCGGCGAGTACCTCATCAACGGCGCGATGGCCCGCCTCAAAGACATCAAAGAGATGCTGCTCGGCAGCGGGGCCGGCGCGGGCGGGTACACGATCATCGCGCAGGGGCGCGTGGACGAGTTGCTGCAAGCCTCGACCAAGGACCGGCGCGAAATCTTCGACGAGGCCGCCGGCATCAGCCGGTTCAAGGCGAAGAAGACCGAGACGCTGCGCAAGCTCGCGGCGGTCGAACTGAACCTGACGCGCTCGAAGGACAAGCTCGACGCGCTCGACGGGCAACTCAAGACGCTGCGCCTTCAGGCCGCGAAAGCCCAGAAGTACAAGGAGTATTCCGACCGGCTGCGCGAGCTGCGCGTCGGCCTGAGCGCACGCGAGTTCCGCGACCTGACGGCCGCGCTGGGGGTGGAGGGCGCGGCGCTGGCGGCGCTCAAGGCCGAGGTGTCCGGGGCCACGGCCGAGGCCGAGCAGTTGGAGGCGCGCGCGAAGGAGCTCGACTGGGCGGTGACGCGCGGCGACGAGGCGCTGCGGCACCACGAGGCCCGCCTCGCGGACGCGCGGCAGCTCATTGCCGGGCACGACACGACCGTCAAGCACGAGCGCGCCGCGGCGCAGGCGCTGCGGGCCGAGTTGCTGAAGATCGGCCGGGTGCGGGCCGAGTTGGGGTACAAGGTGCGCGCGATCGAGGCCGACGCCGCGCGCGCCGCGGGCGAAACCGCCGGGGCCGAGGAGCGCCTCGCCGACGAGCAGCGCCGCGCCGACGAGGTGAGCGCCGACCTGAGCGCGCTCGTCGCGCACCTCGCGGCGCTGGAGAGCGAGAACACCGAGGGGCAGGCGCGGCAGTTCGAACTGGTGCGCCAAGCCGGGTCGAGCCGGGCCGCGGCCGACGCCAACCTGAAACAGGTCGAGCGGCTCCAGCACGAGTACACCGGGAAGCTGCACGCGGTCGATCACAAGGCCGCGCAGCGGGCCGCGCTCGCGCACGCGCTCGACGGGCTTTCGCAGGCCGACGCCGACGTTCAGGCCCGGCTGAGCGCGGCCCGCGGGAGCCGGGCCGAACTGCACGCCGACCGCGACGCGCTCGCCGACCGCGCGCACCGCGAGCAGTCGCGCCTCGAAGGGCTGCGGGTCCGGCAGGGCGACCTGCGCGGGCGCATCGACATACTCGAAGACCTCGAGCGCTCGCTCGAAGGGCTGGGGGCCGGCGTGCGGCAGGTGCTCGCGACGCTGAGCGAAGACGCCGCCGGCCCGGAGTCGCCCGTCCTCGGCCTCGTTGCGGACCTGCTGACCGTGCCGCGCGACGTGTCGGCGTTCGTGGAACTCGCGCTCGGCGACGCGGCGCAGCGGTTCGTGGTGCGCGACGCCGCCGCGGTGGACGCGCTCGCCGCCGCGGCCGGGAACCTCGCCGGCCGCGTCGGGTTCATACCGGTTTGGGCGAGCGAAGACGAAGGAACAGGGGGCTTACGCCCCCCGCTCGCCTCGCTCGCCCAGTTCGTCACCTGCGAGCACGCGGGGGGCGCGAACCTGCCGGCGCAGTTGCTCGGGCGCGTGCTGCTCGCGGACACGCTGGCCGACGCGCGCCGGCTCGCGGCCCTGCACCCCACGTGTCGCGTACTGGCGCGCACCGGCGAACTGCTCGAACCGGACGGCGCGCTGACCGCCGGCCCGCTCCGCGCCGAGGCCGGGCTGGTGTCGCGCAAGAGCGAACTGCGCGAACTGCGCGAGCAGTTCCGCACCACGTCCGAATTGGTCGCGGGGGCCGAGGTGGAACTGGCCGACCTGCACCGGCAGGCGGACGCCGTCGCCGGTGTGCTGGACGCGGTCGAGGCCGAGGTGCGGCTGCTGTCCGACGAGGCCGGCGACCTGACCCAGCGCATCGCGCTCCAGCGCCAGCAGGTCGCGAAGCTGGACGAGGACATCGAGCTGCTCCGCACCGAGGGCGCGATTCTGGAGCGGCAGGTTCAAGAGGGCGAGGCCGCGTGGGTGGCGGCGCGGCTGGGCGCGGAGGACGCCGAGCGCGCCGCGGCCGAGCTTCAGGCCCGGCTCGCGGACCTCAAGCAGGCCATCGCGGACGGGGTGACGGAGCGCGAGCACCGGCAGCGGGCGCACACCGCGGCGCAGGTGGCGCTGTCGCGCGCCGCGGCCGACCGCGACCGCGCGCGCGAGCGCCACGGGCAGATCGATGCCGAGTTGCGAAAGCGCAAGATCGAGGCCGTGGATCAGTCGTCGCAGGCCCGGACCGCGCGGGGGCGGCTCGAAGAGTGCGTGCTGGCGGCGCTCCGCGCCGGGTCCGCGCAGGCCGAGGCGTACCGCGAGAAGGAGGCCCGCGAGCGCGTCATCACGGAGCTGGCGGCGAAAGCCGCGGCCGACCGCGCCGCACGCGAGCAGGCCCGCGACCGGCTCCGCGACCTGCGCCACGGGTGGCAGGAGAAGCAGTCCGCGGCGCACGCCCGCGAACTGGTCGTTCACGACCTCACCGGCCGCCGCGACGCGGTCGCCGCCCGCATCCGCGACGACTACGGCATCGAGCTTCACGAACTGGCCGAACCGCAGAGCGAAGAGGGAACAGGGGGCTTACGCCCCCCGCTCGCCCCGAGCGCGCTGGGCGAGCATCAGGAGATCGACGACCTCAAGCGGAAGCTCGCGCGACTCGGCAGCGTGAACATGGAAGCGCTCGAGGAACTGGCGCGCGTCGAGGGCGAGTTCACCGCGTTGCAGGGCCAGCACGACGACCTGAGCGCCGCCCGCAACTCGCTCCAACAGGTGATCGACGCGATCAACGCCGACAGCCGCAAGCTGTTCACCGACACGCTGACCGCGGTGCGCGGGTACTTCCAAGAGCTGTTCCGCAAGCTGTTCGGCGGCGGGCAGGCCGACATCGTTCTCGAGGACGAAGCGGACGTGCTCGAATCGGGCATCGAGATCACCGCTCGCCCCCCGGGCAAGGAACTGCGGGCGCTGTCGCTGCTGTCCGGCGGCGAGAAGACGCTGACCGCGGTGGCGCTGTTGCTGGCGATCTTCCGCAACAAGCCGTCGCCGTTCTGCATTCTGGACGAGGTGGACGCGGCGCTGGACGAGGCGAACACGCAGCGGCTCGCGGGCGTGCTGCGCGAGTTCTTGGACCGGAGCCAGTTCATCGTCATCACGCACAAGAAGCGGACGATGGCCGCGGCCGACCGCTTGTGGGGCGTGACGATGCAGGAGAGCGGCATCAGCCGCCTGCTGCCGATGCGGTTCGAGGACTGGACCGACGAGGACGAACGGCCCACGGCGCAAGCGGCGTAACGCAACATGGACCGCCCGGACTCCATCGGCGCGCGGCTCGACGTGTTCGGCCCGTGGCGCGCGAACCTGATCGCCGGGTACGTCCTCGCGCTGTTGTGCGCCGCCGGGGGCGCGGTGCTCGTGGTCCGTGCGCTCCTGCAACTGCCCGTGCTCTTCAACAAGCCCGGCCCGGAAACCCGGTCGGCCGCGGGCTTCACGTTCCTCGGCGTTCTCCCCGGTCTGCTTCTCCTCGGGTTCGCGGGGCTGTTCGCCTATCTCGCGCACTCGTTCGCGGCGCGCCGCTTCGAGCTGTACGAACACGGCTTCGGGTACTGGGACACGAGCGGCGGAACCGTGGCGTTCTGGCCCGAGGTCGCGGGGTTCGAGGAAGAGGCCTACTACGATTCCGAACTGCTTCGGTATCGGCTCTTCATTACCCTGCGCGACGGCCGCGGGTTTTCCTTCGACCGCGAGAGCGTTGGCCGCTTGGGGCGCTTGCGGAAAGTGTTGCGCGCGGTCGCGACCGCGCACGGCATCCCGTACGTGACGAGCGGCCCGGCGTGACGGCGCTCACCGCGCGGCGGGGCGGCTCGTCGCGCACTCGTAGCGCTTGCGGCCGAGTTGGTAGGTGGTGGCGAAGGTCGCGTCTTCGGTCCAGCCCGGTGCGGGCGGGCCGGTGTTCACGCGCAGCGCGGGCTGGCTCGCGGGCGCGGCCGGCGCGACTTCGACGCGCGCCAGCGGCTTGTCGGTCGCGTCGAGCAGCACGATTCGCAGGTCCGCGCGCCCGCGGTTCGCGAGGTGCCACTGCACGTGAATGCCCTCCTCTTCGCCCAGCGCGCCGCGCGCCGGGTCGCCGCCGACCCACGCGACCGTGGCCCCGCGCGGCGCGGTCGCTTCGAGGTGATGCACGACCGCCCACAGCATCTTCGCGCGGGCCGCGGTCTTGTCCTGCCGGTGAACGACGGTCGCCAGCACAGCGGCGAGGCCGGCGCACAGCAGCACGATTGCCGCGGAGCGTGCCGGGCCGCGGGGCGCGCGCCACAGGGCCGTGAGCAGCACCGCGAACAGTACGTCCAGCCCCCACACCGCGGGCATCGAGTACCGGCCGGAGAACGCCGACATCGGCAGGTACACCGCGGCCCCGGCCGCGACCAGCACCGCGCCGCCCGCCAGCGCCGCGCGGAACTCGCCCAGCGCACCGCGCGCGCGCAGCGCGACCACCAGCGCCGCCGCGAGGCCCGCGCCCATCAGGTCGAGCGCGACCGCGCCCTTGAGTCCGTTCAGCACGCGCAGCGCCTGCGACGGCGACGGCGGGGCCGGTTCGTACTGGCCGGGGTGCCAGTTCAACTTGAAGTACACGAAGTGCGCGACCGGCAGCGCGAGCGTGACCGCGAGGGCCGCGGCGCGGACGCCGTTCCGCTTGAGCGCGGCGCGCAACGCGAGGTCGTCGGGCCAGAGGCGGAACAGCATTTGCGCGGGCACGAGCGCGGCGAACGTGTTCTTGCACCCGAGCGCGATCAGCACCGCGAGCGCCCCGGACACGTCCCACCACAACGGCCGCGCGGAGTGCGCCGCGCGCCGCGCCGCGACCAGCGCGAACAGCGCGTACGGCATCGCCACGCCCTCGGCGAGCGTGAGGCTGGTCCAAATTTCGCTGCGGTACGGGTTCCACACGGCCGCGGCGGTGGCGAACAGGGCCGGGACCGCGGGCACGCGCAGCTCGCGGAGCAGCCAGAGGAGCATCGCGGCGGCGAGCGCGCACCACGCGAGCCGGTACGCGCGCCACGCGAGCGGGTCCGCACCGAACAGGTTCGCCTGCGCGTGCCAGTGGAGCCACAGCGTCGGGCGGAACGGCCCGAGGTGCTCGACGTTGGCGACGACGTTGGCCCACCAGATGCGGGCGTGCCCGTCGGCGCCGGTGCCGGCGGGCGCGGGGTACACGAGGTTCCCGTCGTCGATGAAGTCGAACGGCGCGGCCAGCGTGCGCGCGAACCCGAGCGCGATCACGGCGGCCCCAACGGGGATCCACCACGGGAAGCGGGCGGGCGCGTCGGACATCGGGTCCACCTCGGGGCGGCGCGTCACGGCAACGGGCGGCAAAAGCTACCCGCGCGCGGCCGTGGCGTACAAGCCGAAGCCCAAAGGCGGAATCGGCGGCGCGGTACGCAGCCTGCTTGACCTGCCGGCCGGCGGGGTTCGCGTGTTAGATTGCGGCCCACTGCAATCTAACACCGGCGAGGGTCCCGCGGCTCTCCCACCGCAACCCGCGGCCACCAAACTGCTTTCGCTCCCAGCACGGCATAAAAACAACGATCCGCGAGAGGGCTAAAACCCAGGTGATTCGCGATACCTTCGCTCCAAGTCGGCCATGAGTATTGGCCGCTTCTTCTTGGATCGTGCCTTCTT
>VGZJ01000256.1 GCA_016872595.1 Planctomycetota bacterium
TCCATCAGCCCCAAGTGCGAGAAGGCCGTACACGTGACGACGCCCAAAGACCTGTACGCGACCGGCGAGAAGGTGCCCGTCACGGTCACGCCCGCGGGCCTGACGGACAAGGACGCGCCCGCGACCACGCTCATCGTCGTGAAGCTCGAAGCGAACCCCGCGTCGCCGTGGTTCGCGCCGCAGATCGCCGTCGACGAAGACGGCGGGCTAATCGATAACGCGCGCATCCCGCCGCTCGGCGCGAAGCCCAAGAAGCCGGTAGCAGAGGGGTGGAAGGCGCAGCCGGTGTTCGACCCGGTCGCGCGCAAGATGCTCACCGCGGTCCCCGTCGTGAACGGCAAGGCCGACGTCGACCTCAAGCAACCGGGCGCGTACAAGCTGGTCGCGCTGACGCGCCTCGCCGACGGCTCCACGATCCAGAGCGAAACCGGCGTCGTGGTCCGCACCCCGGCCAAGCTGCCGGGCCTCGTGCTGCGGCTCGACGCGCGCGAGCTGCCCGCCGGCGGGCGGCTCACGGGCACCGTTCACACGCGGTTCGCCGGCGCGAAGCTACTACTGACCCTGCGCGACGCCGCGGGCGTGAAGCTGGTGAAACCGCTGACCGCGGGCGCGAACGGCGTCGTCGCGTTCGACGAGGTGCTGCCCGCGAACCTGCGCTACGGGTGCGCCGTTACCGTGCAGTACGTCGAGGCCGCGGGCGTCGTCCACGCCGACCTGCGCGACGTGTACGTGATCCCCACCGACCGCACGCTGACCGTGACCACGAGCACCCCGGACACGGTCGGGCCGGGCGCGGACGTGAAACTGAACTTCCAAGTGAACCGACAGGAAGAAGTTGACCTCGTCGTGTCGGTGTTCGACGAGTCGCTGCTGAGCGTGACGGGCGACCTGTCGGAGAACATCCGCGACTACTTCCTCGCCGACGGCCGCGGGCAGGGCCGCGCGGCGCGCGACCTCACGGCCACGCGACTCGGCGGCGTCGAAATCGCCGCGCTCATCGGGAAGGGCAAGGCGCTGCTGGACGACAAGGACGCGCTCGCGAAAGAGCCGGGCCTTGAGACCCGCCTCACGGAACTCATGACCCGCTGGAAGGCCGGCGAGCTGTACATGAACGACGCGGTCACGCTGGTGCGCCTCGCCGGGTTCGAGGTGTACTTGGCGCAGCCGATCTACGGCAGCGGCAGCGGGGCGTGGAAGGTGCCCAAGAGCGCCCGTCTCGCCGACCTCTTGCGCCACGACGCCATCAACGAGGGCCAGAAGCAGTACCTGTCGGCCACGGTCATCGACAACGTCGTGCTGCTCGCGCTCGGCGACCGCACCGGCTTCGACCCGTGGGTCATGCACCGCGGCAACTACTACCCGAACCAGCCGTGCTACGGGTTCGGCTGCGGCGGCTGGAACTTCTGCGGCGGCTTCAGCTGCGGCGGGTTCCAGCAGTTCGGGTTCGGCAGCTACGGGTTCGGCGCGGCCAACCTCGGCGGGCAGTTCGGCTTCGGCCGGGGCTTCGGCGGCGGCGGGTTCGCCGGCGGCATCGCCGGGTTCGGCGGCGCGTTCTCCGGCGCGCAGGGGAGCCACTCGTTCCCCGGCGGCAACATCGGCATTCAGGGCCAGCCGTTCGTCGGCGGGCAGATGGGCTTCTCGAACGGGTTCAACCGCGACTTCGGCGGCGCGCCCGCGGGCGCGCCCCTCGGCGCGCCGGGGCTGGGCCTCGCCGACGACGTGGTGCGGCGTGACTTCGCCGACAGCGCGTACTGGACGACGACCCTCCGCACCGACAAGACCGGCAAGGCGACCGCGAACTTCAAGCTCCCGGACTCGCTGACCAACTGGCGCGTTCAGGTGGTGGCCGTGTCGCCCAAGATGCACGTCGGCTCCGCGCAGACGCGGTTCAAGACCTCGCGCCCCGTCATGATCTGGCCGATGCTGCCGCGGGCGTTCGCCGAGGGCGACCTCGTGAGCGTGTTCGGCACGGTCCACAACCTCAGCGACCAAGAACAGAACGTGCACGTTCACCTGAAGGCCGAGAACGGGCAAGTGATGTCCGCACCGGAGCAAGCCGTAAAGGTGCCGGCGAAGGGGAGCGTGCCGGTGTTCTGGTCGTACCGCGCCGGCAAGCCGGGCATGACCGACCTGCTGATGAGCGCGAAGTGCGACGCCGGCAGCGACGCCTCACTGAAGAAGTTGCCGGTGGTGGCCGCGGCGCTGACCGAGCGCGTGACCGCCAGCGGCATCGTCGGGCAGGGCGACCTGAAGGTCACGCTGCCGGCGGACTTCGACCCGACGTCGGCGCGCGTGACCGTGACGCTCGCGCCCACGCTCGCGGCCGACCTAGCCGACACGCTGCCGTACCTCGTCGAGTACCCCTACGGGTGCGTCGAACAGACCATGAGCCGGTTCCTCCCGGCGCTGCGCGTCGGGCTGATCCTCAAGCAGTCCGGCCTCAGCACGGTCAAGGTGCTGGAACAGAAACTGCCGAAGGTGGTGGAGGCCGGGCAGAAGCGGCTGATCGAGTTGCAACAGCCGGACGGCGGTTGGGGCTGGCAGGGCAGCGGCACGACGCACGAGATGATGACGCCCTACGCGCTGTTCGGGCTGCTCGCGGCCGAAGAAACCGGCTACCCGTGCCCGAACGCGAACACCATCCCCAACGGGTTGGCGCGGCTCGCCGGTTACCTCAACGCGACCGCGCCGCAGTGGGACGCCGCTCTCAAGGGCGACTGGGCGAAGGCGTTCCCCAACAACACCGGGCGGCACACCGAGATCAACGACGTGATGTTCTGCCTGTGGGTCGCGGCCTACGACGCCGAGCGCGCCAAGCGCGCGAACGTGGACGTGAAGCCGTGGTTCGCGCGCATCGAGAAGTCCGTTGGGCGCGCGGACCTGTCCGATACCGGGCACGCCTTCGCGCTGGAACTGGCCGCCAAGCACGGCAAGAAGGAACTGGCCGACAAGCTCGCGGCCGAGTTGCGCAAGCGGGCGCAGAAGTCGGGCGACCGCGTGTTCTGGACCAAGGCCGGGTTCTCCCGCTGGGGCGACAACACCATCGAAGTGACCGCGACCGTGCTCAAGGCGCTCGTCGCCCACGACCCGAAGGACCCGCTGATTCCGGGCGTGCTGGCGTACTTCCACAGCACGAAGCGCGGCGACCGCTGGGACTCGACGAAGGACACCGCGCACGTGCTGTACGCGCTGTGCGACTACCTCGCGGCGGTGCAGGCCGGCCCCGCGGCGGGCGGCACCGTGACCGTGGCCCTCAACGGCACCGAGTTGGGTAAGACAAAGCTCGACACGCCGGAATCGAAGGTCGTGCGGTACGCGGGCAAAGACCTGAAGGCCGGCGCGAACGTGATCCGCGCGACCGGCGAGAAGGCCAGCGCCGGGGCGCTGGTCCGCGTGTCGGTGTCGTTCACCCGCACCAACGGCGGGCGCGTCGAGGCCCGCGACCACGGCATCAAGGTCGCGCGCACGGTCAGCGTCCGCGACGCCGACGGGAAGTGGACCGAGCTGAAGAGCGGCGCGACGGTGCCGCTGGGCAGCTACGTGAAGGTGCGCGTGACCGCCGCGCCCGGGGCCGGGCACCTGCAATACTTCCTGATCGAAAGCCCGAAGCCGGCCGGGTTCGAGACGGTCCCGGCGTCCGACCGCCGGTTCGCGGCCCCGCCGGAGCAGTTCGCGCCGGTGCTGCGCGAGGACCGCGAGGCGATGACGTGCTTCCACTACGAGCACGCCGGTAGCGCCGCGGCCGAGTTCGTGGTGCTGGCCGAGTTCGCGGGCGAGTTCGCCCTGCCCCCGGCCCGCGGCGAGCAGATGTACCGCCCCACCGAGAGCGGCCACAGCGACTCGTTCGTCCTCAAGGTCGCGCCGAAGAAGTAACGTCCGGGGCCGGAAGAGTTGCTCCGCAGATTGCGCAGCTGGACACAGATTGAAAGGCAGAGAAGGCAGAAGAGATTGTACCACAGAGTCACAGAGGAAGATGAGGAAGGCAGAAATCCGAGAGGAAGAGAGAAGCGTGGTCTTTCAAGCCCTGCATTCTCTGCCTTTCAATCTGTGTCCAGCTGCGCAATCTGCGGATCACACTCTTCCGTCTTCTGGTACACTCTTCCGCATGACACGCCTCCTTCTCTCCCTCTGCGTCCTCGGCGCTCTCGGCGGGGCCTCATTCGGCGCGGACCCGACCTATTGGCAGGACGTGCGGCCGGTCCTGCGGAAGCACTGCGTCGTGTGCCACTCGGAGCGCCGGCTCGCGGACGTGGACGTGTCCGCGGGGTTGGCCCTCGACAAGCCCGAACACATCAACAAGGGCAGCGCCGGCGGTAAGGTGCCGGTGCTCGTGAGCGGTAAGCCCGACGAGTCGCTGCTCGTCACACTGCTGACCAGCAAAGACAAGAAGCGCGCGATGCCGCTCGACGCGGACCCGCTGTCGGCCGACGACATCGCCACCATCCGCAAGTGGGTCGCGGCCGGCGCGCCGCTGGGCGTGAAGCCGAAGGACGACGAGGGAACGGCCGTTGTCGGCCCGGCGCGCCCGGTTCGCAAGTTGGACGTGATCTTCAGCACGAAGGCGGCGCTACCGCGCACCGCGAACCTGCCCGGCCCGCTCGAACTGACCCTTCCGGTGGGGCCGTTGCCGCCGGTCGCGGCGGTCGCGTTCAGCCCCGATGGGAAGCTGCTCGCCACCGGCACATACGGCCGCGTGACCGTCTGGGACTTGGCGACCGCGAAGCCGGTGAAGGTGCTCACGAACGTCCTCGGCGCGGTCAACGACCTCAAGTTCGCGCCCGGCGGCAAGCTGCTCGCGGTCGCCGGCGGGCAGCCGTCGGCGCGCGGCGACTTGCGCCTCTTCGACACTACCGATTGGAAACTGCTGCACACCCTCGGCGGGCACCTCGATACGGTGTCGTGCGTCAGCTTTAGCGCCGACGGCGCGAAGCTCGTCAGCGCCAGCTTCGATAAGACCGTGCGCCTGTGGGACGTGGCAACGGCGAAAACCCTCCACACCTTCACCGGGCACTCGGATTTCGTGTACGCGGTGGCGTTCGCCCCAGACGGCAGTTGGTACGCGACCGCGAGCAAGGACCGCACCGGGCGCATCGTCGACACGGCCACGGGCAAGGGGAAGTTCACGCTCAGCGGCACCGATCAAGAGGTGCTGGCGGTCGCGGTGCTGCCGAGCGGCGCGCAGGTGCTGGCCGCGGGACTCGACCCGCTGATTAGCTGGTACGACCCGAAGACCGCGGAGCGCGCCCGGCGCGCGGGCGGGGCCGGCACCGCGACCCACGAAATCGCCATCGACCCGAAGGGCACGGTGGTTGTGGTGGGCGGCGCGGACGGCACCGTTCGCACGCTCGACCCGAAGACCGCGGCACAGCTCAAGGCGATGCAGGCCGGCTCCGTGGTGTTCGCGGTCACGGTCGATGCGGGCGCGAAGCGGATCGCCAGCGGCGGCGCGGACGGCACCGTGAAGGTGTGGGACGCGGCCGACGCGCGGCTGCTCGTCACGCTGTGGAGCGGCGCGGACGACCAGTGGCTCGCGTTCGCCCCGGAAGGGTACTATTCGGCATCGGACGCGCTGCTGAAGAAGGGCGTGTGGAAGGCGACCGGGAAGCCGGTCCCCGACGCGAAACTGCTCGCCCCGCTCGCGGACGCCGCGCAGGTGGGCAAGGCCGCGCAAGGGCAAAAGGTGGCGGAGCCGGTGTGGAAGTAGGAAAACGCTCGCGCTCGCTGGCGGCTCGCGGCTAAACTGGTGGGGCGATTCCTATACTGTCTGCTCCCGTACCTTAATCGTTCAGGAGTTCCCCGGATGTCGCACGCGACCCGTCTTCTGCTTGGCGCGGCGGTGGTGCTGATCGGCGGCGCGGTACTCGCGCAGCCGAAGGGCGGCGCGCCCGCCGACAACTACCTCCCGGCCAAGAAGGACTCCAAGTGGACCTACAAGGTCGGCGATAACAAGATCGAGGTCCGCGTCAGCAAGGTGGACAAGGTCGGCGGCGAGGAGCAGTTCCAGTTCGACACGGTCGTCGGCACCGAGGCCAAGACCAGCGAGACCATGCTCGTGCGCGCCGACGGCGTGTACCGCTCGAAGGTGAAGGACGACAAGCTCGACCCGTACATCAAGTTGCTCCCGCTGCCGGTCAAGAAGGGCGCGACGTGGGACATCAACAGCAAGCTCGGCACCCAGACCATTAAGGGCACGCTGAAAGTCGTGGACGACGCCGAAAAGATCGAGGTGCAGGGCGTGAAGTTCACCGCGGTCCAAGTGGAAGGCAAGGACATGGACGTCGCCGGCGCGAAGACGACCGTGCGCATCTGGTTCGCCAAAGACGTCGGCATCGTGAAGCAAGAGTTCGTCCTCGCCACCGGCGACAAGGTGCTGCTCGAACTGGCGAAGGACGGCTACGTGCCGGGGAAGTAACAAGGCAGCAAGACCGCTTTTGACAGGATGAACACGATGAAAGGCAGGATGAAGAGGTAACCCCTCTTCATTCGTCTCTGTTCATCGTGTTCATCCTGTCAAAACTCTTCTGTCTTTTTCACCCCCCACTCAATGGCGACGCTCGCCGAGAGGCTTCCCATGCGTACCGCCTTCGCATTTCTGTGTGTGATGGTTTCCGCGCAGGTCGCCGGCGCGCAGACCTCGTTCCCGATGGTGACGCACGTCACGCCGGTCGCGGTGCAGCGCGGCACCGCGGCGGAAGTCGTCGTCGATTGCCGCACCAGTTCCCTCGCCGGCGCGTACAAGGTGCTGGTCGAAGGGAGCGGCGTCACCGCGGAAGTGATTGCGGGCACCCCGCCGGCGAAGGCCGACCCGAAGCTGCCCGCGGCGAACGTCCCGTCCTGCAAGCTCAAGGTCACGGTCGCGGCGAACGCGGCCCTCGGCGTGCGCGAGTTCCGCATCGCCTCCGCGCTCGGCATCTCGTCGCTCGGTCAACTCGTGATCGTGGACGCGCCCGTTGTGGCCGAGAAGCCCGCGCCGTCCACAATGGCGAAGCCGGTGCCGGTGCCCGTGCCGTCGGTGGTGTGCGGGCGCATCCGCCTCGCGGAAGCCGTCGATTACTACTCCTTCCCCGCGAAGGCCGGGCAGACGCTCACGCTCGAAGTGATCTGCGCCCGCATCCAAGACAAGATTCACGACCTGCAAAAGCACGCCGACCCGCTGATCGCGGTGTACGACGCCGACGGGCGCGAGCAGGCCGCCGCGGACGACGGCTACTTCGCCGACCCGGTGCTCACGTTCACCGCGCCCAAGGACGGCACGTATACCGTCGCCGTGCGCGACGCCAAGTACGACGGCGACCCGCGCTGGGCCTACGCGCTCGTGCTGACCGACGCGCCGCGCGCGACGCACTCGTTCCCGCTCGCGGCGAACCCGCGCAAGCCGGTGAAGGCGTTCCCGGTCGGCAGCGCCGCGACCGCGGGCAAGGACTGGACGATCACCGCCCCCGCCGTCACCGGCGTTCACACGGTCCCGCTGCGGCAGAACGGCCTCGAAACGAACCCGGTGCCGGTCGTCGTCACGGCGCTGCCGCTGGTCGAAGAGACGGAGCCGAACGACACGCCGAAGCAGGCGACGCGCGTGTCGCTGCCGGGCGGCGCGAACGGCCGCATCGGGCAGAAGCGCGACCTCGACCACTACGTGTTCACCGCGGCGAAGGGCAAGCCGGTGCGGATCGAAGTGTTCGCCCGGCGGTTCGGCACCCCGCTCACCAGCCAGCTCGATTCGCAGATCGACGTGATGACCCCGGACGGCAAGATCGTCGCCTCGAACGACGACCTGTTCGGCAAGGACGCGGGCCTCGTCTTCACGCCCGCGACCGACGGCGACTTCGTCGTCCGCGTGCGCGACCTGAACAACAAGGGCGGCGACGCCTTCATCTACTACCTCGAAATCGACTTCGCGCGCCCGGACTTCACGATCAAGTGCGACCCGTCGAAGGCGATGATCGGCCCCGGCTCGCGCACCGCGTGGTACATCCAAGTGGCCCGCGCCAACGGGTTCGCCGGCCCGGTGAAGGTCGAAGTGCGGGGACTGCCCGCGGGCGTAACCGTGAACGCGCTCACGATCCCCGCGAACATGACGCAGGGGCTTCTCGTGGTCAGCGCCGCGGCCGACGCGAAGGTGGACGCCGCGGCGGTAACGGTGACCGGAACCGCGGACGCCACCGACGAGGCCGGCAAGCCGGTGACGCTGACCAAGAGCGCGATTTCGGTGGAGGAGATTTACGCGCCCGGCGGCGGGCGCGCGCGGTTCGACGTGGGCATGATCGCCGTCGCCGTGACCGGCCCGTCGGACATCGCGGCCATCAAGGTGAAACAGACCCGCATCACGCTGAAGCCGGGCGAGGAAGTGAAGATCGACGTGCAAGTGCTGCGCGGGCCGCACTACACGAAGGACGTGAACCTCGACGTGATCCTGCGGCACCTCGGCCAGCAGTTCGGCAACCCGCTGCCGCCGGGCGTGACGATGGTGGACGGCAAGAGCAAGACGCTGCTCGGCCTCGGCAGCACGGGCCACATCACCCTCAAGGCCGACGCGACCGCCGCGGAATGCACCGACGTGCCGGTGTGCGTGCAGGGCTACGTGGCGATCAACTTCGTGGTGAAGATCGGCTACGCGAGCGAAGTCATTTGGGTCACGGTGAAGAAGTAGCGCGCCGAAGGAACGCCATGATCCGCCCCGCGACGCCCGCCGACGTGCCGACCATCGCGCGACTGATCCGCGCGCTCGCGGAGTACGAGAAACTGGCGCACGCGGTCACGTTCGCCGACGCCGACCTGCACGCGCACCTGTTCGGCCCGCGCCCGTACGCGGAAGTGCTGTTGGCCGAAGACGCGGGCGCGGTGGTGGGCTTCGCGCTGTTCTTCCACAACTATTCCACCTTCCGCGGCAAACCCGGCATCTACCTCGAAGACCTGTTCGTTGTGCCGGAGGTCCGCGGCAAGGGCCACGGGAAGGCGCTCTTGGTCGAACTCGCGCGACTGGCCGTGGCGCGCGACTGCGCCCGCGTCGAGTGGTCCGTACTGAACTGGAACGCGCCGTCGATTGCGTTCTACAAGTCGCTCGGCGCGCAACCGATGGATGAGTGGACGGTGTACCGACTCACCGACGAGGCGCTGCGGAAGTTGGCAGAGTAGGTGCCGCCTGCCGGGCGGCACGGCGATACCCCGCGTGGAGCATTAGACTCGTTGCGCAATAGCGATCGATGGCCTATTCATCCGATCTTTCCCAGATGAACGCCTCTGGAAACGCAAATCGGCCGTGCGGCCACAAAGTACCCCCGCGAAGGGTGGTCCGCAACGATTTTCGCACCCGGATGAGGTCCCGACCACGGTCGAACGGTTC
>VGZJ01000257.1 GCA_016872595.1 Planctomycetota bacterium
TATCCTTGGGCCAGTGGTAAGGCATCCTGCCGACCTCCACGTTTGAGCCGCCTCCAGCGAAAAGATGATCACGCAAGAGTTTACACACAGAATACGCTACCTTCTAGCCCTCTCGCGGATCGTTGTTCTGAATAGCTTTTTCCGGACAATGCCCAATGATAACAAGGGGTTCAGGCTTTCGGGCGCGCAAAAACCGAATAGCTTTTCGGGCACGCGATGTGTCCAACTCAGGAACAAAAAAAGCCGCTGGCGGCTCCGCGAGGTTTCCCCCGCGAAGCCGCCAGCGGCGAACGTCACTTCGCTCGGATCACGGCCCGCCCGGAGCGCCCGGCACGCGGCCTTCCGTCTGGATGATCTCCTCTTCCGAGTTGATGATGATGCGGGGCGTCACCATCACCATCACGTGCCGGCCCTCGCGCCCGACGCCCACGTTCTTGAACAGGCGGTTCAGGTACGGGATCTTGCTGAGGAACGGCGGCCCGAACTCGTTGCGGCTCTCGCGCATCGTCTTGAGGCCGCCGAGGATCACCGTGCCCCCGTCCGGGCACACCACGCTGGACTGAATGTTCAGGCTGGTGAACGCCGGCTGTTGCAGGAACTGGGTGAACGGAACCGGCTGGCCTTGGCTACCGCCCTCGAACACCGGGGTGATGAAGGTGGTGACGGGGAACAGCGGCACCGACGCCCCGGCCTGCGCCGCGAGCTGGAGCGGCAGGTTCAGTCGCACGAACCGGCGGTCGGCCGACACGATGGCTTGGATCGTCACGTTGATGCTCGTGTCCGGGCCGTTGAGCGGCTGGTTCTGGGGCACGAAGATGATCTGCCCGTTCACCGAGAGCACCTGCACGCTGGTCACGAAGAACTGCGAGTCCTGCACGCCCAGCGTCGCCGTCTGGCCGTTGAACAGGGTCAGCTTCGGGGCCTGCATGATGTTCGACCGCTGGTCGCCCTGCGCCATTTCCATGAACGTGTACACTTGGATGTCGTTCAGGAACGCGAGGCCGAACGCGAGGCCGCCGTTGTTGCCCGGCGCGTTGGGGTAGTTGCCGAACCCCGGGATCGCGCGGTTGAACGTCGTCGTGCGGAGCGGCACGTCGAGGTCCGGGGTGAACGTCCCGGCCGGGGTCAGCCCGACCGTCACGCCCGTGTTGTTGATGTCGTTAATGAACGGGGCCGGGCGGAACGTCCCGCTCGTCAGCGCCGGCTCGAACTTCGTCGTGTTCGTCTTGATGTTCACCGAGAAGTCGATGCCCATGCGCTCGTAGAACGACTCGGCCAGCGACACGATCCGCACTTCCACCGCGACCGCGAGGTCTTGCAGCCGGCGGAGCGCTTCGAGCAGGTCTTGCACTTCCGTGACCACGTCCGCGGTCTGGTTCACGACCAGCGCGTGGCCGATGTCGAAGTACTCGATCTTGCCCGCGCCGCCGTGCCCGTCCCACGTGAACGGCCGAACCATGCTCGTCACGAGCTTAATGAGTTGCTCGTGCTTGCTGTTGTTGGCGTAGGTCACGTTGGACGAACCCGCGAGCGGGCTGGTCTCCAGCCGGTTGCCGCCGCCCGCGTAGGGCGTCTGCTGGATGCCCGGCGCGCTGGCGAACTGGCCCGGCAGCGTGGGGCCACCGGTCTGAACGCTGGCCGGTTGGCCGCCGCCCAGCCCGTGCGTGGGCAGGTGCGGGGTCGGCATGCTCCCCGGCGTGTTCAGCCCTTGTACCACGAGGTTCCCGCTCTTCAGCGGGTTGTTCGACAGCATCTTGTCGAAGTTCGTGTAGTCGGGCAGCGCGAAGTTCGGCACCGGGGTCACGAGGTCGGCGACCGAGAACACCTTCGTCACCATCCGGCCCTTGGACTTCTTCGTCGTGGTCACGATGACCATGTCGCGCTCGATCACGTAGCTCAGGCCGGCCTGATCGAGGGTGAACGCGAGCAGGTGCTTCGCGGCCACCGGGGTGCCGCCGCTGAGGGTGACGGGGCGCACCTCGCTGATGTTCTCGTCGGCCAGCGCGCGGCGGTCGATTTCCAGCGGCAGCCCGGTCAGTTGCTTCAGGTTCGCGACCGCCTGATCGAGCGGGGTCTGCGTGAACTCGATGGAGACCGGCTTCTCCATCTTCAGTTCGATCTCGAACTCGGCCGGGGTACGGGTGCGCAGGTAGTGGTCGTTGCCCGACCCGCGCTGGCGCGACCGCATGATCGAATCGAGCTTGATGGCGACCGGGTCCTCGTGGGTGACGAGCGGCCCGATGCGCTCGTTGTCGTTCATCCCGCCGAGGAAGAACTTCTCGCGCTCGGCCTTGATCTGCTCGGCCTCCTTCACGCGGCGCGTAAGCTTGGCCATCTCGTACATCGCGCCCACGGCCGGGTCGTCCGGGTCGAGCTGCTTGGTGCGGAGCGCGACGCGCTCGGCCCCGGCGAGGTCGCCCTTCTTCACGAGGTCGTGGTACGCGCGCATGTTCGCGGCCACGGCCTGCTTGCGGTCCTCTTCGGCGATGCCGCGGCTGGCGATCATCTCCTTGGCGTCGCGCTTGTCCTTGTTCTGGCGCGCCAGCGCGTCGGCTTGGCCCTTCATCATCTGGAACGTCTGGAGCCGGCCCTCGACCGGGCGCAGGAGCCGCCCGATGCTGCCCACGTCCAGCCCGCTGGCCCGGACCCAGTTCGAGTACTCGACGAGCATCTGCATGGCGAGGTCGGTCTCGCCGCGACCGAACGCGGCCTGCGCGTCGGCCTGCACCTTCAGCCCCTCGCTGCGGAGCTTCTGGAACTGGACCGTGCGGAGCGCGTCGGCGGTGCTCGCGCCGTTGTCGGTGACGCGCGCGGTCCCCGGCGGGTTGGTCAGGTCCCCCGGTCCCGGCAGCGGCGTCTTATCGACGGGCTGTGTACCCCCGACGGCGACCACGTCGCTCTTGCCCAACTTCGCCAGCTCGACGCGGCACTCGCTCAGCATCTTGGCGCGGGCGGCCTTCGCCTCGTCGCTCAGCAGGTTGGCATCGATCAGCACCAGCACGCCGACGGCGCGCTCGTAGTCCTTCTGCTCGTAGGCGGTCCGCGCGTTCTTCACCGACTCGGCCGCGACCCGCTGCTTGCGGGCGTAGCGCTCGGTGTCGATGCTCGTGAGCAGGGCGCGGGACTTCTCTTGCAGCCCGAGGTTGTGGGCTTGGCGCGCGAGGCGCTCGGCGGTGTCGAACTCGCCGGCCTTGAACTCGATCTCGGCCTGCGCGAGCAGTTGCGCGCCGTTGGTGCCGGCCGGGGTGCCGGGCGCGCCGCCCCCGTACACGGTCTGCGTGCCCCGCGGCACGGTGGGCACGGTGCCCCCCGGTTGGCCCGCGGGGATCAGGTGCTCCGGCGCGCCGGGGATCGGGGCGACGCCGCTGGGCGGCGCGGTGCCGAACTTGCCGACCGAGGCGATGTACAGCGCGGCCTTCGCCTCATCGACCGGCTTGGAGTACAAGCCGAGCGACGCGGCCACGGTGCCGGCGCTGGTGAGGCACACGTTGGCCTTTACGAAGTCGCCGTTGGCGGCGTGGCCCTGCGCGTCGCGCAGCAGGCGGTCCATCGCCGCCGCGCCGCGGGCGTTCAGCTCTTGGAGCGCGTAGCCGGGGCTGTACTCGTTCGGCGCGAACGGGGCGCTGAGCTTGTCGGCCTCGAGGAACTTGGCCTTCGCGCCGGCGAAGTTGTCCTGATCGGCGAGCGCGCGGCCGTCGGCCATGAGCTTGGTCGCGGCCTGCTTCTTGGCGTCCGGGGTGTTGGTGTAGCCGGTCTGCGCGATCCCGCCGGGGGTGGTGCCGGGGCGCGTCGCGATCTGGTCGCCGGGGTTCCCGGCCGGGCGCGTCGGGGCCGCCTTGATCTTGGCCCGCGCGTCTTGCAGCTCCTTGACGAGCTTGTCGGCGCGGTCGCCCATGTCCCACGCGGAGTACGGCCCGTGCAGGCCGTCGGCGCGGCGGGCCATCTGGAGCGCGGTGTCGAGGTTGTAGGCGCGCTCGGCCTCGTTCTGCGCGGGCTTGGCGGCGAGCGCCTTGGCCTGCTTCACGAGCGCTTCCGATTGCGCGCGGTCGGCCTTGGCCTTCGCGCTCTGAATGTCCTTGCGGAGCGCGGTCGGGGTGTCGTCGAACAGCCCCCACTTGCCGCCGGGGTTGTTGGACTCCGCCGCCTGCGCGAGGTCTTGGGCCTCGGTGTAGCGCCCCTCGGCGAGCGCGGTGCGCCCGTCCTTGAGGAGCTGCTTCGGGTCGCCGGTGCTCGGCCGCGCGCCGGGCGCGCGGTTCGCGGCGCTCGCCCCGGGCGCGCCGGTCGTCGGCCCGCCCTTGCCGAACTGGGCGTGGACCACGGCGACCGCGCCGCCGGCCAGCAGCGGCACCAGCAGCAGGTTGGCCGCCACCCGCTTCCAGTTCCATTTCGTTGTCTGGGACACCAATGGCCTCCTTACCCCGCGCTGGGGAACGGTCCGCCCCGGCAAGCCCCCTGTCGCGCCGCGGAGCGATCCGCGGCGCGGCCGGTGCGTGCGCCGGGTTCCGCCCCAGCGGACCCCGGCTCCCGTTCCCGTGGGGCGTCGTGCCCCGCGCCAAGAGTGTGTGAGAAAGCGGGGCGGCTATAACCCCGCGTTTCCGGGGCGTCAACAGGTTTGATTCAAGTTTGTGCGGCGAAACGAGCGCGAAACTGGGCGCTTGCGAACGTGCTGGGGAAGGGAACGAGGATGGGGGAGCGTTCTTGTCGGGTGGGACACGGCTCTGCGCCGTCCCACCTTCTTCGTGCGGCAAAGGTGGGACGGCGCAAAGCCGTGTCCCACCCGACAAGAGTTTCCCACCTTCTTCGCTGAGGCACGGTGGGACGGCGCGAAGCCGTGTCCCACCCTACGACACGTACTTCCGAAAGCTCTCAATCGTGGTGCGCGCGGCGACATCGCTATCGGGCAGGGGCAGCACCTCGGCCGACAGGTAGCCGGTGTAGCCGATCTCGACCAGCGCGGCGACGATCGGCGCGAAGTCGGTGTGGCCCAGCCCCGCGGCGCGGCGGTTCGAGTCCGCGAAGTGGACGTGGCCCACATACGGCCCCGCAGCGCGCAGCGCGTCCGCGAGGTTCGTCTCCTCGATGTTCATGTGGTACAGGTCGGCGAGCAACTTCACGTTGCGCGTGCCGAGGCCGGCGAGGAACTGCGCGCCGTCGCCCTGCGTGTTGATGAGGTTCGTTTCGTAGCGGTTCAGCGGTTCGTAGAGGAGCGTGTGGCCGAGGTCCGCGGCGTGTTCGTCGAGCTTGAACAGCGCGCCGCCGAGGTAGCGGAGCGCGGTCGGCTTCGGGACCGTGCCTTCCCACTTGCCCTGCATGGACCCGATGATGGCGGGCGCGCCGAACTGCGCCGCGAGGTCCATAGTGCGCTGCACGAACGCGACCGCTTTGTCGCGCGTGGCGGCGTCCGCGCTGGTCAGCGACAGCTTGTGCTTCACCCACCCCGCGCCGGTGCCGACCGCGGCGAGCGCGAGGCCGGTTTCGTCGAGGAGTTCGCGCAGCGCGGCGCGATCCACGGCGTCCGGCCCCGGCGGGAACACTTCGACCGCGTTGAACCCGAGCGCGGCGGCGGCCCGGCACCCGGCGGCGAGGTCGTCCCAGTACACGAACGGCCCGCCGCGCGCTTCGGGCACGAGCGAGATGGTGACGGCGCTACGCATGGGTTAGCTCCGCACGAGCGCCGCGTAGTCGGCGATGAGGGCCTGCGTGACCGGGCCGACTTCGTACTGCAGCTTGTCGATGGACGCGACCGGCTGCACCTCGACCGCGGTGCCGGTGAGGAACACTTCGCTCGCCTTCGCCAGTTCGTCGGGCCAGATTTCGCGCTCGACCACCTTGATCCCGCGCGTGCGGGCCAGCGCCATTACGGTCTGGCGGGTGATGCCGTTGAGGATCGTTTCGGTGGTGGGCGTGTGCAACTCGCCGTTGAGCACGAGGAACAGGTTCGCGCCGGTCGCCTCGGAGAGGCGGCCCTTGTAGTCGTGCATGAGGGCGTCTTGGTAGCCGGCGGCGAGGGCCTCGTCTTTGGCGAGGGTGCAGATGATGTAGAGGCCGGCGGCCTTGCTCCCGGCGGGCGAGCTTTCGGGGCTGGGCCGCTTCCAGCGGCTGGTGCACAGCTTGATCGCCTTCTGCGCGTAGTACGCACCCCACGGGAACGCGGCGATGGCGACGTGGACCTTCGTGCCGGCCGCGGAGACGCCGATGACCTCGGCCCCGCGCCACGCGAGCGGCCGCACGTACCCGCCGTCGAGTTTGTTCTCGGCGACGACGAGCCGCGTGGCCGCGTCCAGTTCTTCGACGGTGTACGGCAGGTCGTAGGCGAGCATCTTCGCGGACTTGACGAGCCGCTCGGAGTGCTTGGTCAGCTCGAACACCTTGCCGTTGTAGATGCGCTCGCCCTCGAACACCGAGTTGCCGTAGTGGAGGCTGTGGACGAGGACGTGAACTTTCGCGTCGCGCCACGGGAGCAGTTTGCCGTTGTACCAGATGACGCCGTCGCGGTCGTCCATCGGGAGTGCGGGCCCGGCCATGTGTGTGCCTCCGGCGGTGAGAACGGGAGAGGGGCGCTCTACGGGGTAGTGTATCACCGCGGGGCGGAACTGGGGCGGCGGCGTGCCGCGCGGGCGCGGAACGGCGCGGGCGGGGGCGGTTGTGTGCCCCGCGCCGCGGCCGGACGTTTTTTCGCACGGGCGGCAAAAAGCCGTGAGAGGATCGCGGCTCACCGGGCGTAACTTAGGCACCAAGCACGGGCCGCGAAGCAACGGCCGCAACTACCGGGGCGACGCCCCACTACGAGGAGCAGGGTCATGCCGATCTATTTGCAGTACGGACCGAAGGCCGACCGGGAAGCGTCGGCCCCTGCGGTCAGTGAGATCGTCGTGACGAAGTCGATGGACAAGTCCTCGTTCGCGTTCATGCAAGAGGCGCTCATCGGCAAGGGCATCCCCGCCACGATCCACTTCGTCCGCACCGCGGACCGAGAGCTTCAGACCTACATCGAGTACAAACTGGAGAACTGCATCATCAGCGGGTACTCCGTGAGCAGCGGGGGCGACCGCCCCACGGAAAACATCTCCATCAACTTCACGAAGATCGAGTACCTGTTCGTCGAACTCGGCATCGACAACGCGAACAAGGAAACGCCGCGCATCTTCTACGATCTCGCCAAGGCCATCTCCGGCTGAGTTCCATCGTCGAACGTCGTAAGGTCGAAAGTCATAAAGTCGAAGACCGGCACCACGTGCCTTCGACGTTACGACTTTCGACCTTTTGACTTGGGACCGAACCAATGGCCCTTTCGCAGAACCGGCGGCGGATCACGTTCACCAGCCCGCTCGGAACCGACGCGGTCGTCTGCACCGGGTTCACCGGGCGCGAGCGGCTGTCCGCGCCGTTCGAGTTCTCTCTCGACCTCGTTTCCGAGAACCCGGCGATTGCCGCGGCCGACCTCGTCGGCAAGGCCGTCGGGTGGACCGTGAACCTGCCCGAGGACGGGCCGCGCGTGTTCCACGGGTTCGTGCGCAAGTTGGTCGCCGGCGCGCACACCGACCGCGACAAGCGCCACTACCGGGCCGACGTGGTGCCGTGGCTCTGGTTCCTGACCCGCACCACCGACTGCCGCGTCTTCCAGAACAAGACACCCGCCGCGATCATCACCGACACGTTCGACCGCTTCGGCCTCACCGATTATCAGTTCCAACTCACTGGCACCTACCCGACGCGCGAGTGCTGCGTGCAGTACCGCGAGACCGCGCTCGCGTTCGTCTCGCGGCTGATGGAAGAGTACGGCATCTACTACTACTTCGAGTTCGAGGCCGGCAAGCACACGCTGGTTCTGGCCGACGCGCCGTCGGCGTACTTCGATTGCGCCCCGCACGGCACCGTCGAGTACCGGCCCGATATGCCGCGCGCGGAGGCCGTTTCGAGCTGGGACCGCGCGTTCGCGTTCCCGTCGGGCAAGCACACCCACACCGACTACAACTTCGAGACGCCGGCCACCAACCTGTTGAAGACGACCGCGACCACGGTGGAACTGACCGGGATCGCGAAGTTCGACCTGTTCGATTACCCCGGCGGGTACCCGGTGGGGGGCGACGGCGCGGCCCTCTCGAAGGCGCGCATGGAACAGGTGGAAGCCGGGTTCGACACCGCGACCGGCGCGAGCCGGTGCTCGTCGTTCGTGCCCGGCGGCAAGTTCGCCCTGACGAACCACCCGACCGACGACGGCGATTACGTGTTCCTCGAAGTGACCCACAGCGCGAGCGAGGAGTGGATCAGCGGCGGCGGGGCCGGGGCCGCGGAGTACGCCAACACGTTCGTGGTCGCGCCGGCCGCGGTGCCGTTCCGCCCGGCCCCCACCACCCCGCGCCCGCACATCGCCGGCGCGCAAACCGCCGTCGTGGTCGGGCCGAGCGGCGAGGAGATTTACACCGACAAGTACGGCCGCGTGAAGGTGCAGTTCTTCTGGGACCGCGTGGGGCAGAAGAACGAGAACAGTTCGTCTGGGTCCGCGTGTCCGAGATGTGGGCCGGGAAGCAGTGGGGCATGGTGTTCACCCCGCGCATGGGGCAAGAGGTCGTGGTCGAGTTCCTCGAAGGCGACCCCGACCGCCCGCTGATCACGGGCCGCGTGTACAACGCCGAGCAGATGCCGCCGTACGCGCTGCCCGCGAACATGACCCAAAGCGGCCTCAAGACGCGCTCCACCAAAGGCGGCGGCGAGGCCGACTTCAACGAACTGCGGTTCGAGGACAAGAAGGGCAAAGAGGACATCTACTTCCACGCCCAAAAGGACTTCCACCGCTTCGTCGAGAACGACGACGACCTGAAGGTCGAGCACGACCAGTTCATCCAGATCAAGAACAACCGCACGCTCACGGTGCAGGAGGGCTTCGAGAGCATCACCATCACGAAGGGCTACCGCGAGCGCACGGTCAGCGAGGGCTACGACAAACTGACGGTGAGCAAGGGCGACCGGACCGTGACCGTGGGCACGGGCAAGTTCACCGAGACCGTGAAGAGCGACTACACCGTGACCGTGCAAGAGGGGAACCTCGCGCTCACGGTCAGCAAGGGGAACGATTCGTACACGCTGAGCAAGGGGAACCGCGAGGCGAAGATCGACACCGGCAACGACACGCTGACCGTCGCGCAGGGCAACATCACGACGAAGGCCAGCGCCGGCGAGATCACGCTGGCCCGGATTATTCAGTAGCGGATGTCTGACAGTCGTTTCTCGTCGTCATGAGCGTGTTCCGGGCCGCAGAAGTACCCATTCGGCCGATCCAGGCGCACCGCCCCCTACCCCCGTTTCGTTTTTCGCG
>VGZJ01000258.1 GCA_016872595.1 Planctomycetota bacterium
TCGGCATCGCTGAGCGGCACGTTACCGCGCGATTGGTGCGGACGCTCCTCGTGATAATGGGTCAGGAACTCGCGGACGATGTGGTTGAGGTGCTTCTCGCCGCACACCACGAAGTGGTCCAACGCCTCTTTCCTCAAGGTCTGTGCGAACCGCTCCGAATACGCGTTCATGTTCGGACTTCGCGGGCCGACGCGCTTCATTTCGGTGTCGTTCACTTCGAACACCGCGTCGAACGACCGGGTGAACTTGGTGTCGTGGTCGATGATGAGCATGCGCGCCGCCAGCCCCCAGTCCTCCATCTGCATCGAGACGTTCCGCGCCTGCTGCGTCACCCACGCCGAGTCGGGGTTGGCCGTCGGGCTGGAAACGAACACGCGGCGGCTGCCGATGTGGATGAAGAACAGCAGGTGCAGGTCGACGAAGCCCGTCAGCGTCATCGACTTGACCGTGAGAAAGTCCGCGGCCCAGAGCGTCGCCGCGTGACGCTTCACGAACTCGTCCCAGCTGCCCTCGCCGCGCTTGGGCCCGGGGTCGAGTCCCGCCTCGCGCATGATCTCGGCCACGGTGGTGCGGCCGACGGTCGTGATCCCGAGCTTCTTCAACTCGCCGAGCACGCGGGTCGAGCCCCACCCGTTGTTCTCCCGGGCCAGCTTCAGGATCAACTCGCGGATCTCTTCCTTCGTCCGCGGGCGTCCCGGCTTGCGCTTCGGTGCTTTCTTCTTGTCCTTGCTCGGCTCGGCGTCGGCACGCCAGCGACAGAATGTGCGGTAGGAGACGATGGTGATGAGTTCGCGGATCGCGCTGCCGATCTTGGAGCCGAACTTGACGAGTCGGGAGCGTTCGCGGGCGGTAAGGGTAATGCGGTCTGGTAGCTTGGAGCGGAGGATCTCGTTCTCTTTCTTGAGGTACTCGATCATCTGCCGCAGGTCGGAGTCCGTGCTGGTCGTCAGGAGGAGCCAGAGCGGCTGGAGGAATCTCATCATGGCGTGACAACTGTCTGAACGCGGTGAGTCGTCACTGATTTCGGCAGTGGGACAGAGTTTCCGTACAGCGCTCACGGACCGAGGGAGAGGGCGGTTTTCGGGGGGTGCCAGCGAGGACATGGGTGCAGAGTTCGCGTGGTGCGGAATGCGCCCGCCGCGAGGCGCGGAACGGCAAGACAGCGGATGCTCGGAATGCAGAGCGGAATGGTTGAGCGGTGGTGGATGAATCAGATGAGACTTCGCACATCTGCGGAACGAACACCGGCTGGTTGACAGGTCGCGCGTGGGTGAGTGTTCGCAAGACGTGATCTTGGGACACGAGAGGAACACGGTCCCAAATCGGGCGGGCCAAGCTCTACGACAAGTCAGAATTTCCAAACGCTAGAAATCGCAGCATTTTCTTCGCGTCCGCTCGATACTCTCACGGCGACTTGGATGAGGTTTGTTACGAAGAGTGTTTCGCACGGGGAGGGGCGAGTCGGCGGCGATGCGGACGTGGGAGAGCGCCACCCGCACCCCCAGCGCGCCCGGCATCCGCTTGATCGCCTCCTCCAGCACGGCCGCGGCGCCGGCCTGGTCGCCCCGCGCCGACTTCCACCGCGCCTCTAGCACCGCGGCCTCGGCGCCTCCCGCCTCGCCCAGCGCCTCCAGTGCGGCCACCTGCCGCTCGACGCCGGGGCCGTTGTTCGCCTTGATGGCGACCTCGCCCAGCCCCACCTGTGCCGGCAGGAAGTCCGGGTCGTGGGCCAGCGCCGCCCGCCAGAGCGCCTCGGCCTCGTTCAACCGGTTCTGCTCCAGGAGCATGTCCGCCAGGTTGTGCCGGCCCTTGACCGCGCGCAGGGCGGTGCCCACGCTCGCGAAGTGCGGACCCTCGCTCCCGCCGATGAGCTTGCGGTAGAGTCCCTCGGCGGCACCCAGTCCCGCTCATAATCGACTTCTGCATCTCAAATCAGATATTGTACAAATATTCACTAAACGAGCCGAGGCTGATTTGCCAAAATTATAACAACGACTCTTCTTGCCATTTGCGGTAATACAGATTAATATCTCGGCATAGTTTTCGATTGCTGGGTCTAATTTCGTCCGAGAAGCTGCAATGGCTCCCACGCCTCACTCCCCTACCGCCGGCGCTGCGCGTGGGTTCACGCTGATCGAGTTGCTGGTTGTCATTGCCATCATCGCGATTCTCATCGGCCTGCTGCTCCCTGCGGTCCAGAAGGTGCGCGAGGCGGCGGCGCGGGCGAAGTGTCAGAACAACCTCAAGCAGATCGGCCTTGCGCTGCACATGTACTGCGACTCCCACGACGGGCGGTTCCCGAAGTCCACACACGGCACGTCCGATTTCGAGAAGACGTGGATCTACACGCTCGCGCCGTACCTGGAGAACGTGGACCGCATCCGTATCTGCCCGGCCGACCCCAAGGGGCAACAGCGTTTAGAGAACCAGGGCACCAGCTACGCTCTGAACGAGTACGTGTGCGAGCCGGGTGAGGGCGCGTCGTTGTACCTGAGCAAGATGCGCGCGACCTCCCGCACGATCGTGGTGTTCACCGTGTCCGACGAGAAGGGAACCGCGATCACCGAGGACCACACGCACTCGCGCAACTGGTTCCGCACCACGACCGGCGTCTGGGGGCGGATTTGCGCCGACATCCAGCCGAACCGGTTCGGCGGCGGCGGGCCGAACGTACCCCGCGAGCAGCGCACGAGCGGCGTCGCCAACTACCTGTACGCCGACGGCCACGTCGAGGTCATCCCGGCCAGCCAGATCCGTCAGTGGGCCGACACCAACTTTAACTTCGCGCTGCCGCCGGAATGACCCGGCCGCTCGCACCCAGCGACCACCTACGCCCGACACCGAGGAGCTTGTTCATGACCCGTTCCTTCTGGTCCCGTGCCCTTCGGCGGCTCGTGTTCGGACCGTCCGCGCGGACGACGAGGGTTCGCCCCTTTGCCTGTGAGGTATTAGAGGACCGCAGCGTCCCAGCGACACTCAACACCTTCCTCACCGCCGAACACGTCGATCTGTCCATCGGTTACACCGGCGGCGCGGCCGGGACGTGGTCGCTCGGCGCATTCGACGACGACAACAGCATTCTGTATTCCGCCGAGGACGCGCTGCTGTACGTCGGCACTCCGGCGCTCGCCAGCCGGCTGTCGTCGTCCGCGTTCGACTTCGTCGGCGTCGGCGGTGGGGCGCAGTTCTACCAACTTCCGCAGAATCAGGATCCGGACGTGCTGTATCTGGGCGTCGAGGCTGACGTGACGCCGTCCGACTTCGACCGGTACAACCCCTCGACCGAGTCGAAGGGTCGCGTGTCCGGGCTGGGGCGGTGGGTCAAGGCGACACTCGTGGACGTCGATCACTTCAACCCGGACGGAACCGCCGGCACGGGCGTGTTCTCCGTCTGGCAGGACACCCCCGACGGTCCGAGGGTGTTCATTTCGAGCTTCAACGACGGTGTGGCCAACCCGAACACGGACGGGCTCGACACGACCGACGGCATCTCCGCTGACGACGCCATCTGGGTGCTGGCCGGCGGGCACAACCACTACAACTACGGGTTCAGCCAGCCCGGTCGGTACGAGGTCACGTTCCGACTTTCCGGCTACCAGGACGACGGCAACACGACCGAACTGGGCCAGTTCATTCAGAGCGGCGATCTGAAGGTGTATTTCTCGGTCAACAGCGTCGGGCAGGTGTCTTTCGACACCTCGTCGTACACCGTGAACGAGGGCGACGGCACGGCCACGATCACCGTGAATCGAACCGGCGGCAGCGACGGCCGCATCACCGTCAACTACGCGACCAGCGACGGCACGGCCACCGCCGGCAGCGACTACATCGCGACTAGCGGGACGCTCACGTTCAACGACGGCGAGACGACCAAGACGTTCACCGTCGCCATCACCGATGACACCGACGTTGAGAGCAACGAGACCATCAACCTGACGCTCAGCTCGGCCGGCCCGGCGAGCATCAACACCTACTTGATCGATCACCAGGGTGACGCGAACGGGTTGCTCGGTACCACGACCACCGCGACGCTCACCATCTTCGACAACGACGAGCCGCCGGGCGACGACCCCACCATCTCCGACGTGCTCGATCAGACGATCGACGAGGACGATTCGGTGATGGTGAACTTCACCGTCGGCGACACCGAAACGCCGGCTGGCGACCTGAACGTGACCGCGACCTCATCGAACACCACGCTCGTACCGAAAGGCAACCTGGTGCTCGGTGGGAGCGGCGCGGACCGCACGCTGACGATCACCCCGGCCGCCAACCAGTTCGGCACAACGACCATCACCCTGACCGTCACCGACGGGGCCGGGCAGACCGCCACCGACACGTTCGTGCTGACGGTGAACCCGGTCAACGACGCGCCGGTCGCGAATCCGCAGTCGGTCACTCTGAACGAAGACACGCCCACCATCATCACGCTGATCGGTACCGACGTGGACGGCGACCCGCTCTCGTTCGTGATCGTGACCGGGCCGACCAATGGCACGCTCACCGGGACCGGGGCGTCCCGCACCTACACTCCGAACGCGAACTTCAACGGCTCGGACAGCTTCACGTTCCTGGTGAATGACGGGACCGATGACTCGAACGTGGCGACCGTATCCATCACCGTGAACGCAGTCAACGATGCCCCGGTGGCCGCACCCGACTCATACGTCGTCAGCCCCGGGAACGTCGTCCGCGGCAACGTGCTGTTCAACGACACCGATGTCGAGGGCGACCCGCTGACCGCGGTCCTGGGGACCGGTCCGACGTTCGGCACGCTGGTGCTGAACCCGAACGGCACGTTCACCTACACCCCGGGCACCGGGTTCGCCGGCACCGACTCGTTCACCTACCGCGCGTCGGACGGGAGCGCCCAGTCGGCGCTCACGACCGTCAGCATCACCGCCGCCGGGTTCCAGGACTTCCAGGCGGTGCCGACCACCGAGCACGTCGATATCGGGGTGGCGTATGAAGACGACGCGTGGGACCTGCACGTTCACAACGAGGACGCGGACGAGGAGTACGAGCCGGACGGCGTGTTGCTGGCCGTCGTGCCGGAGGCTCTGACCAAGCGCAGCGGCGGGTTCGCCGGGGCGGAGTTCGACTTCCTGGGCGTCGCGGTCGGCGAGTCGTTCTACCTGCTCCCGCAAAGTCCGAACCCCGAAGTGCTGCTCCTCGGCATCGGCGGCGAGGAGATCGAAGCAGGCACGTTCCAGGGCGGCCAAGTCGAGTTGCGCCTGCTCGCGGTCAACGGTCCCGGCCACTTCTCGGCGTGGCTCAACACCGCCGGGGGGCCGGACGTGCGGTTCGCCACGTCCGACGGCATCACCGCGGCCGACGTCACGACGGTGCTGGAAGGCGGGCACCAGGAATACAACTTCGGGTTCAGCGCGCGCGGCCGGTACGAGGTGACGTTCGAGGCCAGCGGCACCCTGACCGACGGCACGCCTACCTCCAGTGGCCCGGTCACCTACTACATCTCCGTCGATAACCTCGGTCAGGTGCAGTTCTCCAGCGCGACCTATTCGGTGACGGAGGGCGGAACCGTAACCGTCACGGTCACCCGCACCGCGGGCAGCGACGGCCCGCTGACCGTCGATTACGCGACGACTGACGGCACTGCGACGGCCGGGAGCGACTACACGGCCGCCAGCGGCACCCTCACCTTCAACGACGGCGAGACCACCAAGACATTCGCCGTTACGACCGCCGCCGATACCACCGTCGAGGGGGACGAGACGGTGAACTTGGTGCTCACCGCGCCGGCCGACAGTACGACCGCACTCGGTACCCCGGCAACCGCGGTGCTGACGATCTCCGACCCACCGGTCGCACCGCCGAGCGGGATTCCCACCGGCATCATCGCCGGCGCGGGCGTCGGCGGGCAGGGTGCTACCACCGTCTTTAACCTCGATGGTTCCACGCGCCTCGGCGTCATCGCCTTCCCCGGCTACACGGGAGCTGTGACGGTGGCTCGCGGCGACGTCAATGGGGACGGCGTGGACGACCTGATTGTCGGCACGCTCACCGGTGCCGATCACGTCAAGGTGTTCGATGGGCAAAGCGGCGCGCTGCTCCAGTCGTTCCTCGCGTTCGGCGGCTTCTCGGGCGGTGTGAACGTGGGGAGCGGCGACCTCGATGGCGATGGCCGTGCGGACATTCTCGTCTCCGTCGCGTCCGGCGCGCCCGGCGGCCACGTCATGGCATTCAGTGGCGCCACTGGCGCGGTGATCCGCAGCTTCTTCGCCTTCGAGGGCTTCAACGGTAGCGTGACTGTCGCCGGCGGCGACGTCAACAGTGACGGCCGCGCCGACATCATCGTGGGCACCGGTGGCGGCTTCAGCCACGTCAAGGTCTTCGACGGCGCTGCGGGCACGCTGTTGAGCAGTTTCTTCGCCTTCGAGGGCTTCAACAACGGCATCAGCGTCGGCGCCGCTGACCTGGACGGCAACGGCAGTGCGGAGATCCTGGTGGGAACCTTGGCCGGCGCCAGCCACGTGAAGGCTTTCAACCGGGCGGGCCAGTTGATGTCGAGCTTCATCGCGTTCCCGGGGTCGCTGGCGGGGGTCTCGGTCGCGGGCACCGATCGCGGCATCGCGGTCGGCGTGGCCGGACTCGGCACGACTCACGTCAAGGAGTTCGACCAGGCCGGAAACGTCCTCGTTAGTCTCTTCGCGTTCGCTGACTTTCTGGGCGGAATCGAAGTCGGATGAAATCGAGTCGTTGCACAATCAGGAATTGGGCCGACACCCAGGATGTCAAGCCAAACAAGAGCCTGGAAATCGAGGACTCTTGTCCACGCGGTTGGCGCCCCGACGGCCCGAAACGGTCTTGTGCAGCGACTTTCCTGATTCATCTGACTCGTGCGATTGGGACGGGGGCAACAGGAATGGGTGAGGCACGGCCGTAGTTCGCGAAGGAGTCCGGCCGGGCACCTCGACGCTGCGCAGGACCAGTTCATCCTGCTGTGATCGCACGACTTTCTTCGGAGCGCCTATGCCCGTCGTGTGCAATTATTCTGTCGCAGGGCCAATGCAGCGAATCGTAGGGGTTGGCCGACCGGAATCGGCCGCGCGGCGCGCACCGGCTCGGCTCACCGCCAGCGGGTGACAGCGGGTTGCCACGGAGTTGTGTCGTCGAAGCGAGAGGTGCGATCAGGCGGCTTCGCGATAGTAGTGCTTGAGCAACCCGCCGAGGCGCTCGCGGCACTTGACCGCGCCGGTGGGCAGCTTCAGGATCGGTGGATCGCTCGTGGCACGGTCGGCGTCAGGGAGCGGGACGTTGCCGCGGGACTGGTGCGGGCGCTCGAGGTTGTAGTGGGCGACGAACTCGGTGACGACGTGGCGCAGGTGCTTCTCCCCGCAGATGAGGAAGTGGTCGAGGCACTCCTTCCGCAACGTTTGGACCCAGCGCTCGGCGTAGGCGTTCATGTTGGGGGCGCGCGGCCCGACCCGCTTCACCTCGGTGCCGTCGGCCGCGAACACCGAGTCGAAGCTCGCGGCGTACTTGGCATCGTGATCGATCAAGAGATGTGTCGCGGGTAGGTTCCAGTCCTGCATCTGCATAGAGGCGTTGCGGGCCTGTTGCGCGACCCACGCGGAGTCGGGGCGGGTGGTGGGTGCGGAGACGATGACGCGGCGGCTGCCGACGTGGATGAAGAACAGCAGGTACAGGTCGACGACGCCGGTGGCGGTGATGGTCCGCACCGACACGAAATCGCTGGCCCAGAGCGTGGCCGCGTGGCGTTTGACGAAGTCGGCCCACGAGCCCTCGCCGCGCTGGGGTCCGGGGTCGATGTGCTCGGCCTTCAGGATGTTCTTCACCGTGGTGCGGCTCACGCCGGTGACGCCAAGCTTCTTCAGCTCGCCGAGCACACGGGTGTAGCCCCAGCCGTTCTCGGTCGCCAGCTTCACCACCAGCGCGCGGACCTCTTCGGCGGTCTTCGGGCGGCCGGGCTTCCGTGTCGGCTCGTCCGTGTCCTTCGCTTTGGCCTTCGCCTTCGCACCGGCATCTTTCGCGCCGGCGGCCCAGCGGGTGAAGGTGCGATAGGATACGATGGAGATGACGGACTTGAGCGCGGACCCGAGGGCGGTGCCGAGCTCGACGAGGCGGGCTTTCTCACCGGCAGTGAGCGCGACGCGGGCCGGGAGTTTGGCGCGGAGTACCTTGTTCTCGGCCTTCAGGTACTCGATCAGCTCGCGCAGTTTGGTGTCGCTTGCGGTGGTGAAGAGCGCGAACAGGGGTTGGAGCAGGCGGGTCATGGGCGGAGCGGTTTTCGCAGGGTTTTCGGGGGCAAGTCAGAATAGTTGTACCGCGCCGCGGGTCCGGGCGGGAGCCGGATTTTCGGGCCGCCGGGGCAGGGGTACCGACTGTCAGGTGAGTTCGAGGACGAGGCCCGGCCCGTCGAGCACGAGGCGGTGGTTGTTGAGGACGTCGCGGCCGAGGATGAGCCACCGCTCGCCGGCGTGCGCGAGGGCCGCGAGCGTGACGGGCGGGAACGACTGGATCGCGACCGACGCGAGGTACACGGGCACGACCTGCTGGGCCCCGCCGAACCCGCCGATGAGAACATCATCGATCGGCTCGAGGTCCAGCGCCTCGACGACCGCCATCGGCAGAACGGTTCGATCCGCCGCGGTATCGATTTGTGCGGGGAGGTCACGAACCAGGGCCGGCCCTGCGGGGTCGCCGACGGCGACGAGTACGAACGGGGCCGGTGGGCGGAGTTGGGTGTTGTACGGTCCGCGGATCACCGCTGGGCCTCCCGTGTGCCGCCGCCCCGAACGACCCCGGAGCGGTACACCGGGTCGGGCTCGTCGGTGACGAGGTGGACGTAGAGGGGGACGTTCCCGAGGCGCTGTCGGACGCGCAGGGCGAGGGCGATCTGGTCCGGGCCGGTGTCGATCACCCGTTCGTCGTGGACGGCGACGTATTGCCCCCGGTGTGTTCCGAGCAGTTCGGGGAGCAGGCGGAAGAACGCCCGGCGCTCGCGCTCGAACTTGGGGACCGGGGGTTCGGGGAGGTGGACCTCGAACGTCGGGGTGGATACCGTGTGGCTCATGGCCGGCCCTCGTGCAGAATTGCTTCGGCCATTGTACCCGACATGCGGGTCGTTGGATACCGATGTGCCCGCGGTCGGGTGGAAGCTGAGCTCGGCATGTCGCGCGCTCGCGCGGTGTTAACCACTAGATGTTCTTCACGATAAGGTCGGCGCCCGTGCGGCCCCGCCGCGTGGCTGATCGGCGGGTGGGTTCAGGCGTCGATCATCCGGTTCACCAGTCCGGCGATGGCCCGGACCCGCATCCCGTGCCGC
>VGZJ01000259.1 GCA_016872595.1 Planctomycetota bacterium
GAGGTCACGCCACGGTTTGCGGTGGGTCTTGCGGTCCACGGGGCACGGGATAGGAAAAGCGCGGGTCGATTTTGCCGCAACTGTTGTCCAGGATGAGCCATGAGCACCCCGCGTTTCACAGCCGAGGAACTCGACCGGTTACGGCAACTGGCGACCGAGTGGGGCAACATCGTCTCCAAACGCGCCTTCGGCGACGACGGACCGGGACTCGACGTCGATTTCACCACGATGGAGCAGATCGCCACTGCCGCCGCACAGGGACTCACCGAAGGAGCGCTCCAACAGATGCTCGCACAGCAGGCTCAGAAGGTGCCCGAACACGCCCCCTGCCCGGCGTGCGGTAAACTGTGCCCCACCCAACCACGCACCCGCTCCCTGACTGCCCAGGGAGCCGCGGTTCAACAGGCCGAACGGATCGCACACTGTCCCGACTGCCGACGGGACTTTTTCCCCCCTCCGGGCGGCCTTGGGGCTGGATGAGCACGCCTTCAGCCCCTCCGTCATCCAGCGCATCGTCACCGCCGCCGCACGGTTCTCCTCGTTCCGCGACGCCGCCTGTGCGGTGCAGATGGCCGGGATCACAATCAGCGTCAACCAGGTGCGCCGATTGGCTCACGAGGTCGGGCACGAACTCATCGCACAGCGTGACCGGAACGTGATCGAACACCGACGCCGCCGGTTGGAACCCCGGACCGCCGTGGTGCCCGAGGCCGTGGTGGTCGAGATCGACGGGGGGCGCATTCGGACCCGCGTCGCGGACTCCGGTCCGGGCGTTCACGAGGCCCAGAACAAGGAGGACAAGGTCGCGTGCCTGGCCACGTTGACCGGCCCCACGTTCGGCGCCGACCCGTGCCCCGAGCCGCCCGAATCGTTCCAATGTCCGCGTCGGGTGCAGCGCCTGGTGGCTCAGATGAAGGGCCAGGCGGGCGAGACGCCGGCCTAGGAAAACCGGGACGAATCGGCGTCCCCGGTGCCGGTCGGGGAACCCGAGGGGACCACGCGCTGGTCGCCGGCGCGGTTGGTGCGGACGTGTGTGGCGAGCATGGAGACGAGTGCCTCGTTCGGTCCGATGGTGGCCGCCGAGGCGCAGGAGCGGCACTTCTATGAGGCCCCGCGTCGTGCGTTCGTGGCCGACGGGGCGGCGTACAACTGGACGATCCACCGCGGGTACTTCGCTGACTTCGAACCGATCGTGGATTTCCTGCACGCGGTGTGTTACGTGTTCGCGTCGGCTCAGGCGGTGAGCGCCGATGAGGGGTCGGGTTGGTCGGTGTACCTGGAGTGGATGCGGGCGTGTTGGCAGGGCCGGGTCGGGGACGTGCTCACCGAACTGGATCAGTGGCAGGCGCGTCTGGGCGAACCCCCGGCGGGTGAGGCGCAGACGGCCGAGGAGCGTCGGGATCCGCGCCGTGTGGTGGCGCAGGCGCGGAGCTACTTGGGGAACAATCGGGCGCGGATGGAGTACCCGCGGTACCGCCGGGAGGGTCTACCAACGACGAGCAGTTTGGTGGAGTCGCTGGTGGGCGAGGTGAACGCCCGGGTGAAGAGCAAACAGAAGCATTGGGACCGCCCGGGTGGCGCCGAATCGATCCTGCAACTGCGCGCCGCCGTGTTGAGCGAGGATGAGCGCCTGAGCCGGTTCTTCGCCCAACAAGTCGGATGCTCGTTCCGCAAGCGGGACACATTCAGTCACGAATCAGAGGATGCGCCGGCGCAAACCGCGGCGTGACCTCAAGGTGAAACATCACTGTGCCCCAAATGCGGCGGTATCGTGGCGAGATGGCCACCGCCGGCGAAGGGTGCACCAGAACCAAGCCCAAGACCCGCTCCAATACTTCCCTCGTTACCCGTCACACTGGAGTTGCCAACACCGGAGCCGACACCTGCGCCACACGTGGGAGAGGACAGTGACGGGAAGGACGAACCGCGACGCTACTTGCCGCGGGTAGTAATGACCGCCGCGGGCCTCTTCGGTGGGGCGTTTTTGGGTGCATTCGCGGGCGCGTTCGGTTGGGGGATGGGGTGGGTACTAACCGGACTCACTTCAAGCCTGACATTCACGCTACTCATTGCAGCCATTCCCGCTTACCGGTTAGTCGTAGACGGCGTTCGATGGGCGACTCACACATCCCGAACAAGGTGGATCGACGAGGGCAAACTCACCAACGAGGCTACCGAGTGGCTCACGTCCCTTCTGGTGGGCATCTCATATTACATCGGCTTGTTCTACTCCTGCCTCGGTGAACCTTTTCTATTGGGATTGCCATACTGGGTCGCCGCAGGCACGTTCGCAGGAGTCTGCTTCGGTTCGTTTCTTCCACAGTGTTTCGTACGCGCTTGGTTCAACTCCGGGTCCGTTCCTATCCCTTCCGACGCCAAAACCCCAACACCCTCGGGCACGGATTTCAGACCGGAACCAGCCGCACTTACAGTGGGTTGCGCGCTCTTGGGTTTGGCTCTTGTTGGGGTCGCAATCCTCAACAGTGTAGATGGTGGTGGGTGGATCGGATTTGCATTGACTCTCGGTGTTGGCATGCTCATCAGTTTGTTCGTGGTCGGCACCGTTATGACGTGTCGGGAGGCATACCAACAGACTGTATGGCCGGGTGCTGTTGCCACAACCGTAGGGTTGATTGCGGTTTGGGTCGTCGGAATCCACGAAACCTTCGCGTTCTACAACTCAGAGGTTTGCAATACCGCTACTGGAGTAACGTATCAAATGCGCCAATCCATCAAGGAAGGTCACAACCGACAAAGACGGCGCGAAGATCTGCCGACCGGTTCACGGCATTTCCTCACCATCGCAGACGGCCGTCCCTTTCGCTGGCTCCAAGACGACAATGTGACGGCTGTCCGTACGGGGGCGCTTGTTCTCGTCGATCTGGCTGACGGGAAGCTGCCGAGGTACGTTCCCAACCCGAACCATCCGATCGCTCTCATTGTTGCAGTGTCGCTCAGACTCGACAATCCCGTGGTCAGCGCTGCTACCGACCGTTTACTCGAAGAGCTTTCCGGTGAGCTCAACCAAGCGGCCGCGCGTGAACGAGAGAGGTGTTACAGCGAAACTTGGACGTATCAGCTCGGCACTTGGCTTTCACAAAGGCGAGCAGGCTACCTGCGCTCGCAGTGGCAGTAACGTATCCCGCCAAACAAACGCCGATTGGCCTCGGTGTACTCGCCGCAGGTTCGGACCGCGTCGCTTCTGCTGCTGTACTTTCAGGGCACCGATTGAAACCTGCGCCGGTGCGCGGCCGATGCGTTCGTTCGCATCGGCGGGCAACGTGAACTCGCCGCGATGAACCAGTGGATTCAAGAGCAGAACCCGGCCAGCCCGTGGCTACCGGGAGTCAAGAAGCGGCGCGACGCGCTCGAATCGCGCCTGCGCGCGGCCCCCACGCTGCGCACGTTCTGACCGCGCACCTGCGGCTCGTGGCTAACCCTTCGGTTGCCCCTTGTACCACTCCAGCGCCTGCTTCATGCCCTCATCGAACAGGACGTGCGGGGCGTAGCCGAGCTTCGTGCGGGCTTTGGCGATGGAGAAGTCGAGGTTCAGCCCGGCGAACTTGAGCTGCGCCTGCGTGATGCGCGGCGGGTTCGGCTTGTTCGCGCGGCGGAACGCGCCCTCGCGCCAGTTCGCCATCATCCGGGCCAAGAACACCGGGACCGGCGGGAACCCGCGGGGGCGTTTCAGGCCCAGCCCGTCGGCCACCGTCTCGAAGAACTTGCGCTTGCTCACGAACTCGCCGTCCGTGATGTTGAACACCTCGCCCGCGACCACGTCGGCCGGGGCGTCGATGGCGAGCAGGATCGCGTCGGCGATGTTCCCCACGAACGTGGTGTTGAGCGCGAACCGGCCGCGGGCGATGTAAATGACGCTGCGCTCCTTCAGCCGCGCGGCCAGCCGCGGCAGCACCATGCGGTCGCGCGGGCCGTACACGAACCCCGGGCGCAGGATCGTGACCGGCACCTTCTGCTTGCGGTGGTACTGAAGGGCCAGCCGCTCGGCCTCGACCTTCGATTGCGTGTACCCGTCGATGTGGTCGTTCGGCAGTGGCTCGGTTTCGTCGGTGCCGTAGTGGTGCCGCGCCGCGTACACGCCGAGCGAACTGACGTGAACGAAGCGGTGCAGCGGCCTCCCGAGCGTGGCGTCGAGCAGGTGGCGCAGCCCCTCGACGTTCACCGCGCGGTAGCCGTCCACGTGGCCCCAGTCGCCGACCTTCGCGGCGCAGTGGACGACGACGTCGCACCCGTCGGCGGCGCGCTTGAGCGCGTCCGCGTCGGTCAGGTCGCCGCGCACCACTTGTACGCCGAGCGATTCGAGGAACGCGGTGTCGCTGCCGGCGCGGGCGAGGGTGCGAACGGTGTCGCCGCGGTGGAGCAGCGCTTCGGCCGCGTGCGACCCGACGAACCCGGTCGCGCCGGTGAGCAGAACGGTGTGGGGCATGAACGGAACCCGCGAGTGGGGAAGCAGCGGATGTTGTGGGGATTGGTGGAAAGGAAGGCAAGGATGCGCCCCTGCCGCGCCGCGGGCCGTGCGGCCTTTCCCATTTTCTCAGTCACACTGCGCAGATTCCTCGATACGGGGGGCGTCACAGTCCCACACCACCCGTGAGGAGTCACCCGTGTCCCGCTTCATCCGCAAGCTGTTCGCTCAGGTACTGACCGGGGCCGCGTGCGCGCTGCCCCTCGCCCTCGGAGCGGACGTTCAGGCCCAACCCGGCCCCGCGCCCCTCTCGCTCGCGGGCGGTTCGGCGGGCGCACCGGGCGGCGGGGCGGCGCGGCCGATGACCTCGAAGGAACTGCACCGGCACCTCGCCCGCGGGGCCGGCTGGATCCGCATCTTCGAGGGCACCGGCACCCGCCACGGCACCGGCTGGGTCCTCGACCGCGAGAAGAAACTGATGGTGACGAACGACCACGTCGTCGCCGGCAAGGACGAGGTGTGGGTCACGTTCCCGATCTGGAAGGACGGGAAGTTGGTGACCGCGGAGGCCGGGTACAAGGACGCCCCGAAGGTCAAGGCGACGGTGATCGACCGCGACGGCAACCGCGACCTCGCCCTGCTGAAGGTCGACTCGATCCCCGAAGGGATGCACGAGCTGAAACTGGCCGCGAGCGAGCCGGACGAGGGCGACGAGGTCCGCATGATCGGCGGGTTCACCAACGGCGGCGACGGGCTGGTGTGGGGCGCGGTCACGGGCGTGGTTCGCGCGTGCGGGCCTCAGGACACGAACCCGGACCGGAAGTTCCGCCCGGTGCCCGTGCGCGAGGTGCTGTCCGACGCCCGCTCCAACGGCGGGAACAGCGGTGCGCCGGTCGTGAACAGCGCCGGCGAGGTGGTCGCGGTCCACTTCGCGTGGAAGCCGTGGGCCAACGGCGTCGCGCGGCACGTCTCGGTGATCGAACTAAAAGCGTTCCTCCAGACCGCGCGGCCGCTGGTCGAGCCGACGACCGCGGAGCAGTACCAGACGCGGGCGCGGCGGCGGCTCGCGGCCGGGCGCACCGACGCGGCCATCGCCGACACGTCGGCGGCGCTCGCGAAGGAGCCGAAACTGGTCGCGGCGATGGTGGTTCGTGGGCAAGCGCACCTCGCGAAGCGGGACGCACCGGCCGCAATCGCGGACTTCACCGACGCTCTGAAGCTGGAACCGGGCAACTACGACCTGCTCGTCGCTCGCGGCAAGGCGCACCGCGCGGCCAAGAACAACGCCGACGCGATCCGCGACTTCGCCGCCGCGATTGAGACCGACCCGGCGAAAGAGGCCGCGTACAACGAGCGCGGGCTGACGCACTACTTCGGCGGCCAGTTCGCCGACGCCGAGGCCGACTTCGGCCGCGCCCTCGACGCCGAGCCGAAGGACGCGGTGCTGTGGGCGAACCGGGCCGACGCCCGCGCCCGGCAGGGGAAGTTCGACGGGGCCGCCACCGACTGGGCGAAGGCCGCGGACCTCGCCCCGGCCGACGCCTTCTATCACGACCGGTTGGGCTTCGCCCTGAAGATGCAGAGCAAGTACGACGCGGCGATCAAGGCGGGCCAGCGGGCCGCGGACCTGAGCGGCGGCGCTCCGCTGTACCTCGGCAACCTCGCCGAGACCCAGCGGAGCGCGGGCAAACACGCGGACGCGGTCGCGTCCTTCACCAAGACGCTCGATGCGTGGAAGGCGCTGGAAGCGGGCGGGGTGAAACCGCTGCCCGCGGTACTCGCGGGGTACTACGCCGGCCGCGCCAGCGCTCGCGCCGCGCTCCAGCAGCACAAGGAAGCCGTGGACGACCTGACGAGGGCGCTGGACCTGACCGACCGCAAGAACGGCCTCTACTTCGCGCAGCGGGCCGCGGCGCTCGAGGCGCTGGGCGAGAAGGGCGCGGCCGCCGCCGACCGCGAAACCGCCGCGAAGCTCGGCGGCGCGGCCCCGACGCCGGGCGCGAAACCGAAACCCGACGCGGACGGCTTCGTCGGCACTTGGGTCGGAACCTACGCGGTCAACGGGGTTCGCGTGACCGAGGTCGTCACCCTGCGGGCGGACGGGACGTTCGAGGCGACCGTCACCGCGACCGGCTTCAACGGTACGGAGCGCCTCAAGGAGACGGGCACGTGGAGCGCGACCAAGACCAAACTGACCCTCACCGGCAAGAAGATCGGCACCGTGACCCGCACCTACGAGCGGACCGACGACGAGGTGACGCTCGACCTCGAAGAATACGGAATCGTGGTGACGTTCGCGAAGAAGAAGTAGGCACGCGCGATACCCGCGGAGCCGCCAGCCCCCCGCTGGCGGCTCCGTCGCGTTTGAGCTTTCACCAACCCAGTTTCAGTTCCTCGTGGTGCCGCTTGAGGGCGGCCACGTCCCACGCGCGGACGGCGTGCTAGTGGCCGAGCAGCACGAGTAGCCGGGTACCCGCGGCGTCGAACCGCAGGTCGCGGGCCGCGCCGGGCAGGTCGGTGACGGCGAACACCGGCTCGAAGCGGTCGCCGGCGCGCCGCCAGAACCGCACGGCCCGGTCGCGCCCGCCGGTGACGAGTAGCGCGCCGTCGGCGCTCACCGCGAGCGCGGTCACGCCGCCGGGGTGGGCGCTCACCGCCGGCAGTTCGGCCCTGTCCGCGGGGCGGATGGTGCGCAACTTCCCGCCCTGCGTGCCGGCGACCACGAGCGCGCCGTCGGGCGTGACGCCGACCGCGTGAACCGGGTCGCTCTCGGTGCGGTACAACGTGATCGGCTGGCAGGTGACCGGGTCGAACACGTACACGGTGCCGTCGCGCCCGCCGACGACCGCGGCCGGCCGGCCCACCGCCAGCGCGTCGAGGCTCGCCAGCCCGCTGACGAACTCGGCCAGCCCGTTGCGCCACTTGCCGCGGGTCTTCCCGGTGGCCGGGTCGAACGCGCGGACCTCTTTGGCGTCCACGAGCGCCCACAACGTCTGCCCGTCGGGACTGAAGTGCGGGCACCACGCAATGGCCTCGGTGAACCCGCGCGGCGGCGGGACCGTGCCCGGTTTCCAGTGGTAGATGCCGGGGCCGCTCTCGGTCACGGCGAGGACGCCGGCGGGGTCCGCGCTCATGCCCGGTCGGCCGTTCCCGCCGACCTCTTGGAAGAAGGTGCAGGCCGCGGGGGCGTCGAGCGGGCCGAGGAAGACGTCGCGGCGGCCGTTGATGTCGGCGCTGATTGCGGCGACGCGGCCGTCCGGTAGTGGGGTCATGGCGGCGAGCGCGCGGGCGCTGAGGCACGCGAACCGCTGACCGGGTACGAACTCCCACCGCGCGACGTGCCCGGCCGCGGTCACCAACAGGTACTTGCCGTCGGCGGACCACGCGAGGCGGATCGGGTCGGTGCCCCGCGCGAGCACCGTGCCGACGAGCCGCCCGGAAGCCAGTTCCCACACCTTCACCGCGCGGTCGGTGTCGCCGCTGGCGGTCGCGGCGAACGCCCCGGTCGGGTGCAGGGCAATATCCTTCAGGTACTCCTCGTGGGCCGCGAGTCGCAGGGCCGGGTCCGCGAGCCGGTCGGTGACGATGCCCGTGTCGCGGTCGCGAATCGCGAGGTTCGGGCCGTCGCCCGCGAGGACCAGCGCGCCGGTGGCCGAGACGACCCGTTGGGCATCAACGTCGGTGAGCTTGGCGGGGCGCGCACGGTCCGCGCCGAAGAAATACTGGTGCCCGCCGGTGTTCGCGAGGAGTTCACCCGACGGGAGCAGGGCGAACGTGCGAAAGCCCCCCGCGTCCGGGGCGAGGGGCGCGCCCGGCGCGCCGGTGTCCGCGTCCCAACGTTGCATCGTCGGCTCCGAGGTCGCGAGCACGTACACGGTCTTGCCGTCCGCGCCGACCGCGAGCTTGTCCACCGAGCCGCCCTTCCCCTTCCACTCCTTCGCCGGGGTCTTGTCCGGCTTGGTCAGGTCGAAGCGGAGCACGCGGGCGTACCGGGTGCCGGCGAACAGGCGCGTGCCGTCCGGGGAGAAGGCGAGCGCGCGGGTGCCGTCTTGGGCGTCGGTGAACACCGCGGTGGTGAACACGAACGAGCGGGCCACGCGCCCGGTCCCGGGGTCGATCAACTGAATGCGGCACGAACCGCGCCCCTTGAACTCGCCCACCGCGACCAGCCCGGAGTTCGGATCGACGGCCAGCGCGCACGCCGTCATGGTGGTGGCGACCGGGGCGCGCGGGAGCAGGTCCGGGGCGAGGAACGCGGCGGCGGCGTGCGACCGCAGTTCGTGGAGCGTCGCGGGGTCGGGCCCGGCGAGCGCACCACGCGGGGCAACTCGGCGCGGGTGGCCGCGGTCCACTCCAGCGGGCGCTCGGCGGCGCGGGTGCGCAGGGCGTTCTGGAGCGCGAACAGTTCCCGCGCCGACGCCAAGTTCTCGGCCGCGGTGCGCGCCGTGTTCGCCGCGTCCGCGAGCTTCTGGGCCACGTCCTCGCGCTCGCGCGCCGCCGTCGTGTCCGCGTCGCGCCGGTCCAGCCGGCCCTGCTGCCAGATCACCAGCGGGGGCACGACCAGTAAGAGCAGCACCGCGAGCGCGACCAGTGCGGCCGGGGCCGGGTGCCGCTTCGCCCACCGCGCCGCGCGCGTGACCGCGCCGATGGGCCGCACGCTCACCGGCTTGCCGTCGCGGAACCGGCACAGGTCGTCGGCGAGCGCCGCGGCCGTGGGGTAGCGGTGGTGCGGTTCCTTCTCCAAGCACTTCAGGCAGATCAGTTCGAGGTCGCGCGGCACGCCGGGTACGCGCTTCCGCGGCGGCTCCGGTGCGACCTCCAGCACCTGATGGATCAGCG
>VGZJ01000260.1 GCA_016872595.1 Planctomycetota bacterium
GCGCTCGTAGGGCGCGCCGCGCCGCAGGCGCGACCCGCGCCGCGCCCCGCCCGGCTTGCGGCGGCGGCGCGGCACGTAGGGTTCCGGCAGCCCGACCGCGGTACACACCGGCCGCCACCAGTCGTCCCAGTGTTCCGCGAACAGCTCGTCGCACCGGCCCACGAGGGACGCGCGCCGGAAGTCGGTTTCGGGAAGCGCCTCGATCTCGATCTGCGCGCGCACGAACTCGGCGCGCGCCGCGGCCCCCGGTGCGCCGCTCTCGTCGAGCGCGTCCGCGTAGACCAGCCGCACGGTGCGGTCGGTCGGCGCGTCGATGATCGCCGCTTCGAGCGCGGCCAGATCGGTCATAACAGCCGGTCCACGGTCCCAACGGTCCCACACGCTCGCCTCCATCATAGCGTGGGGGCGCGGAACACCTGCGTCAACAGACGGGTTTTGCCGAAGAAATGCGGAACCGCTCCCGCTCACTCCACTTCGCTCAGTTCCACCAACCGGCTCTTCTCCTTGAGCGACTTCGCCGCGGCGTGGACGATGGCCGTGACCGCGACGATCTCCGCGTGCGGGATCGGCTCCTTCTTCGTCTTCACCATCTCGCGGAACGTCGCGGCGAGGCGGAACATTTCGTAGTGGTGCCCGTACCAGAAGTCGCCGTCAATCGAGGGCGTGAACTCGAACCGCTTCTTCTGGAAGAACACCGTGGTGTGGTTGTACTCCCAGTTCTCGTTGGGCCGCCCGAACCAGATTTCCGCGGGCATCCGGTCGGGGTACGTCACCAGCGCGTGGCACGTGTCTTGGCGCGCGTACATGCTCACGGCCTGCGCGCCGGCCCCCAGCAGCGTGACCACCGCCCACGCCGGGTGCTGGCCGTACACCATCCAGCCGTCCGGCGAGTACCCGCCCTGCACCGCGGCGATCACGTAGCGGATCGGGCCGAACTCGTCGGCGTCGCGCCGCCGCACCGCCGACTCCATCCCCTGATGGTGCCGGAACAGGCTGCTCGACATGATCGGCGCGTTGTGCTTCTTGGCGAGCGCCAGAATCTTCTTGGTGCCGGCGACCGAGCCGCCGATGGGCTTGTCGCAGAACACGGGCAGCCCGCGGGCCAGCGCCGGGGCGAGCAGGTCGAAGTGGTCCTCGCCGAACCCGCTGGCGTCGCCGAGCCACACCGCGTCCACCTCCTTCGCCATCTCTTCCAGCGACTTCGCGGCCTTCACGCCGGGGAACGCCTCAAGGTACGGCGCGATCACGCTTTGGTCGGCGTCGTAGTAGTGCGTGATCTTCGTGTCCGGAAACGGGAGCTGGTCGAACGTGAACTTGGGGTTGCGAACGGTCTTTCGGAAGTAGTCCGCGGAGCCGGGGTCAAGGTATTTCTTAATGGCGTCGAGGTTACACTCCGGGTGCAGGTACTGGGCGAAGTGCCACGTGTGGCCGTTCCGCGGCTGCGGCTTGCCCCGGATCGCAGCAGAGATGACGCCGATTCGGTACACCTTGCTCGGGGCGTCGTCGGCGCGGGCGGCGGCGGCGAGGAGCGGCGCGGCGGGCGCGCCGAGGAGCACGGCGCGGCGGGTCGTATCGGGCACGATGGCCCTCCGGTTTGGGGGAGAGCACGAGCGTACCCGCGAACTCGCGCCGGGGGAAGCGGGCGGCTCGACTTCGCAGAGGCTTTCAAACGTAGTAGGCACACTCTGTGTGCCCACTACGTTTGAAAGCCTCTGAAAGGCCCTCCAGTACAGAGGCTGGGGGTAAACCCAGGATCGCGTATAAGAAGACGGTGGCAACCACCCCCGTTGCGCTTCCGGGCGCACCGGGCACACAACTCAAAGAAGAGGATCCGTGAGAACGCAGTTGGTGCGACATCACGAAGCGAGGTCATCCCGTGCATCGCTCCTTACGCATCCTGCTCGCGGTGGTGGGCGGTATCACGACGGGCCGTACCTATCCGACACACTCTCACTCCTTGGCGGCGGCTACTGGTCGATCCGAACGGACCACCTTACCGACTGTCGGCCATTTATCACCTTCGCCAGCGTCGCGGGACACATTCGCGGGTTCCCCCTCAACGCCGGTTATTACTTCGCGCTCGGGCCAATCGATGCCGGAACTTTGTGGGGCGCTGTTGTCGTGTGTGACGGGGCAATGGAAGGTCTAACGTACTTCGATCGCAATTGTCAGCCGGCACGGGTGCAGTTGTCGAAGGTGAGCGCCAGCGTTGTCGCCTGCCGCGGAACTTTTCGTGCGCAAGGGTTCATAGCCGGTTCGATGCTGCTAGTCGATGGCGATGTCGAGATACAGGACGATGCCCGAGTGAACAACTGCGTGATTCGTGCAACAGGAGACATCCGCATTCCCAAGAACGTGAAGCCGGTCAACTGCACCATCGAAGCGAACGTCAAGAACGCGACGGCCCCGTACAAGTTCTTCGAGTTGGCCGACGTGGGGGTTTCGCTCGCCGATGATGAGGAAGGGTTGGTCGTGACTGCGGTGAAGGCGAACACGCCGTTCGGCAACTGCGGGCTGGCGAAGGGCGACCTGATTCGGGCCATCGAAGACGTTCCCGCCGGGCACTCCGAAGAGTTTCGCAAGAAGGTGCGCCGCGCGCTGGTGCGGCAGGGCGATTGCCTTCTGACGGTCACCCGCGGCGACAAGACCGTCGATCTCCCCGTCTTCTTCCCGCTTCCAAAGTAGCTGCGGCGAGGCGAACAGGGGGCTGACGCCCCCCGTTCGCCGGTGCGCCCGTTACACCTTCCACTTGCCGCGCGGCTCGCGGGTCAGTTCCTTGTTCGCCGCCTCGTCGTCCTTGAACTTCTCCAGTACCGGGTTCCACGTCAGCGCCCGGTTCAGCCGGTACGCGATGTTCGCGAGGTGGCAGATCGTCGCCGTGCGGTGCCCGATCTCCGCCGGGCAGATCGTCGCCTTGCCGCTGCGGATGCAGTCGAGCCAGTTCCGCCGGTGGTCCGTGCTGGGGTACACGCGCTTGTCCTTCGCGCCGAGTGGTTCCTTCAGGATCTTGTCCGGCAGGCTACTGATCCCGCCGCGGCTCACGAGGATCGTGCCCTCGGTGCCCTCGAACACGCAGTCGGCCTTGATCTCCTTGCCGTCCTTGTCCTTCTCGAACACGTTGTGGTACATCACGACGCCGTACGGGTACTCGAACTTCAGCCCGCGGTCGGCCCCCTTCTTCTCCGGCGGGACGATCTCGACCGGGCCGCTGTTGTCCATGTTCATGGCCCACTGCGCGATGTCGAAGTGGTGCGCGCCCATGTCGGCCACCTGCCCGCCGGCGTACTCTTGGTAGTTGCGCCACGCGGGGAAGTGGCCGTGGACACCCTTGGGGCACAGCACTGAGCTGTACTCGCGCTCCGGGGCCGGCCCGAGCCATGTGTCCCAGTCGGTCCCTTCGGGCTTCTCCTCGCCCTTGAGGTCGCACGGGCGGTTCGGCGCGCCGACCCCGATGCGCACGGTCTTCAGCTTCCCGATGCGCCCGTTCCAGATGTACTCGACCGCCTTGCGGAAGTGCCCGCCGAACTCGCTCCGCTGCTGGCTCCCGGTTTGGAACGTGACCTTGGCCTTCTTCACCTCGTCCACGATCTGCCGGCCCTCCGCGACGTTGTGCGTGAGCGGCTTCTCGCAGTAGATGTGCTTGCCGGCGCGGGCCGCGTGGACCGCGGTGAGGTGGTGCCAGTGGTCCGGGGTGGCGATCACGACGGCGTCCAGCCCCTTGTGCGCGAGCAACTCGCGGTAGTCGCCGTAGGTCTTCACGCCCTTGTAGACGCCGGACTTGACGCGGTCCGCGTACCGCTTCTCGACGGTCTGCTTGGCGTTGTCGATGCGCTCCTTGACCACGTCGCACACGGCGACGACTTCGACGTCGGGGCGGCCGAGGAACGAGCCGAGGTGCCCGCGGCCCATCGTGCCGACCCCGATGAACCCGACGGCGAGTTTCGCGACGGCGGGGACCGCGTCACCGAGCGGCCCGGCGCTCGCGGACGGGACGAACGCGAACGGCGCAGCGGCGCTGGCGGCAACGAACGAGCGGCGGGAGAGCATGGCAAGCGGCTCCGAAGGGGGAAGGAGAAGGCATGATGATACCCCCGGCGCGCGCCCGGCGGAAGGGCGTGCCGCGGCTTCTGCCGTGCCCCGTTGCCGACGGCCTCCGACCGACCGCACGGGGGTGGACACGACTGGCGCGGCTGTGCCGCGGGCGCGCCCCCTTCGCGACCGGGTTTCTCACGGTTCGCTCATCATTTTGCGCGAAACAAGCGGTATCTTCGTATTGTTTAACTGCATGATGCGCCGCGACTGCGCCCCACGCATGGAGTCGAGACGATGAGCAATCCGACAGGGGCGCGCGCCCCGAAGCTGCGAGTGGAACCGCTCGAAGACCGCACGGTTCCGACCTTTCTGCCCAGCAACCTCTCACCGAACGCGCTGATTAACGGCATCCCGGCCGCGAACACCGGCACCGGCGGCGCGAGCATCGCCATCGGCGATCTGAACCCCGAAAGCGGCATCATCGCGCGGAACGAGTACGTCATCGCTACCGGACCGGGCACCGAGGGCACCGTCAGCGTCTTCAGCCTTCTCGGAACCCAAGAGAACAAGTTCGTCGCGTTCCCCGGCTACCGGGGTGGGCTGCACGTGGCGGTGGGCGACGTGATCGGTACGACGCGGCCGGAAATCATCGTCGCCACGGCGGGCGCGGGGCCGAGCGTGGTCGGCGTGTTCACCCCGGACGGGCAGTTGCTCCGCGCGTTCTACCCGTTCGGCGAGGGCTACCGCGGCGGGTTGAACGTCGCGGCCGGCAACGTGCTCAACGACGCGGACCCGCTCGCCATCGGCACCGGCGGTAGCGGCCCGCAGCCGGCGGTGAAGTCCGAGATCATCGTCGGCGCGGCCCTCGGCAACGCCCCGCACGTGAAAGTGCTGGACGGCGACGGCAACGACCTGCGCAGTTTCTTCGCGTTCGACGCCGGCTACCTCGGCGGGGTCACGGTCGCCGCGGCCAGCATCGACACCACGCGCGTGCCGCGCCCGCCGGGCCAGCCGCGGCCGCCGGACACCAACTCCTACGCCGAGATCATCGTGGGCGCGGCCACGAACATCCCGCACATCAAGATTTTCAGCACGTGGCAGGGCGCGCAGACCGAACTCCAATCGTACTACGCCTTCGACCCGAACGACCCGAACAACGTCGGGGGCGTCACGCTCGCGGCCGGCAACACCGACGGCAGCCGCGGGGCCGAAATCTACGTCAATCTGGTGGGCAGTTCGCGGGTCCGCGCGTTCGCGGGCGAGAGCCGCGACCTGCTCGCCGACTTCATCACGGTCCCCGACACGTACTCGCGCGTGGTCAACATGGCCGTGGGCAACACCGGCCAGTTCGACCCGTTCGACGACGACAGCTTCTTCGGGGTGGGCAACACCCAAGACCTCGCGGTCGTCACCGGCGACGGACCGTACGGGCAACAGCCGCGCTACTTCCGCGGCGCGCCCGGTTCCGCTGCCGGGCGCAACGGTCCGTGACCGCGACCCACCGTCCCCTCCCCTCTCAGCCGCCGTATCCCGGCGGCTGTTCTGTTTGTAGCGACCGCGCGGCCCGCGGCCCGACCCACTTTCCCCGGCGCAACGCGCGCCCCTCACCCACGTGCCGCGACCGTTCCGATACGTCGTTCCGTCGCAAATCATCTCCGCACCCATGGGGAACAAGGATGTTCCGGTTGAAGTCGGCCGCGCTCGCCGCGGCTCTGCTGAATGTTCCGATTGGTTCGGTTGGCGCGGAAGAAGCGGTCGCGCCAGTACCGCACGAGGTCGGGGCCGCTACGCCCGCTGCGCCGCCCGTGGCCGCTGCGACCGCTGCGACCGTCGCGCCGGCCACAGCCGATTGCCCGTGCGACGGGTTCGACTGGCGCAAGGTGCCGCGCGTGCGGCCGTTCCCGCGGGTCGGGAACTTCGCCGTGCCGCCGACCGGTCCCGGCTACTACTCCGCGCTCGATCAGATGCGCGGCGCGTGCCTCAAAGCCCCGCCGAAGTACCCGTACCCGCGGTTCGGCCTGATCCAGCCGTCGTTCTTCGACGTCGACAACTTCGCCTATCTCGACGACCCGAAGAACGAGGAGCGCGACCACTTCGACCCGCTCAAGCGCATCGGGATCGGGAGCGACTGGCTCTTCACGACGGGCGGTGACCTGCGGTCGCGGTACGAGAACAAGTACAACGACCGGCTCGGCGCGCGCGACAACAGCTATTACCTGAACCGCGTTCGCGCGTACGGCGACCTGTGGTACCGCGACGACTTCCGCGCCTACGTCGAGTACATCGGCGCGTGGTCGTCACACCACGACCTCGCCCCGCTCGCCATCGATCAGAACAAGGCCGACCTGCTGAACGCCTTTGTGGACGTGAAGCTCGCGGACCTCGGCGGCAGCCCGGCGTACCTGCGCGTCGGCCGGCAGGAACTGCTGTTCGGCTCCCAGCGGCTCGTCTCACCGCTGGACTGGGCGAACACGCGGCGCACGTTTCAGGGCGTGCGGGCGTTCCGCCAGACCGAGAAGTTGGACCTCGACTTGTTCTGGGTTCAGCCGGTGGTGCCGAACGCGAACCGGTTCGACTCGGTGGACAACAACCAGAACTTCTTCGGCGCGTGGGCGACGTACCGGCCGAAGAAGGGCCAGACCGTCGATGCCTATTACCTGATGCTGGACAACACAAATCGCGTCACGCAACTCGGCGTCCCGCGCGGGAACTTCACCCGGCACACGGTCGGCGGGCGCTACGTCGGGGTGACCGAGGCGAACCCGAACCTGCTGTTCGACAGCGAGACCGCGCTCCAGTTCGGCAGCCAGAACGGGCGCGACGTGTTCGCCGCCATGACGACACAGGGCGTGGGGTACAACTGGAAGGACGCGCAGCTGTCGCCGACGCTGTGGGCGTACTACGACTACGCCAGTGGCGGCGGCGCGACCACCGGCACGGCGCACACCTTCAACCAGCTCTTCCCGTTCGGCCACTACTACCTCGGCTGGATCGATCAGGTCGGCCGGCAGAACGTCCACGACCTGAACTTCCACTTGTACCTGTACCCGAACAAGTGGGTGACGACGTGGCTCCAGTTCCACAACTTCTGGCTCGCGAACAAGACCGACGCGCTGTACAACGCGGCCGGTAACGCGGTCCGCCGCGACGCGACCGGGCGGGCCGGGTCGTTCGTCGGGCACGAGGTGGACGTGGTGCTGAACTTCCACCTGAGCAAGCACGCGGACCTGCTGACCGGGTACTCCCACCTGTTCGGCGGCGAGTTCCTGCGGAACACCGCGGGGCCGGGCGGCGCGCGCAACGCCGGGTTCCTGTTCACGCAGTTGAGCTACCGGTGGTGATTCGTCGCTTGCGGCTTCGCAAGTGCCCCGCGAAGCCGCAAGCCGGCTACTTCGCCAACAGCCGCACCAGTTCCGCGACCGAGCCGGCGCTCACCTTCTTCATCAGCCGGGCGCGGCGGTCCTCGACGGCGCGCACGCTCAGCCCCAGCGCGTCGGCCATCTCGCGGTTCGTCTTACCGGTGGCGATCAGGTCGAGCACCTCGCGCTCCTTCGCGGTCAGCGCCGCCAGCCGCGCGCCGGCGTCCGCGGACTTCGCCCGGTCCGCGCGCGCGGTCGCGTCGCGCTCCAGCGCGGTGCGGACGTGCGCGAGCAACTCGTCGAGGCGGAACGGCTTCTCCAGAAGCGTGACCGCGCCGAGCGTCATGGCTTCCACCGCGACGCGCACGTCCGCGTGCCCGGAGATCATCACGACCGGGATCGGTGTGCCGTCGTCGGCCAGTCTGCGCTGGAGTTCCAGCCCCGTCATGCCCGGCATCCGGATGTCGAGGACGAGGCACCCGGGTTCGTCGGCGTACGCGGCGAGGAACCCCGCGGCCGAATCGAAGGCGCGCACCGGGCGGCCGAGCAACTTGCCGGCGCTCTGGAGCGCGCGCCCCACGGCCGCGTCGTCGTCCACTACGAAGATCGTCGGGACCGCGCTCACGGCCGTTCCTCCCGGTGTGCCGGCAGCGCGAGTGTGAACTCCGCGCCGCCCTCGACGTTCCGCGCCGACAGCCGCCCGCCGTGCGCCTCCGCGATGCCGCGGCTGATCGCCAGCCCCAACCCCGTGCCGTCGGGCTTGGTGGTGAAGAACCGCTCGAACGCGCGCCCGGGGTCCGGCAGCCCCGGGCCGGTGTCGCGCACGCGCACGACGACCGCGTCGCCCTCGGGCGCGGACTCGATCCGCACCACCCGCGCGCCCGCTTCGATCGCGTTCTGGAGCAGGTTGAAGATCACCTGCTCCAGTTGAACCCGGTCGCCGTGAACGGGCGGCACCGGGTCCGTGAGCTTCAACTGCACGGAAACGCCACTGCGCCGGGCCTTCCAGTCGAGGAACCGCACGACGGCGCGGCTCGCGTCGTTCAGATCGACCGGCCCGCGCTCGGGTTCCGCGCGGCGCACCGTGCGGCGGATCGACCGCACGATCTCTGCGGCCCGGCGCGACTGCTCCACAACTTCGCCCAGCGCGGCCTCGAGTTCCGGCGAAGCGTCGTCGCGCGCGAGGTGCACCGCGACGTCCGCTTGCAGGCACACCGCCGCGAGCGGCTGGTTCAACTCGTGTGCCAGAACTGTTGCCAGTTCGCCCGCGACCGCGAGCCGGCCCATGCGCGCGAGGGCCGCTTCGTGCTGCCGCGCGCGCTCCTCCGCGCGCCGGCGCAGCAGGCCCAACAGAGTGGTCATACCGATGGCGAACAGGGCGAGGCACCGGTTGACGATCACCTTCCACATCTCGGTGTTACCGCGCTCCGGCACGATCTCCACTTTCGCCACGGTCAGCACCATGCACAGGCCCGCGACCACCGGCCCGACCCACCCGGGCCGCGCGGCCAGCGCCAACAGCACCGCGAAGGTGTACGGCACGGCCGCGGCCACGCCCAATGGCAGCGCGAGATCGACCGCGAACACGACCGCGACCAACGCGAGAGCGAACGTCGCGGGTCGGGCGGTGAAGAACTGGCGCATCGGTCGTGGCCCACTAGAGCCAGTTATGCACTTATCGTCATGATAGGGGATAAGTTAGGTGCATGAGCGAGGCACGGACGTCGTACCCGAGTGACGTAACCGACCGGGAGTGGGAGTTCCTGCTCCCGTACCTGACCCTCATGCGCGAGGACGCGCCGCAACGGGACCACCTGTTGCGAGACGTGTTCGACGCCCTGCGGTACGTG
>VGZJ01000261.1 GCA_016872595.1 Planctomycetota bacterium
ACCGTTCGACCGTGGTCGGGACCTCATCCGGGTGCGAAAATCGTTGCGGACCACCCTTCGCGGGGGTACTTTGTGGCCGCACGGCCGATTTGCGTTTCCAGAGGCGTTCATCTGGGAAAGATCGGGTTGTGTACGGCGCGGATTTTCTTACCGCGTTTAACCGGGGCGAACAGCGCCCGCACGAAAAAACCGCGCCGGGGTCATTGTACGCCGGGCGCAGCCGGATTACGCTATCAGCAAGATCGAACCCCGCGTGGGTCGGTCTCCCGGCCGCCCGGTGGTATCCCCGTACCGCCGGGCGGTGTTATTCTGGTGCGTGCGAAGCGGCGAGCCGCTTGCGGCTTCGCGAGACTCAGCCACCCGCCGCTGGATACGTCATCGTTTCCGGGCGCACGATCTGATCGAACTTCTCGCCCGTCAGCACGCCGGTGCCGTCCTTGAGCGGCGGGGCCAGTTTCACCGCTTCCTCGCGCAGCGTGGTGCCGTTGTGGTGCGCGGTCTTGGCGATCTTCGCCGCCGCGTCGTAGCCGATGTGCCGGTTCAGCGCGGTCACGAGCATCAGCGACTCTTTCAGAATCTTGGCGATGGCCGGGCGGTTGGCCTCGATGCCCTTGCGCACCTTCCCGCCGGCGCGCGGCTTGATCTTGGATTGGTCCACTTCGACCATGCCGCTATCGGCCCCGACGCCGTACTCGAGCGCCTCGTAATCGGTTTCGGGCATGTCCGCGGCGCAGTGCTCGCGGAACGAGCGGCAGGCGTCGGTGAGCAACCGCACCGAGTGCAGGAAGTTGTGGATCAGGACCGGCTTGAACACGTTCAGCTCGAAGTTGCCCTGCGACGCCGCGAGGCCGACGGCCACGTCGTTCGCCATCACCTGCACGCACACCATCGTGAGCGCCTCGGACTGCGTCGGGTTCACCTTGCCCGGCATGATGGACGAGCCGGGTTCGTTCTCGGGGATCGACAGTTCGCCCAGCCCGCAGCGCGGGCCGCTGGCGAGCCAGCGCACGTCGTTGGCGATCTTCATCAGGCCCGTCGCCAGCGCCTTGATCGCGCCGTGGGCGAACGCCAGTGGTTCGTGACCCGCGAGCGCTTGGAACTTGTTCGGCGCGGTAACGAACGGCAACCCGGTCAGGTCGGCGATCTGCTTCGCGACCTTCACCGCGAACTCCGGGTGCGCGTTCAGCCCGGTGCCGACGGCCGTGCCGCCGAGGGCCAGTTCGTACAGCATGGGGAGCGTCGCCTTGATCGCGGTGATGCCGTAGTCGATCTGGGCGACGTACCCGCTGAACTCTTGGCCGAGCGTCAGTGGCACCGCGTCCATCAGGTGCGTGCGGCCGATCTTCACGATGTCCGCGAACTCCTTCGACTTGGCCGCGAAGGTGTCGCGCAGCGCGGTCACGCTCGGAATCAGCTCGCGCACGATCTCTTCGGCCGCGGCGATGTGCATTGCGGTGGGGAACGTGTCGTTGGAGGATTGCGACATGTTCACGTCGTCGTTGGGGTGAACGGGCTTCTTGCTGCCCATCGTCCCGCCGGCGAGTTGGATGCCGCGGTTGGAGATCACCTCGTTCACGTTCATGTTGCTCTGCGTGCCGCTGCCGGTCTGCCACACGCGCAGCGGGAAGTGGTCGTTGAGCGCGCCAGAAATGACCTCGTCGGCGGCGCGGGCGATCAGCTCGCACTTGTCCTTCGCGAGTAGGCCGAGCGAAGCGTTGGTGAGGGCCGCGGCCTTCTTGAGCGTGCCGAACGCGCGGACGACGGCCTTCGGCATGGTGTCGCCGCCGATGGCGAAGTGCGTGAGCGAGCGCGCCGTTTGCGCGCCGTAGTAGCGGTCGGCGGGCACGCGGATCGGCCCCATGCTGTCGGTTTCAATGCGGTACTCGGGCATCGGAGAGGTTCCTGCGCTGGGGGCAAAGGGGAAGTGCGGGTATTGTAGAAAGGCGAGCGCGCGAACAACCACCTGCCGCACGTCCAGCGCAGCGAGAGATACGGATGAGCTCACACCCACCAGACACCAACGAGCCGACCGACGCGGAACTGCTCGCGAATGTGACGAGCGACGGGGAGATTCCGCTCGAAGAGATCGGCGTGGTGGGCGGGTTGATTTACACACACATCCGCGGTTTGAACTGCTACCTCGTGCACGTCATGGAAGACAACCGGATGGCGGAGGCATGCAAGTCGTACCTGCGCCGGATCGGGCGCGAGTTCCGGAGTTATCAAGAGTTGCCGCGGCCGGCAACAGGCAGTTGAACCCCCCAGTGCCGTTGGCTACACGCTCTATCGCTCCGCTAGCCCCACCCACTTCGTTTCGGCCGCGGGCGGGGTCCAGTTCGCGAGCGCGTCGAGCAACCCCGGTACGGTGTCGGCCACCAGCAGCAGGTCACGGTGCTTCTGCTTGAGTAGCCCTTCGGCGACGATGTGGTCGAGCCACGCGAGAAGCGGGGTGAAGAAGCCGTTCACGTTCAGCAGCGCGACCGGCTTGTTGTGGATGCCGAGCTGCGCCCACGTCAGAATCTCGAACAGTTCGTCGCAGGTGCCGTAGCCGCCGGGGAGCGCGACGAACGCGCCCGCGCGGTCGGCCATGAGTGCCTTGCGCTCGTGCATCGTGTTCACTACGATCAGCTCGGTGCAATCTTCCTGCGCGATTTCCTTGAGCGCGAGCGCGTGCGGGATGACACCGACCACCGCGCCGCCAGCCGCGAGCGCGGCGCTGGCGACCTGCCCCATAAGGCCGACGCGCCCGCCGCCGTACACGAGGGCGATCGCGCGCGCGGCCAGTTCGCGCCCCAACGCGCGCGCGGCCTCCGCGTACGCGGTGTTCGCCCCGGCCGCCGACCCGCAGAACACGCACACGCTCGTCATAAGGGATTCACCGCGGAGACCGCGGAGACCGCGGAGGAAGACACGAGAGCAGAGTTTACTTCAATACTCGTCTCTTGTCTTCCTCTGTGGCCCCCGCGGTCTCCGCGGTGAAACCGTCTCCTAAGAAGCCGCTGGTGTTGATCGGCTCTTCGAGTTCGGTCCCCTTGCGCAACCACAGCAGCAGCGGTGTGGTTAGCGCGGTGGTGGCGAGGGCCATCACGACGAGCATGCAGAACAGGCTGCGCGGGACGACGCCGAGTTCGTAGCCCATGTTGATCGCGACGAGGGCCATGAGGCCGCGGGCGTTCATCAGCGCGCCGACCAGCGCCGACTCCTTCCACGAGAACCCGCCGGCGCGGGCGGCGAGGCCGCACCCGACGAGCTTGCCCAGCACGGCCGCCGCGACCACCAGCGCGCCCAGCCCCCACAGGGTCGTGCCGTGCAGCGCGCCGAGGTCCGTGCGCAGGCCGGTGTACGTGAAGAACACCGGCACGAAGAACGACGTGACGAGGTCACGCAGTTTGTCGTGCGCGGCCCGGTGCAGTTCGTGCTGGTCGGACAGCACCGCGCCCAGCAGGAACGCGCCGAACACCGCGAAGATGCCGATCAGGTTCGTGGCGACCGCGCACAGCAGCACACTCACCAGCAGCACCGCGAGCGCGGTCGCGCTCAGCCTGCCGCCGTTCGCCCTCAGCGCGCGGGCGAAGTACGCCACCAGCAGCGGGCGCACCGCGAACCACATCACCAGCGCGAACGCCACCGTCAGCCCGGCCATGCGGAGCGTTTCGCTCGCGTCGAAGTTCGAGCGCACCAGCGCCGCGGCGGTCGCCAGCAGCACCCACGTGAAAGCGTCGCTGATGCCGGCCGCGGCCAGCGTCACCGCGCCGATCCGCGTGCGCGTGATGTTCAGCTCGATCATGATCCGGCCCAGCACCGGGATCGCGGTGACGGCCAGCGTCAGCCCCATAAACAGCGCGACGCCGGGGAGCGGCACCGGCCCCGCGGTCGGGTGCGGTTCGAGGTGCGGGTGAACCAGTGGGGCCAGTGCCGCGCCGAGCGCGAACGGCACCACCAGCCCCGCGAGCGCGATGAGGGCAACCGCGCGCCCGTTCGCGCGCACGTGCCCCGGTTCCAGTTCCAGCCCGACGAGGAACATGAGGAAGATGAGGCCGAACTGCGCGACGACGGTGAAGACCTTCGGTAGCGTCACGTCGGCGAGCGGCTGCGGCACCCCGTCCAGTGGCGGGCGGAACACCGCGCCGAACAGTTCCGGAAACAGCCAGCCGAACAGCGACGGACCGAGGATCAACCCGGCGGCGATTTCGCCCACCACGCTCGGCTGCCCGACCTTGCGCGCCAGTGCCCCGAACGCGCGCGCCGCGGCGATAATGACGGCCAGTTGCACGAGAACCGGCAGCAGCAGGTGTTCGACGTCGAGTTTGGCGAGTGCTTCGACCGCGGGATCGGGAAGGGTCATGCGGCGGGTTCGCGGGTGTGGGCGGAGTGGGCGGAGTGGGCGGCAGCGGATACCAGACTCGCACGTGCGGCTTACACTGCTACTTCTTCGCCTTGCCGCCCTTGCCGGCTTTCTTGAGGTCGTCGAGGTTCGCTTGGCAGAACGGGCAGCCGACGGTTTTCAGGTGGAACTCGATGTAGTCGAGCAGTTCCGGGTCGCCGGCCCCCAGAACGTAGCCGCCGAGTTGGTCGCGCGTCGGGCAACTCACGCGCTCGCGCCGCCAGATCGCGCCCACGGTGTGCTCGCCGCGGTCCTCTTGTTCGATCACGTCCTTGTACAGCGCGCGCAACTTCGCGCTCTCGCGCAGCGCCTTCTCGACGGCCGCGAGTTCGGCGTCGGGCAGGGCGTCGTGCAGGTAGTCGCGCAGCATCTGCCGGGTGATCTCGGCCACGGCCCACCTCGCGATACGGTTTCCGTGAGTATAGCCGCGGCACGCCGCCGGTCGAAGCCCGGCTCCGGATTCCGAACCGAGAGCTACAGTTGCGGCAGTGCCGGTTGTAGGGGATAATCGGGCGCACCAACGGGGGGCGAAGCCGTGGCGCGATTCACTCTGGCCGTACTCGCACTGCTCGGCGTGTCCGAGCTAACCCCGGCGCGGGCGCAGTTCGGGTACGGCCCGGTGCCGCTGTACGGCTACTCCGGCGGGTATTCGTACTCGTACCGCAGCGGGTTCGGGTTCAGCTTCGGCGGGCCGCGCGTCCGCGTCAGCGGGTTCGCGGGCGGGTACGTGACGCGGTCCGCGTTCTACTCGCCGCCGGTGGCGTTCGGGTTCGCGCCGTTCGCGCCGTTCGGCGACCCGTTCTTCGGCGGTTGGGGGCCGGGGTTCGCCCCGGTCGGGCCGTTCGGCGCGCCCGCGTTCATCATTCCGGTGCCGGTGCCGGTGCCCGTTCCGGTGCCCGTTATTGGCGCGAACGCCGTGGACCCGGACCCCGACCGGCTGCTCGACCTGTTGCCGCGCGGCGCGCGGCCCACCGACTTTCTCGTGATCGCGCCGAAGAAGGAAGTGACGGTGCCCGAAGTGACGCGCGTCGCGGTGGTGCCGCGCCCGGGGCCGGGCGGCCCGCGCATCCCCTTCGACCCGTTCCGGCCCGAAGCGCCCGTGAAGGCCGAAGTGCCGGACGCCGACCCCAAGAAGGAAGCGGCGCGGCAAACGGCGCTCGGGCGCGCCGCGTTCGCGAGTGGCGACTACGGCCGCGCCGCGGAGCACTTCGAGCGCGCCACTACCGCCGACCCCGCGGACGCGCCGGCGTACTTCTTCCACGCCCACGCCAAGTTCGCCAGCGGGCAGTACGCCCAAGCGGTCGCGCGGCTCCGCGACGGGCTGGCCCGCGACCCCAAATGGCCCGCGTCCAAGTTCGACCCCACCGCGCTCTACGGTGACAAGCCGGAACGCTTCGTGCTGCACCTGATCGCGCTCAAGAAGGCCCACGCCGACAACCCCAACGAGGCGACGCTGGAGTTCCTGCTCGGCTACCAGTTGTGGTTCAGCGGCGACAAGGCCGACGCGGACAAGCTGTTCCGCGCGGCCGAAAAGCGCCTCGCCGCGCCGGGGCCGATCGCGCTGTTCAAGTGAACCCCGTTGCGAGAGGCAAGAAGAGTTGACAGGATCACAAGATTAAACAGGATGAGTGCAGGGTTCCGAATCCCGTTTCATCCTGTGATCCTGTCAACTCTTCTTCCCGCAAGACCAACGCATGCTGCTCCTCTCTTGCACCAACGTGTCGCGCGGGTACGGCGCGACGCCGCTCTTTGAGGACGTGGAGTTCGAGATTCACGCGGGCGAGCGCGTCGGGTTCGTCGGGCCGAACGGGGCCGGCAAGACCACCCTCCTGCGCATCCTCGCGGGCCTCGACGAACCCGACGGCGGCAAGGTCACGCTGCACGCCGGGGCGCGCCTCGGCCTGTTGCAACAGGTCGCGGCGTTCCCCGAAGGGCGCACCCTGTTCGACGAGGCCCGCACCGCGTTCGACGAACTGCTCGCCACGCAGCGCGAGTACGAGGCCGCGGCCGAAGAGCTGGCGACCGCCACCGACGAGGGCCGGCGCAAGCAACTCAGCGCCCGCTTCGACCGACTCGGCGAACTGCTCCGACACCACGACGCTTTCGAACTCGATCACAAGGTCGAGGGCGTGCTCGCCGGCCTCGGGTTCAAGGAGTCCGACTTCGCGCGCGCGGTCAACACCTTCAGCGGCGGGCAACAGCGCCGGCTCCTGCTCGCGAAACTGCTACTCTCCGCGCCCGACATCATGCTGCTCGACGAGCCGAGCAACCACCTCGACATCGACACCACGCGCTGGCTCGAAAACTACCTCGCACAGCAGCCGGAAGGGATGCTCGTCGTCAGCCACGACCGCTACTTCCTCGACAAGGTCACGAACAAGACGTTCGAGCTGCACGCGCGCAAAATCACCAGCTTTCCCGGCAGTTTCAGGCAGTACGTGCGGTTGCGCGACGAGAAGTTCGAGCGCGAGCTGAAGGAGTTCGAGGCGCAGCAGGAGTACATCGAGAAGCAAGAGGAGTACATCCGCCGGGCGCACTACGGGCAGCTCGCGAAGCAGGCCCAGTCGCGCGTGAAGGCGCTCGACAAGTTGGACCGGCGCGAGAAGCCGACGAAGGTGAGCGGGCCGAACATCGCGTTCAGCGAGGTCGCCCGCTCCGGCGACAACGTGTTCCACGTCGAAGACCTGACCAAGCGGTTCGGCGATCTGAAGCTGTTCGAGAACCTGAGCTTCGACCTGCCCCGCGGCAAGCGCCTCGGCGTCATGGGGCCGAACGGGTGCGGGAAAACCACGCTGCTGAAAATCCTGCTCGGCGACGAGGAACCGACGAGCGGCCTCGTGCAGCGCGGGCACCTCGTCTTTCCGGGCTATCTCGACCAGCACCTCGCCATTCTCGATCCCGAAAAGAGCGTGATCCGTGCCGTGTGGCCGGACGACGACCCGCAGCAGACCGAGCAGAAGATGCGCGACCTGCTCGGCAGCTTCGGGTTACAGGGCGAGATCATCGAGCACCCGATCAAGTCGCTGTCCGGCGGCGAGCGCTCGCGCGCGGCACTGGCAAAACTGACGGTGAACGGCGCGAACCTACTGATCCTCGACGAGCCGACCAACCACCTCGACATCTGGGCCTGCGACTCGCTCGAAGAGGCGCTGAAGGTGTACGAGGGGACGTGCATCGTCGTGAGCCACGACCGCTACTTCCTGAACCGCGTCGCCGACCTCCTGATCGTGTTCGCCAACGGCACGGTAGAAGTGGTGTACGGCAACTACGACACCTACGAACTGCTGCGCCAGTCGCGCGAGGCGAACGGCGAGCGGCGCGGCGTCAGCCCGCCGGTTTCGGGCGCGAAAGGCGAATCGCGCGCGCCGGTGAGCGACGCGAAGTCGGCGAAGCGCAAGCGCGTGTTCCCGTACCGCAAGGTGCCGGACCTCGAGGCCGACATCGCGGCGGCGGAGAAGAAGATCGCGGACCTCGAAACCGCGCTCCAAACGCCGGACGTGTACCGCGACGCGCCGAAGTTGCGCGACACCATGACGGCGCTGGAGCAAACGAAAGACGCGCTGGCCCGCCTGTACCAACACTGGGAAGAGGCGGTGGAATTGAACGGGTAGTTCGCGCACACGGAGCGCCACCATGACCGACGAGAGCCAACCCGCACCGGGCGACGCCGCGGCCCTCCAGCGCGAGGTCGAACGGCTTCGCACGCAACTCGCGCTGAGCGAAGACGAGGCCGGGCGGTTCCGCCGCGCGGCGTACGCGCTGCTGTGCGAGCGCGTGCCGTACACCCCGCCGACGGACGAAGAACTTCACGACCTGTTGCACGGGCCGCGCGGCCGGCCGATCCGCGACATCCTCGACCGGGAGGGCGCGGAATGAACCCCGGCCCGCTGAACCCGCCAGAACGTCTTGGATCGAGTATGGCTCGATGGCCGCTACACTCGGCCGTAAAACAGCCAGCGAACAAAGCGCCCCACGGCGCGCCCAACCACTTCCAACAAGCAGCGGATGCCGGCGACGACGCCGATCAATGGGAACAGCAGGTACGCCGTCACGACCGTGCCGGTCGGGAGCTTCGCGCCCGTCTCGGTGCCCAACAAGTACTTCAGTGCACGGACCGGGAGGAGCGCGAGCCCGACGACGACGAACCGCACCCCGCGCCCCATGTATGGCACGCCCGCGATCACGTCGGGGATCCCCTCGGTCCACCAGTAGCGGACAATCGCAGCGACGAACGTGACCGGGAACAGCGTGTACCCGAGGACGTACCAGATCGGCGCGACCGAAGCTTGATGGCTCCCGGTCACCAAGTACGGGGTCAGGTACGCGGGGCCGATGAGCAACATCAACAACAGGTACAGGCCGTGCAGGGCGATGAAGAAGGTGGCGACGACGGCGACGATGTACGCGGGGACGCCGAGATACACTGAGCGCTGCCAGAGCTTGTACGGAGTCAGGTAGTGGTCCCACACTTCGGCACCGACCGCGAGCGAGGTCACGAGCAGCGCGAGGCAGAACAAGACGAGGACGCCCGATCCACCGCGCTCGCCCTCGGTCAACGGCTTCCCGGTGTCTTTGTCGGTCCGAATGTTCGAGAGCGGAAGGGCACAGAGAATGACGAGGCCGAGACACAACCAGACGACGGTGTTCACCGCGACCTTCAACTCGGCCGGAAGCGCCAGGAACGGTAGGAAAAACCGCGCCCAACTCCG
>VGZJ01000262.1 GCA_016872595.1 Planctomycetota bacterium
CGGCCGTGCAACCCCTCTCGACCGACGGCAAGTCGGTGGCGCTCGTGGCGACCGACCTACGTGACCCGAACAAGCCCGCGACCGTGGTGAAGGTGATCGGCGCGGGTGGCGCGGTCAAGGCGCTGACCGTGGCGACCGGCCACCACCACGGGGGGAACGAGGCCCTGCGCGGGGTGACGTTCCGGCCGGGCGGCGCGGACCTCGCGGTCCGCACCGGCGACGGCACTGTGCTCGTGCTCGACGCGACCAAACTGAAGGACGAGAGGTGAGACCCGGTCGGGTCGGGTCGGCTCCGGATGGTTCGGCCTCCGACACCGTCCGCGCCGCTCAAACCCCACGTGGAACGGTGCCTTCACGCGCCGTCGAGTTGTTCGGCTGCCGAGAGCGTGTTGTGAAGCAACATCGTGATCGTCATGGGGCCGACGCCACCGGGGACCGGCGAGAGCCAGCCGGCGACGTCGGCCACGGCCGGGTGGACGTCGCCGGTGAGTTTGCCGCCCACAAAGTTCGTGCCCACGTCCACCACGGCCGCGCCCGGCTTTACATGTTCGGGCGTGACCACCGCGGCGCGGCCGGCGCAGGCGATCAGCACGTCGGCCCGGCGGCACACGGCCGCGAGGTCCGTTGTGCGCGTGTGAGCGACGGTCACGGTCGCGTCGCCGGCTACGGGGTTCGCGGTGCCCGGCTTCTGCATTAGCATCAGCGCCAGCGGCTTGCCGACGATGTTACTTCGCCCGACGATCACGACTTCTTTCCCCGCGAGCGCGACACCGTTGCGAAGTAGAAGTTGGACGACGCCGTGCGGGGTGCAGGGGTAGAACCGCGGGAAGCCGGCCGCGAGAAGACCGAGGTTTTCGGGGTGGAAGCAGTCCGCGTCCTTTGCGGGCGACACCGCGCGCAGGATCGCGCTGTCGTCAATGTGCTTCGGCAGCGGCAGTTGGACGAGGATGCCGTGAACCGCGGGGTCGGCGTTCAGCCGCGCGACCAGATCGAGCAGCTGCGCCTGTGTCGTATCGGCCGCGAGGCGGTGAACGACGGACGCGCACCCGGCCGCGGTGAACGTCTCGTGCTTCATCTTCACGTATTGCTGGCTGGCCTTGTCGTCGCCGACCAGCACCGCGGCGAGGCCCGGCGCTCGCTTCCGGGCCGCGGCGCGCGCCGCCACCCGCGCCGCGATTTCGCCTCGCATCGTCGCCGCCAGCGCCTTCCCGTCCAACTTGATTGCGGGCATGGTTCCTTCTTGTAGGGTGGGACAAGGCTTCGCGCCGTCCCACCGTCTGCGTGTGGCTCAAGGCGGGACGGCGCGTAGTCTCGTCCCACCCTACGACAGTCGCTCTACCAACTTCGGCAGCGTCACCCCGGAGGGGCCGTACAACCCCACATCGGCCTGAGCGCTGGCCTCGGTCCGAGTCAGGTTCACCTCGATCACCGTCGCGCCCTTGCGCCGGGCGATGGGGACGAGCGACGCGGCCGGGTACACGACTGCAGAAGTGCCGACCACGAGCAGCGCGTCGCACTCGTCCGCGGCCTGCATTGCCGCCATCCAGATGTCGTCGTCGAGTCCCTCACCGAACCAGACGATGTGCGGGCGCAGCCGGCCGTGGCACTGCGGGCACTTGGGCGCGTCGCCCAGCGGTTCGAGACCGCGGTTCGTGACCGCGCCGCAGCCGAGGCAGCGCGTGTGCCGAAGGCTGCCGTGAATCTCCAGCACGTTCTTGCTACCGGCTTCGCGGTGCAGGCCATCCACGTTCTGCGTGACGAGCGTGAAGCGGTCGCCCCAGCGCTTTTCCATCCCGACGAGCGCCGCGTGGCCGGGGTTCGGCTTCACGGTCGCCACATTCGCGCGGCGCGCGTTGTAGAAGTTCCAGACGAGCGCCGGGTCGCGTTCCCACCCGTCCGGGCTGGCAACGTCCTCGATGCGGTGCCCTTCCCAGAGGCCGTCGCTGGCGCGGAACGTGGGCACGCCACTTTCCGCGGACACGCCCGCGCCGCTGAGAACGCACACGCTCTTCGAGCCGCGGAGCCACTTCGCGGCCCGTTCGAGCGCGACTTCCAATTCTTCCTGCGGTGTGAGGGGCATGTAGTTCACTTTCGCGGGCGACGGGGTGGGGAAGTGAAACGGACGCGCAAAGTCGTCCGGCGGTTCGCCCCTTCCCGTCGCCAGAGCCGAACATACCGCCGCCCGCGGGGGCGAGCAAGCGCCGGGCTACGCGGCCAGCTACTTCGGGATCAGCACCACGCGGAACCCGGCGTAGGCGTTGCCGCGCGTCTCGTTCCACGGGTGGATTTGGTTCTCGCTCACGTACGCAGCGAACTTGGGTACCTTCGGGTACCCGGGGTGGTGCCCCACGACGCGTGCGCGGACTTCTCCCAACGGGAGCGAGCTGAGGTCGAGCTGTCCCCCGCCGTCCCTGTCTCGCAGCCATTCGGCCCCGTTCGAGACCAATTGGCGGATGTGCCAGACGCTCTTGTCGCCGGCCGCCCCCTCGGAGCGCGTGCCCAGCGGCTGTTGGTCGGGGCGCGCGAGCGCGAGGTTGCGCGTGGCGATAGCGCCGGCGTCGTCCGTCTCCGCGCCGAGCGGTCCCGCGCCCGCGCCGTCTTGCCCGAAGCCGGTGGCCTTCTTCCAGTGGTTGTACAGTGGAACGTACCCGCCCAGTTCTTCGGCCACGAGGATCGCTTCGGGCAGCGTCACGCCGAGTGCGGGCAGGTCGCCGTCCGTGCCTTGTACGTCGAGCTTGTCCCCATCTTCGGCGGTCGTCCACTTCTCCGGGATCAGCTTACGCGAGTCCTCCCGTAGGTTCTTCACGCGCTCGGTCGCCTTGAGCTTGTCCCAAACGGCCGCACACACGCGGTTCGTGACCTTGTGCTCGAGCATGTAGAAGTGGTCCGGGTCGTTGGCCCGCTGGTACGGGATGAAGTGCGCGATCAGCTTTTCGCCGCCAACGGTTTGCGTCAGTCGCGCGTGGTAGCGCTTGCCGCCCTCTTCGCGCACGTCGCCTTCGCCGGTCCAGCCTTTGGGGTACTCTGCGAACGGCTTTTCCGGTGGCGGCGGGGGCTGTTGTACGACCACCGGCGGGTTGTCCTTGTCGCGTTCCTTCTCCTCGACCCTCGGCGGTTCTTTGCGGAGTTGTGACCATAGCGTGACGACGCTGGCCGCTATCACGACGAGGAACGCCAGCACGCGCAATGCCGTCGTTGCGGTCGAGGTGCGTACCTTGGGCGGCTCGACCATCACGACCGACGGCGGCGGGGGCGGCGGCGCGGGGAACACCGCGGCGCGCAGCGCCTTCGCGAACGCAACACACGTCGGGAAGCGCTCGTCCGGGTTCTTCGCCAGCGCCTTCAGCAAGACCTCTTGTTCGGCCTTTGGCAGCGGGTCGAGGTTCGGCTTCTCGTGAATGTGGCTGTTCGCCATATCGACGAGCACGTTCGTGGGGAACAGGTGCCGGCCGAGGCGGGCACGCACGTAGGTCGCCGCGAGGCTGTACTGGTCGCTCTGTAGACTCACCTTCTGCTTCCACATCTCCGGGGCCATGTACGCCGGCGTGCCCACGGTGTTCCCCACAGCGGTCATGGTGTGCTCGTGCAGGCGCGCGAGGCCGAAGTCGCCGACCTTCGCATACCCGCGCAGCAGGAGGATGTTCTCCGGCTTCACGTCGCGGTGCGAGACGTTCTGGCTGTGGAGGTAGTCGAGGGCTTCGCCCGCCTGTTCGAAGAGCGGAACGAGTTCGTCCGCGGGGACGCCGGGCGCGCCCTGCCCCTGATGGTACGACATGCGGTCGGTGAGGCTCCCGTCCGCGAGGTCCATCACGATCACGAGCTTGTCGTCGAACACCCAATAGGCGTTGGTCTTCAGCAGGAAGGGGTGCGCGAGTTGCTTGATCGCCTCCAGCGCTTCCAGTTCGCTCTGGCTCGCGGGGTGATCGACGGTGCGTAGGATGCGCTTGATGGCGACCTTCACGCCGCCGGGCGCCAGCGCCTCGTACACCTCACCGAACGCCCCGCTGCCGAGCCGCCGCACCAGTTGGTACTGCGCCTCGTGGGGGAGCACGTCGGACGGCATCGCGGACTTGTTCGGGTCGGCCTTCAAGCCGGGGCGCGGCTGCGCGGGCGTCGCGCGGCGGCCGTCGATTAGCGTGCTGGCGCGCGGAAGGTCCACGGGCGCGACCGGCGTGAGTGGGGTCGGCTCCGCGAGCCCGGCCGCGGTCCCGGCCACTGGTCCCGCGGGACCGAGCAGCGCCTTCAGGTGCTCGAACTGTGCCGGGAACCAGCGCTCGTACTCGCTCAGCGCCGGCTTGTCGGTGTACTGGTGCCTCAGCCGGTACTCGACGGCGAGCAGCGCCGCCGGCATCTCGTGAGTCGACAACTCATTAGGGAAGTCGTTAACGTAGCGCTCGCAGCGGAACGGGAGCTTGGCCGCGGCCCGGCGCTCCATGTCCGCGGTGACGAGGCGCACGAGTGCGAGCGCCCGGTGCCGCGCACCGGGCGGCGGCAGGAACCGCTCGGGGCGCGCCGACCCGTCGGGCCGCCACGCCGCCCCGAACCGCGCGACGCGGTCGGTCAGGTCGGCGGCCTCGGCGTCGGAAAGGTGGCCTAGCTCACTGAGTCCGGCCATGCGGGTTCGTGTGGGTGGATTCGGGACGAGAATATGATAGCCGACAAACGGGGCCGGCGCACCCGGCGCGTGGCGCTTCGACTTCATTTCTGGACCCGTGCCCCGTATCGTGATGGCATACCTGTCACAGCCCGCTTTCAGCGGAACGTGCGGTCGGGAGTCGCGCATGGCGGAACCGGAAGACGGGCACCTCAACGTGGATGCCGTTTTGAAGATCGCCCACCTCGCCCGCATCGGCCTCACCCGCGAGCAGGCGGCGGCCTTTAGCGGGCAGATCAGTTCGATCCTCGTCCATTTCAAGCAGCTCGCGGAAGCGGACATCCCCACGGGTACGAACACCGTCGGCGCGATGGGGCCGGAAGACCTGCTGCGCGCCGACGAAGTGAAACCGAGCATGACCCGCGACGAGTTCCTCGCACTCGTCCCCAAAAGTCAGGGCGCGTTTGTCGTCGTCCCGGCCGTGATGCAACAGTCGGAGCACTAACGTGGCGCACCCGCCGTTGACACTGGCTCGGGCCACCGAGCTGCTGCGCACCCGGCAGGCCAGTTCCGTCGAACTGACCAAGCAGTGCCTCGCGCGTGTTCACGCGGCCGAGCCGAACCTCGGCGCGTTCCTCTCGATTACCGAGGAGCACGCGCTGAAGCAGGCACGGGCCGCGGACGAGCGCATCGCGCGCGGCGACAACGTCGGCCCGCTGACCGGCGTGCCGTACGCGGTCAAGGACTGCCTCAACACCGTCGGCCTGCGCACCACCTGCGCGTCGAAGATCCTGCGCGACTACGTCTCGCCCTACGACGCGACCGTGATTCGCAAGCTGAACGCCGCCGGCGCGGTGATGGTCGGCAAGCTGAACATGGACGAGTTCGGCATGGGTTCGTCGTGCGAGAACTCCGGGTACTTCCCGTGCAAGAACCCGTGGGACCACGGCCGCGTGCCGGGCGGCTCCAGCGGCGGCTCGGGCGCGGCCGTGGCCGCGGACCTTGTACCGTACACGCTGGGCGAGGACACCGGCGGCTCGATCCGCATGCCGGCCGCGTTCTGCGGCGTCGTCGGGCTGAAGTCCACATACGGGCGCGTATCGCGCAACGGCCTGCTCGCGCTCTCGTCGTCGTTCGATTCGATTGGCCCGATGGCGTGGACCGTCGAGGACGTGGCGCAAGTGACGCGCGTGATCGCCGGCCGCGACCCGCTCGACAGCACATCGCTCGATGCCCCGGTGCCCGACTACGCGGCCCAATTCACTGGCGCGGACCTCAAAGGCGTGCGCCTCGGAATGCCAAAGGAGTACTTCACCGAAGGGATGCAGCCGGGCGTGGCGAAGGCGCTGCTCGCGGCCATCGACAACTTGAAAGGCCTCGGCGCGACGGTGCAGGACGTGAGCCTGCCGCACACCAAGTACGCGATGCCGGTCTACTACACCGTGCAGTTCGCGGAAGCGAGTGCGAACCTCGCCCGCTACGACGGCGTCCGGTTCCGTACCGCGGCCGAAGCCGACGACCTGCTGAACCTGTACCTCAGGACCCGCGCCGACGGGTTCGGACCCGAGGTGAAGCGCCGCATCCTGCTCGGCACCTACGTCCTCTCGGTCGGGCACTACGACGCCTACTACCTGAAGGCGCAGCAGGTGCGCGAGCTGATGCGGCAAGACTTCGACAAGGCGTTCGAGTCGTGCGACGCGCTCATCACACCGGTCGCGCCGACGACCGCGTTCAAGTTCGGTGAGAAGTCGGCCGACCCGTTGGCGATGTACCTGTCCGACATCTACGTGACCGCGGTGAACCCCAGTGGTGTGCCGGGCCTCAGCGTGCCGTGCGGGTTCGCCGACGGCCTCCCGGTCGGGATGCAACTGATCGGCCCGCGACTCGGCGAACCGACCCTGTTCCGCATCGGCCACGCCTACCAGCAATCGACCGACTGGCACCTGCGCCGCCCGAACTCGGAGACAACCGCGTGACCGCCACCGACTTCGAGCCGGTCATCGGGCTGGAGATCCACGCCGAGCTTCAGACCCGGTCCAAGATGTTCTGCGGGTGCCCGGTGCTGGACCCGCTCGTGTCCGAGCCCAACGTGGCCGTGTGCCCGGTGTGCGTCGGGTTGCCCGGCGCGCTGCCGGTCGCGAACCGCCGCGCCGTTGAACTCGGCATCTCTGTCGGGCTGGCCCTGAACTGCCAGATTCGCGACTTCCTCGCGTTCGCGCGCAAGAATTACTTCTACCCGGACCTGCCCAAAGGCTACCAGATTTCGCAGCACGAGTACCCCATCGCATTCAACGGCCACATCGACGTGCCGGGGCCGACCGGCCGCGTGCGCATCCGCCGCGCGCACCTCGAAGAAGACACCGCGAAGCTCGTCCACGCCAGCGACGGCACCACGCTCGTCGATTTCAACCGCTCCAGCGTGCCGCTGTTCGAGATCGTCACCGAACCGGACATCCATTCCGCCGAAGGCGCGATGGCCTACGCCAGTGCGGTTCGCGACGTACTCCGCTACCTCGGCGCGAACTCTGGGGACATGGAAAAGGGCGTGTTGCGACTCGAAGCGAACGTGTCCGTTCGCGAGCGCGGCACGACCGACTTAAACACCCGCACGGAAATCAAGAACCTCAACAGTTTCAGTTCGCTCGGTCGCGGCATCGAGTTGGAAGTCCAGCGGCAGATCGCGCTGATCCTGTCCGGTGGAAAGGTGCGCCAAGCCACGATGGGCTGGGAACAAGCCGAGAACGACCGCGACCGCGTGAAGCTCGTCGAGCAACGGATCAAGGAGAACGCGGACGACTACCGCTACTTCCCGGAGCCGGACCTGCGCCCGGTGCCGGTGTCGCGCGAGTGGGTCGCGCGCCTAAGGCTCGAACTGCCTGAACTGCCGACCGCCCGCGCCGACCGGTTCCGCACCGCGTTCGGCCTATCCGCGGCCGACGCCGAACTGCTGACGGCCGATCGCGCGTTGGGCGACTACTTCGAGGCCGTCGTGCGCGGGGTCAGTACGCCAAAGGTCGCGGCCAACTGGATGCTCGGCGAGTTCATGCGCCTTCTGAACGAGGGCGGCGGCGAGTTGTCGAGCGTGAAGGTAACTGCCGACGCGCTCGCGGAGCTGATCCGCGAGGTCGAGCAGGGCAACGTGACGCCGAGCAGCGCGAAGTCGGTGCTCGCGGACATGTTCGCCAGCGGCGAGCGCGCCCCGGCCGTCATCGCCCGGCGCGGCCTCACTACGCTGCGCGGCGCGGACGCGCTTACCCCGGTCGCGGAGAAGATCGTTACTGACAACCCGGCGCAGGTGGCGCAATACTTCGCCGGCAAGGAAAACGTGTTCCAGTGGCTCGTCGGCCAGATCATGAAAGCCACGAAGGGCCAAGCCGACGCGCAACAGACGCGCACCACGCTTCAAGCTGTGCTGGAGGCGCGGCGGCCGAAGTAGGTGCCGCCTGCCGGGCGGCACGGCTGCACCACACGGTTGGCTTAGCGGTCGTCGCTTCACGCAGGCCAACGCAGTGCCGCCCGGCAGGCGGCACCTACTTTTCGCTACGCAGCTTGCTCCTCCCCAAACATCAGACAATACTTTCCCCATCAACACCCCACCTCCTGATGCGGAGTGCCGATCATGTCAGGCGTGAAGGCGTGGCGCGAGGGCGCGCCCGGCGAGCCGAAGTTCCCTAACGACTTCGAGGTCGTGAGGAAGGCCGTGCTTCAGGTCACGGACATCAAAACCAACCGGAACAAGTACTACGCCATCGAACTGCACACCGCGAAGGGCGGCAAGTTCCGCGTCTACACCCACTACGGCCGCACCGACGACCTCGAAACCAACCCGGACGCCGGCGCGCGCGAGTCGCGCTACTTCGCCGATCTGTCCGACGCGCAGGCCGAGTACGATTCCATCTACCGCGAGAAGACCTCCGCGCGCAAGGGCTACAAGGAACTAAGCCTCGCGTCGGCCAAGATCGGCTCGCGCAAGACGTTCGGCCTGAGCGTCGGCAACATCGACGACGCGACGCTCAAGAAGCTCGCGGAGAAGACCGCGCCGAAGGTCGAAGCGAGCGCGAAGCCGGCCAAGCCCGCGGTCGTTCTCGACAAGTCGGTTCAGGACATCGTCGGCTACCTGTACGACGAGGCCACGCACGCACTGACCAGCACCGTGAACGCGACCATCACCGCCAACGGGATCGAGACCCCGCTGGGCGTGCTGACCATCGGCCAGATCGAAAAGGGACAGGCCGCGCTTGACAAACTGGTCGCCGCGTTCGGCAAGAAGAAGCGCTCGCACAGCGAGCTGACGGACCTGAGCGGCGAGTTCTACACGGTAGACTCGTTGCGCAATAGCGATCGATGGCCTATTCATAGGGTTATGACGAATTACGAGAAATTGCGTCGGAAGCCGTTGTTGTTCCGCATGTTCACGGGGCTCTCGGCCGACGAGTTCGACAAGGT
>VGZJ01000263.1 GCA_016872595.1 Planctomycetota bacterium
CGCCCCGTCGTCACACGGTGATGATGAAGAACGTCGCCGGACTCCACAACCGGATGTACGGGTAACGACCACACAGGATCGTCTGGCCGAAGTGCGACTGAACCAACACCTATTGCGCAACGAGTCTAATGGCCTTATGTCCGCGCCGCTGCCGCTCCTCGACCCGCCCCAACCCGACCCCGCGCCGCCCGCCAAGCGGGGCGTTCTCGACGTACCCGCGGACGAGTTCCGCGCGTGGCTCGCCGCGCGCGGCCAACCGCCCATGCGCGCCGGACAGGTTCGGCGGCAAGTCTTGGTGAACCGCGCCGTTACGTTTGAGGAGATGTCCGACCTGCCGAAGGGCTTGCGCGCGGAGCTGGCCGACGAGTTCGACGTCTTCTCCACCCGCGTCGAACGACACCGTACCGCAAGCGACGACACGCACAAGTTGGTGCTGCGCCTCGCGGACGGCGGGATGATTGAGTCGGTGTTGATTCAGGACGAGGGCCGCGCGACCGCGTGCGTCAGCACACAGGTCGGCTGCGGGATGGGGTGCGTATTCTGCGCCAGCGGGCTGAACGGTGTCGTGCGGAACCTGACCAGTGGCGAGATCCTCGAACAGCTCGTGCGGCTGCGCAACCTGACGCCGAAGCCGGTTGTTGCGGAGAAGAACCCGATTTCGCGCGCGCCTTCGCGGCGCGAAGTTCGGGACGGGACCACCGTCGCCCTCGCCGACCGCCTGACGCACATCGTCGTGATGGGCATGGGTGAGCCGCTGGCGAACCTCGACAACCTGCTCTCGGCGCTCGCGGTGGCGGGCGACAAGAACGGCCTCGGCATCGGGGCGCGGCACGTCACCATCTCCACGGTCGGACTGCCGGCCAAGATCGTCCGACTCGCCGAAGTGGGCAAGCAGTACAGCCTCGCGGTGTCGCTGCACGCCCCCGACGACGCGCTGCGGACGCGCATCGTGCCGACGAACGACAAGACCGGCCTCGACGCGATCCTCGCCGCGGCCGACGCCTACTTCGCCGAAACCGGACGGCAGGTCACATACGAATATGTGGTGCTGGGCGGTCTCAACGACCAACCCGAACACGCGCGACAACTGGCCGGACTGCTCGCCGGACGCAAGGCCCACGTGAACCTGATCCCGTGGAACAATGTGGACGGGCTGCCGTACCAGCGCCCGCGCGACAACGACCTCCAATACCTGATCGACACGCTCCGAAAGGGCGGCATCAGCGTGAAGGTGCGGAAGCGCAAAGGGTCCGAGATCGACGCCGCGTGCGGCCAGTTGCGCCGCCGCGCCGAACAGACCTCAGTGAGGAGTGAGGGGTGAAAACTGAAGGTACTGCCTTTGCGTCTTTACTCCTCACCCTCACCCCTCGCTCCTGATTGACTCGTCACTATGTCCGTAGGCCACACCAGTTCGCAGTTCGCGCTCCGCGACCCGGACATCCGGCTCATGCTCCGGGTGCGGGACGCGGACGATACCGGCGCGTTCTCGGAGCTGGTCGAGCGGTTCCAGCACCGACTGGTGGCGGTCATGCACCACCTCGTCGGCAGCGCGGACGAGGCCGAAGACCTCGCGCAAGAAGTGTTCCTCCGCGTGTACCGGACCCGCAAGAAGTACACGCCCAAGGCCAAGTTCTCGACGTGGCTGTTCACCATCGCGAACAACCTCGCGCTCAACGCTCTGCGCGACCGCCAGCGCCGCCCGGTGCTGCCGCTGGAGGTGCGCGACTCCGGGCCGCTCGGCCCGCGCCCGACCGAGGCGCTGGCCCCCACGCGCGACGAGCCGCCGACCCACAACCTTCAGCAGCAGGAACTGGCGGCCGTGATTCGCCAAGCGCTCGACGGCCTCAACGAGCGCCAGCGTATGGCAATCGTGCTGAACAAGTTCGAGGACATGAACTACGCGGACATCGCGGACGTCATGGGGTTGAGTACGAAGGCGGTAAAATCGCTGCTCAGTCGGGCGCGGTGCAAGCTGCGCGAAACCCTTCAGGGTTACATCTATATGGACGGCGACGCGCCCCCACCGGACGCGGGCGCGGCCAGCGACGGCGACGCGTGATGCCTCTTGTGTAGCCGGCCTCACTGGGGCCGGAGCGACACGAGAGGAGCAGCACCGGCCTCACTGAGGTCGGATACAGAAGGCAAGAAACACGGCGGGGCGTGATTCCGACTGCGGCAGCAGGGGAACGACGATGGCTACCGAGAACCCGGCACCCGACGACGGCCCGGCGCTCGACCCGTTCGAGGCCGAATTGGTCGCGTATTTGGACGGCGAGTTGGACCCGGTGGCGGCCCGCAAGGTCGAACTGCGGCTCGCCAAAGACCCGGCCGCGCGCGCGCGCGCCGCGGAGCTAAAAAAGTCCTACGACCTGCTCGACTACCTGCCGCGCCCGGAGCCGTCGCCCACGTTCACCACGCGCACCCTCGACAAGCTGCCCGCGGTGAAAGCCGCCCCGCGCCCCGCGAACGCCACCCCGAACCCGGCCGTGTCCACCTCGATGCCGGTGGCACTCGAACCGCTGACCGACGAGCCGCGCCCCCCGGCCCCGCGCGCCGCCCGCCCGCGCCTCGCGCTGTGGGTCGGGGCCGCGATCGCGGTCGCGGCGTTCGCCGCCGTCGGGTACTTCGCCACCGCCGCCGCGCGCTCGGCCCTGTTCCCGCCGGAGGAGGAGCCGAAGATCGAGGTCGAGGCCCGCGTCATCGAGAACCTGCCGCTGTACGCGGTGGCCGACGACCTCGCGTTCGTCACCGCGCTGGCGACCCCCGACCTGTTCGGCGAAGACCCCGCGGTCGCGTTCGACCCCGGCCTCAAGATTCCCCCCGGCGACACCGGCGACAAGCCCACCGGCAAGCAACTAGAAACCCTCACGAAGGCGTTCCGGGCGCTCCCCGCGGCGCGGCGCGACGAGATCGTGAAGCTCGACCGCGACCTGCACGCGCTCGACGCCACGGTGCGCGTCCGCCTGCTCCGCGCGCTGGAGGCCTACGCCGTGTGGCTCGAACGGCTCCCGGACGCCGAGCGCCGCGGGGTGCTGGCCGCCGCCACGCCCGGCCTGCGCCTCGACACCATCGGCAAGGTGCGCGACCAGCAGTGGATGGCCGCACTGCCCCCGGCGCTGCGCGGCAAGTCCGAACTGATCCAGCAGTGGCGCGACGACGAGGCCCACCGGCGCGAGCGCACCGCGTTCGTGCTGCGGCACGCGGAGGCGTTCGCCGCGAACAAGGCCCCGTGGCCGTTCGACACCGAGGCCGGGCGCAAGGAGGTGATCGAGTTCGCAAAGCACACGTTCAAGACCGACGACCCGAAGAAGTGCCGGCTCTCGACCGAGGAACTGGCCGAGTACCGCCGGCTCCATTCGACCGCGGAGCGCGAGAACACGTGGGCGTGGTACGGGCTGTTCGTGTACCAACTGAGTGCGCGCCACCCGTACCTGCCCGAATCGGACAACACCAAGCTGATGCTCGCGGAGCCGAACGACCTGCCGGAATCGTACGCCCGCGTGTTCAAGAAGAAGGACGGGACGTGGCGGTTCAAGCAGTCGATGATCGGCAAGTGGCCGGACTTCCCGCTCGAAGTGTTGAAGGACGTATCGTTCCTCAAGTTTCTGCCGCCGAACCCGCCGTTCGGCCCGCCGCCGCTCGGCCCGGCGCGGCTGTCGGACTTCAAGCCCTCGGTGCGCGAGTTCGCCACGAAGGAGCTGTTCCCGAAGCTGAGCGGCGAGGAGAAGAGTTCGCTCCAGCGGCTCGAAGGGAAGTGGCCGGACTACCCGCAGCGGTTCGTACAGTACGCGCGCCAGCACGACCTGAGCGTTCCGGGCGTCACGCTCCCCGGCCCGCCGAAGAAGTGGGACGCCACCTACGGCACGCGCCAAGGCACGTCGCCCAAGTAACCGTTTTGCGAAGCCGCACGAGCGAACCGATGGCCGGCGACTGGTTCTTCTGGGCGCTACTCTCGGCCGCGTTCGCCGCGGCCACGGCCGTTCTCGCAAAGGCCGGAACCGACGGCATCGACCCCGACCTCGCGACCCTCGTCCGCACCGCGGTCGTACTCGTCGCCCTCGGCGCGCTCGTCGCCGCCACCGGCAAGTGGGGGCCGGCGGAGCGGCCCCCCGCGCGCACCGTGTTGCTTCTCGTGTTGTCCGGCCTCGCGACCGGCGCGTCGTGGGTGTGCTACTTCCGGGCGCTCCAGCGCGGCGACGTGTCGAAGGTCGCGCCGGTGGACAAACTGAGCGTGGTGTTGGTCGCGGTGTTCGCGGTCGTCTTCCTGCGCGAACGCCTGACCACGCACGAGTGGCTGGGCGTGGCCCTCGTCGGGACCGGCGCTCTGGTACTCGCGCTCAAGCGATAGCCCCTATGCCACCACGTTACGCAGGGTGCCGATGCCGGCGATGGAGATGCTCACGTCGTCGCCGCGGGCGAGGGTGAACTCGTCCGGCGGCACGATCCCGGTGCCCGTCAGCAGCAGCGCGCCGTTGGGGAACTCGTTCTCCTTGAACAGCCACTCCGCGAGGCTCTCGACCGTGCGCGCCATTTGCGCCAGCGTGGTCGCGCCCTCGAACGCCACCGCGCCGGCGCGCTTGATGACCAGCTTGATCTCGACGCCGGCCAGCGGCGGCATGAGGCTCGCCGGGGTGACGAGCGGCCCGACCGAGCACGAACCTTTGTAAATCTTCGCCTGCGGCAGGTACAGCGGGTTCTCGCCCTCGATGTCGCGCGAGCTCATGTCGTTGCCGATGGTGTAGCCGACGATCTTCCCCGTCGGCGAGATGACCAGCGTGAGCTCCGGTTCCGGCACGCTCCACTTCGCGTCGGCCCGGATGCGGACCGGGTTGCCGGGGTGAACGACGCGCGACGGCGTGGCCTTGAGGAACAGCTCCGGCCGGTCCGCGGTGTACACCTTGTCGTAGAACTGGGCCGCGCCCTTCGACTCCTCTTCGCGCGCGACCTTGCTCCGCTTGTACGTCACGCCCGCGGCCCAGATTTCCTGCTGATCGACCGGCGCGAGCCACGTCTGGCCCGACACCGAGCTGGTGGTCGATTCCATGTCGATGAGCTTGTCCGCGGTGGCGACCGGGTCCGCGCTGTGAAGCAGGTCGGCCAGCGTCCGCACCTTGGGGTCGCGCTTCATGTTCAGGTTCAGCACGCTCTTCGCGCGCACGCACACCACCGCCGGTTCGCCTGACGGCAACAGTACTTTGCCGAACTGCATGTGGGCACCTTAAGCGGAAGTAGGTGCCGCCTGCCGGGCGGCACTGCGATAACCGAACTGGCGCGATAACTGCAGGCCTCACGCACCCGTGTCGCAGTGCCGCCCGGCAGGCGGCACCTACGGGACATTACACGAACTTGTACACGCCGGGCGTCGGCACGGGCGGCGTCTCGATCTCGCCCCACTCGTACTTCGCCGGGGCGATGTTCTGGTTCGACGCCATCAGTTGCTTCCACGTGAGCCGCTTGCCGGTGTACGCGGCCTCGCGCGCCATGATCGCCATCAGCGTGCTGTGGGCCGCGTTCTCGCCGTCGTTGATGAGCTTGCCCGCGCGGATGCCGGCGAACAGCTCGTCGTGCTCCACTTGGTACATGTCCTTCACCTTCGTCTCGCTGCCGAACTCCCACTCCTTGCCGCCGGCCTGCGTGATGGTGTGGGCCATCAGTTGGGCCGAGCCGCGGGTGCCGATGACGTGGTCGTTCACGCTCCCGTCGCACCCCGGCATCTGGCGGCAGAACGAGAACAGCTTCGCGCCGTCGGCGTACTCCAGCGTTACGCCGAAGTGGTCGTAGATGTGCCCGAACTTCGGGTCGCGGCGCTGCTGCCGCCCGCCGACGCCGGTCGCGGCGACGGGCATCTTGCCGTTGAACACCCAGTTCGCCTTGTCGAAGTTGTGGCAGTGCTGCTCGACGATGAAGTCGCCGCTGAGCCACGTGTAGTAGTACCAGTTGCGCATCTGGTACTCCATCGGGGTCCACTTCGGGTCGGTGCCGCGGTGCCAGATCGGGCCGGTCAGGTAGGTGATGTGCATCGCCGAGATGTCGCCGATGGCGTTGTCGTGGATCCGCTTCACGGTCTCGCGCTTGGCGAGGTCGTAGCGGTAGCAGTAGCCCGAACAGAGGCTCACGTTCTTCCGCTTGGCGAGCTTCGCGGTCTCCATGACGGACTTCGCGCCGGCCACGTCCACCGCGACCGGCTTCTCGCAGAACACGTGCTTGCCGGCGTCGATGGCGGCCTTCAGGTGGATCGGGCGGAAGCCCGGCGGCGTGGTGAGCAGCACCACATCGACGCCGCAGGCGAGCAACTTCTTGTACCCGTCGAACCCGTCGAACTTGCGGTCCGGGGTCACGTCGATCTTGCCGGCGATGTCCTCGATCTTCTTGAGGTTGCCGAGGCTTCCGTCGAGCCGGTCCATGAAGGCGTCGCACATGGCGACGAGCTTCACCTTGGGGTCGGCGCGGAGCGCTTGCTTGGCGGCCCCGGTGCCGCGGTCGCCGCACCCGACGAGGCCGACGCGCAGGGTATCGTCGCCCGCGGCCATCGCGCCGGGGAGCAGGGCGACGGACGCCGCCGCCGCGGTGGTGGCCTGAAGGAACGCGCGCCGGTTCGTGTCGGACATGGCAGCCTCGAAGGTGGAGAGGGACAATACGAATACTCTATTGTGCGCGAAGTGCGCGGCGTGGGCTACGGGATTTCTGGCCCGCGCGCGCCGCGCCCCGGAGGGCGACCCGTGACCCCGGACCCGACGCCGCCGTTGGAACTGGTCGAGCGCGCCGGGGCGCGCGCCTACGTGTTGCCGCCGCGAAACCTCGGTGGGTTACGGTTCCTCGCGGCGCTCCCGCTCGCGGTCGTGCTCGCCGGGGGCGTGGCGGTCGGGTGGTTCGGCGCGGCGCGCTTCGCGCGCGGGCCGCTCGCGGCGTGGGGCTGGGCGACCCTCGGGTTCGCGAGTCTGGGCTACGCGCGGATCGCGATTTCGCTCATCAGCCTCGCCGCCGTGATCTGGCGCGGGCGCGGCGAAGTCGAACTCTACAACGACGGCCGGGTTCGCGCGCGACCGCGGTGGCTGGTTCCGCGTCCGTTGGGGGCGGCTGAAGCCGGGCACCGCGCGCCGGCTCGTACTGATCGACCTCGCCCCCGCGACCCAACCGCCCGCGCCCGGCTCCGCTCCCACCGACCTATGGCAACTGAGCGCCGAAACCGACCGCGGGCGGCGGGTGTGGCTCGCGGTGGCGTACCCGCGGGCCGTGCTCGCGGCGCTGGCCGACGAGTTGGCGCGGGCGCTCGTACTGGCCGCGCCCGCGCCGGAGGACACGGCCGCCGCGCCCGCCGCCCCAATCGCGCCCGCGGCCCCGCTCCCGGTCGAGGTCGAAACGCCGGTGGTGCCCAGCCGCGACGTGTTCGACCAGCCGCCGGGAAGCCGCGTCGCGGTCGAGCGCCACCCGGACGGCGTAACGATCACCGTGCCCCCGATCGGCATCTGGAAGGTGGCCGGCGGCCTCGTCATCCTCGGCTGTGTGTTCGGCGCGCTCGGCGGCATCGGTACGGTGTTGGTGGTCCTCGCGGCCATTCAGGGCGCGCGGTTCAACCCGGCACTGGTGGTGCCGCTGGTCTTCCTGTGCATCGGCGTCGGCGTGCTACTCGCTACGATCCACAACGGGCGCAAGCGCGTGGTCCTCGCGGTCGTGGGCGACCAACTCCACACCTTCGAGACCGGGCCGTTCGGCTCGCGCCGCCGCGCGTTCGACCGCGCCGCGTTGTCCGACATCGCCTGCGGGCCGAGCAACATCAAGGTGAACAACCGGCCGCTCCCGCAGCTCCAAATCACCAAGACGGACGAGAAGAGCGTCGGCCTCATGACCGGGCGCGACGAGACCGAACTGATGTGGCTCGCGACCGTACTGCGACAAGCGCTGGGGATGTCGAACGACTCGCCTACGTAGCTGCCGCTCGCGGTTTCGCCCGCGCTCGCGACGCCGCGAGCGGTTGTACTTTTCTCCTTGTCCCACGGTCGCGCGTCGTGTTTGCTGGTAGCTCGGCTCACCTAACACCAAGAGGGACTCGCCGTGCTCCGCTTGTACGCTGCCATCGCTGTAACGCTCGCCCTTGCACTTCCTGCGGATGCCCAGAACCCGCGCGAGAAGAAGGTGCGCGAGGACAAGGTCAAGATCGAGGCCGACGGGTTCTGGATCTACAACAACCTGCCCAATGCGATGGAGCAGGCCAAGAAGGACGGCAAGCCCATCGTCGTCGCGCTGCGCTGTATTCCGTGCGAGGAGTGCGTGAAGCTCGACGACAACCTCGTGGACAAAGACCCGACGCTGCGCCCGCTGCTGGAGAAGTTCGTTCGCGTTCGCGTCGTCTCCACCAACGGCCTCGATCTGTCGCTGTTCCAGTACGACTACGACCAGAGCTTCGCGGTGTTCTTCCTGAACGCGGACGGGACCGTGTACGGGCGGTTCGGGACGCGCTCGCACCGCACCAACTGGATCGGCGACGTGTCGCTCGACGGCCTCGCGCGGGCGATGGAGGGCGCGCTCGACGCCCACAAGGGCTACCCCAAGAACAAGGAACTGTTCGCCGCGAAGACCGGGCCGAAGCCGCTGTTCCCGGTGCCGGAGAAGTTCCCGTCGCTCGGCAAGTACAAGTCCGAACTCGACTATCAGGGGAACGTCGTCCAGAGTTGCATCCACTGCCACCAGATCGGCGACGCGATCCGCGACGTGTATCGCAAGAAGAAGGAGGCGCTGCCGGACGAGGTGCTGTTCCCCTATCCGCATCCGAAGGCTTTGGGCCTGATCCTCGACCCGAAGGAACGCGCGACCGTGAAGGGCGTGGATAAGGGAACGCCCGCTTCGGACGCGCGGTTCAAGGTCGGCGACACGATCACCGCCCTTAACAGTACAGCGCGGGTTTTCTGCCATTTCGTAAGCTGTTCATCGGGGAGGATTACCGATGACGGAGCAGGAAATCGTGGAGTTGGGGCCGGCGTTCGCGGCGTATCTGCGTCGGTTCCGGTG
>VGZJ01000264.1 GCA_016872595.1 Planctomycetota bacterium
CGTCGTCATCGTCCACCGCGACCGCGGCTTTCTTCTTCTTGGGTTTGTCGTCCTCGTCGTCGTCCTCAACGACGGCCTTCGCCTTCTTCTTGGGCTTCTTCTCTTCCTCGTCGTCCTCGTCATCGACCTCAACGGCCGCCTTGACCGGCTTCTTCTTGGGCTTCTCGTCTTCCTCCTCGTCGTCCTCTTCGACCACGGCCTTGACGGGCTTCTTCGCGGGCGCGGTTGAGGCGGGCGCGGGCTTCTTCGGCGGCGGGGCCGGTTCGTCTTCGACCACCTCGAAGTCGGCCGACGCCGCGGGCGCGGGAATGGTGATCGCGCCCGCGCACTTGGGGCACTTCACCTTCTTGCCGGCCGCGCCGTCTGGCGCGTTCAGCTTCGCGGAGCAGCCGGGGCACACAACGGCGATGGGCATAACGAACCTCTGAGGGCGAAGCGAGTGCGAGCGATGATACCCGATGTTGCCTCACGTGCCCATGATGTTGTACCCGCAGTCCACGTACAGGATTTGGCCGGTGACGGCGCGGGCCAGCGGGCTGCACAGGTACAGGGTCGCGTCGGCCACTTCTTCCGGCTCGATGGGGCGGCGTAGGGGCGAGTACGTGGCGGCGTGCTCGATCAACTTGTCGAAGTCCTTGTTGATGGCCCGCGCCGCGCGGCTCGCGTAGGGGCCGGCCGAGATCAGGTTCACGCGGATGTTCCGGTCGCCCACGAACCACGCCAGTTGCTTCGCGTCGATCTGGAGCGCGGCCTTGCAGGTCGCCATGCCGCCGCCGTAGTGCGGGATCACGCGCTCGCCCGCGACGTAGGTGAGGCCGACGATGCTGGCCCCGCCCGGCCGGTTCGCCATGTACGGGGCCGCGGCGCGCGTCAGGCTCACCAGTGAGTACGCCGAAATCCCCATCGCCTCCTGATACCCCTTGCGGCTCGTGTCGATGAGCGGCTTCGTCACCTCGCGCCCGAACGCGACCGAGTGAATGAGGATGTCGAACCCGCCGAATTCCTTCCCCACGGCCTCGACCATGCCGCTGACGCTGTAGTCCTCGGTGTACTTGGCGTAGTGGCGGCGCTGGGCGTCCGGCATCTCGTCGAGCTTCACGTCGGCCATCGTGTCGTAGCTCACGTCGCACCGGAGCAGCCTGACCGGGGCGAAGTCCGAGCCGTCCGGCAGCTTGCGGGCCTCGACGTCTTCGGGGTCCGAAGTGGTGCGCAGCAGGTTGCTGACAATGTCCAAAACGCGCGGGTGGCACGCCAGCACGACCTTCGCCCCGGCCGCTTGCAGCGCCTTGCCGATGTACCACGCGAAGCTCTTGTTGTCGCCGACGCCGGTGACGAGCGCGACCTTGCCGGTGAAGTCGATGGGAATCATGGACGGGAACTCCTAAACAGAAATCGGCCCGCGGACCACTGATCCGCGGGCCGTTGTATCAATTGGCGCGGCCTTCTCCAACACCACCGCCACGCCGGCTCCTACGGTACACGTAGCGCCTTCTTCTCTTCGTACAGTTTCAGATTCGCGCGTGCGATGGCCAAGCCGTTTGGACCGCCCGTCTTGTTCTTCTCCACGAAGGCGACCACCTTCTTCTGCTCCTCAACGGCCTTGTCGAAGTCGCCCACTTCGGCGTGCGCCGCCGCCAAGACTTCGGTGGCCCGGCTCCCGGCGGGTAGGCCGAGTTTCAGGGCCGTGCTACTCAGTTCGATGGCGCGTTTACCGTCTCGCACCTTATCGTCGGGCGAGGTCGCGAGCAGCAGCGCGAGATTTGTGAGGCTTCTGACATCCTTCGCGTTCAGCTTGATCGCTTGTTCGTAGTCGAGCGCGGCCTTCGCGTGTGCTCCCGACAAGCGGTAGATGTCGCCGCGCGTCGAGCGGTAGGCACCGGTCGCCGGATTGCGTTCGATCAGATCGTCTGCATCCTTTGTGGCCAACTCCCATTCCTTGAGCGTTTGGTATGTCTGGGCTCGATTGAGGCGCGCCAGATCGAAACTGGGATCGAGCCGCAGAGCTTCTCCAAAATCGGCCAACGCCTTGAGCAGGGAGCCTTTGTTTTTCCATGTGATGCCGCGGTTGTTGAACGGGATCGCGAGTCCCGATTCGAGCTTGATCGTGGCGTCGTAATCCTTGATCGCGTCGTCGTACTTGCCGAGGGTGTCGAGCATCGTCGCGCGGTTGTTGATCGGCACCCACCAATTCGGGTCGAGTTTGGTCGCAGCCTCGAAGTCTGCGAGCGCCTTCTCGTGTTCGCGCCGGGTACCGAGCACCGTCCCGCGGTAGCTGCGGGCCGCCGCGGACTTCGGATCGAGCGCGACCGCGGTGTTCAGGTCCTCAAGCGCGCCATCCGGCTTGTTGGTTCGCAGGAGTGCCAGCCCGCGCCGAACGAGCGCCGCCACGTTCTTGGGATCGGTCCTGAGCACCTCAGTGAAGTGCGCGGCGGCGTCCTCGGGCAGCAGTAGGTCGGCTTTCGCCAACCATATGTCTTGGCCCTTGTACCGAACCAGCACTGTGTTGCCGTCGGATTTGGACGTCCAGATCATCGCCATTGCGCCGGTATCGCCGAGCTTCACGCTCTTGCCGTCTTTGCCCACCGCAACGAGCGGAATCTGGTCCCGCTTGGTAATGACGGTGTTGCCCGCAAACGGATCCTTCGCCGCGTCTGCCGCGACGAACGGGCAGCAGGACAAGACGAGCGCGAGCACAACAGCAGAGTGAAGAGGAAACATGCGTACCTCCGGATGGCTGACTGTGCTTCGAGTGTAGCCGAGAGAGGAGATGACGCAATACGCAACAGTCTGATTGAGGCCGATGTTGCCGCGCGTTGACCGGAGGCGAAGAATACCATCCACCACAATCGAGGACGCGATGAGCATCCGGCTGTCCTGCCCGTCGTGCAACACCCCGTTCGCGCTGCCGGCCCTGCCGGATCACGGCCGCACGCAGTGCCCGCGCTGCCGCGACGTGTTCCCGATCCGCACCTACACCGAACAGCCCGACGACGGCGCGCCCGAAGCCGCCCAACCCGCGCAGGTCGTTCACGTTCCCCGCATGTGGCCGCGCTACCTCGCGATTGGCGGCGCGGTTGCCCTCGTCGTCGCCGTCGTGACGGTCGTGTGCGCCGTCAGGATGTATCAGGATGCGCGGCGCGACACGAGTAATAACAACTCGGACGTGCCGCCGACCCCCAGCGCCACCGCGAGCGCGCCGGGCGCGCTCGTCGGCCTCGGCTACCTGCCGCCGGAGTGCAACGTCGTGGTCGCGGTGCAGCCGGGGCCGCTGCTCGCGGAGGCCGCGCGGCTGAAGCGCGAGCCGCGCGACCTGCTCGCCCAACTCGGCCTGCCGGATCAGGCGCTCGCCGCCCTCGACGGCACCGGCGTGCCGCTCGCGCAGATCGACCACATCGCCTTCGGTGCGTACCTGAACGACCCCGGCGATACCGAGTTGCGCGTCGCGCTGGTGCTGGTGCTGCGCGCGCCGCTCGCGAACGAAGACGAGTTCCGCGCGAAGCTGAAAGCCAAGCCGGTGCCGCGAAAGGCGGATCGCTGGGTTGTGGAAGTCAACAAGGTGCCGCTGTCGCCGGTGCTGCTGCGCGCGTCGCCGAAGGTGTGGGTGTTCGGCCTCGCGGATAACGACTTCGCCGCTGCGGAGAAGGGCGGGGGCGCGCAGTTCGGCCCCGGCGTGCGCAAGATGATCGACGCCGTGCCGCCCGACGCCGCGGTGTGGCTCGCGGCCGACGACGACCGCGATTGGGCCAAGAAGCCGCTGCTGAACTTCCTCGCCGCGATGCAACCCGATGCGAAGAAACTGCTGCCCGCGCTGAGCGCCGGGCGCGGGGCGATGGTCGCGCTGGGCTACGGCGAGAAGCCGCGCCTCGCGGTGCAGCTGCGCACGGCCGACACCGCGACCGCCGACCGCGTCCGCGGGTACTTCGCGGCGCGCGCCGCCGAAACCGAGGGCGCGAAGGTCGAAGCGCCCTCCACAACGGAAGCGCGGTACGAGGGGCCGCTGGACGCGAACCTGATCCGCCGCGCCCTCACCGACCTCGGCCGGTAGGTCAGTCGTCCAGTGCGGTGTCTTCGCCCGGGGGCGGGGCGACCGCGTGGACCGCGACCGCCGTGGCCGTGGCGAAACTGCGGCAGAACGCCATCGTGATGAGGACGTGGTTGGCCCCGCGCAGCACCATCAGTTCGCGCGTCGGCCCGCTAATCACCGCGTGCGGCGGGCCGCCGTTGTCGCACACGATCTCCACGTCGGTCCAACTGGTGCCGCGCTTCCACGTCGTGCCCAGCGCGCGGAACACGGCCTCCTTCGCGGCCCACAGCGCGGAGAACTGCTCGGTGGTCTGGCGCTTGCCGTTGCAGTACCGCACCTCGCGGTCGGTGTACACTTGGCGCAGGAACACGTCCGCGTGTTCGTCGATGAGCTGGCGCACGCGGGCGCACTCCATCACCTGCGTTCCGAGTCCGACGATGGCCATGGGTCGCTTTCTGGCTGAGCTACGCACGCGCGGCGCGAGCCGGTAGAATCTCCGTTATTCTTACGCGGCTCGCACCCGGACGGAACCCGGAAGGACTCGCCATGTCGGATCCCAGCGCACTCCTCGCGGACCTGACCGACGACCAACGGGCCGCGGTGACGCACGGTGAAGGCCCGCTGCTCATTCTGGCCGGGGCCGGGAGCGGGAAGACGCGCGTCATCACGCGCCGGGTCGCGTACCTGCTGCACACCCGCGTGCCCGCGCACAAGATCCTCGCCATCACGTTCACGAACAAGGCCGCGGGCGAGATGAAGACCCGCGTCGAGAAGCTGGTGCCCGGCAACAAGGTGTGGGTCAGCACGTTCCACAGCCTCGGCGCGCGCCTGCTGCGGCAGTACGGCGAGCGCCTCGGGTACGACCGCAACTTCACCATCTACGACATGGACGACCGCACCAAGCTCATCAAGGACGCGGTCGAGGCCAGCGGCGTGGACAACGTGAAGTTCAGCCCGGAGCGGATCGGCGGCGCGATCAGCAAGGCCAAGAACGCCCTCGTCTCCCCGGACCAGTACGAGCGCACCGCGACCGACTTCTTTTCGCAGACCGTGGCGAAGGTGTTCCCGCTGTACGAGAAGCGCCTGCGCAACGCCAACGCGATGGACTTCGACGACCTCTTGTACCTGCCCGCCCGCGCGCTCAAGAGCAACGAGGACTTGCGCGCCGACCTCGACGCCCGGTTCCGCTACGTCCTCATCGACGAGTACCAAGACACCAACTCCGCCCAGTACGAGATCGCCAAGCGCCTGAGCGTCACCTACCCGAACCTGTGCGTCGTGGGCGACCCCGACCAGTCGATTTACAAGTGGCGCGGGTCGGACATTAAGAACATCCTCGACTTCGAGCGCGACTTCCCGGCGGCGCGGGTCATCACACTGGCCCAGAACTACCGCAGCACGAAGGCCATCCTGCGCGCCGCGGACGCGCTGATCTCGAAGAACAAGCAGCGCAAGAAGAAGGAACTGATTACCGACAACCCGGTGGGCGAGCCGGTGCGCGTCCTCACTTACGACACCGGACTCGACGAGGCCGAGGGCGTCGTCGTGCGCATCAAGGAGGCCGTGACCGCCGGGCGGTTCCACTATCGCGACCACGCCATCTTCATGCGCATCAACGCCCTCACGCGGTCGCTGGAAAGCGCGTTCGTCAAGCACGGCGTCCCGTTCCAGATCGTGAAGGGGCTGGCGTTCTTCGAGCGCAAGGAGAACAAGGACGTGCTCGCGTACCTCCGGTTGCTCGCCAACCCGCAGGACACCGTCAGCTTCTTGCGCGTCGTGAACGAGCCGCCGCGCGGGATCGGCAAGGTGTCGCTCGACAAGCTCCAGTCGTTCGCGGCGCGCTCCGACATGGGCCTGCTCGCCGCGGCCGGGCAGGTGGCGCGCGTCACCGAGATCAAGGGCAAGGCCGCGACCGGCCTGCGCGACTTCCACCGCATGATCACCGACCTGCGCACCAAACTCGACCTGCCCCCGCACGAACTCGTTAGCCTCGCGCTGGTGAAGAGCGGGTACGAGGCCATGCTGCGCGAGTCCGGCGACGAGGACGACGCCGAGCGGCTCGCCAACGTGAGCGAACTCGTGACCGCGGCCAAGCAGTTCCACGACGCCAACCCCGAAAGCACCATCGGCGACTTCCTCGAACAGATCACCCTCGCCTCCGACGTGGACGGCTGGGACGAGAAGACCGATCACGTGTCGGTGATGACCCTGCACGCCTCGAAGGGGCTGGAGTTCCCCGTCGTGTACGTCCTCGCGGTGGAGCAGGGCTTGCTGCCGCACGAGCGCAGCCTGCACAACGACGAGGAGATCGAGGAAGAGCGCCGGCTGTGCTTCGTGGGCATGACGCGGGCGATGAAGGAACTGTACCTGTGCAGCGCCCGCTTGCGCGAGTTCCGCGGGAGCGCGAACTACTGCATCCCGTCGATGTTCCTGCACGAACTGCCGCCGGACGTGGAGACGAGCGACCCGTCGATGCTGCGGAACCGGGCGCGCGCCGCGGCCGACACGTACCGCGCCAAGATCGGCCCGGTGGCGAACGACTGGGCCGACACCGGCGCTCGCCCGTTCGTGCCGCCCAAGAAGCCCGACCCCAAGCCGCTCGCGGCCAACACCCCCGACACCGGGTTCGCCGTGGGCATGGAAGTGGTTCACGACTCGTTCGGGCCGGGCCACGTCATCGAGGTCGGCGGGTTCAACGCCTTGAAGTTCGTGCGCGTCCGGTTCACCACACAGGGCGTGATGAAGCTCCTGCTGTCGCAAGAGAAGAACAAGTTGCGCGCCGTGCCGAAGTCCTGAGCCTCAATTGGCCCGTTAGCTCCATACAACAGGGGGCAACCCACGAGGCCCGCCATGTTCTACCTCTCCGCGTTCGCCGACGAGATCAGCCCCGACCCGCGCGAGCAGGTCGCCACCCTGAAGGCCAGCCGCGTCCGGTTCATCGAGTTCCGGTCCATCCAAAAAACCAACGTCCTCGCCCTGACCGACGGGCAGATCAAGGAGTTCAAGGCGCTCATCGACGGCGAGGGCATCGGCCTGTCGGCCATCGGTTCGCCCATCGGCAAATATCCCATCGACGCGCCGTTCGAGCCGCACCTCGACAAGTTCAAACGTGCCCTCGAGCTGTGCGGGGTGTTCGGCACGAAGGGCATTCGCGTCTTCAGCTACTACCCGCCCGGCAACGACCCGAACTTCGACGTCGCCAACTGGCCAAAGCACCGCGACGAGATCATCATCCGGATGCGCGCGAAGGCCGAACTCGCGGCGAAGAGCGGTGTCGTGCTGTTCCACGAGAACGAGCACCGCATCTACGGCGACTCGCCGGATCGCGTCGCCGACGTGCTCGGCACCGTGAACCACCCCGCGCTGCGCGCGGCCTACGACTGCGCCAACTACGCCTACGGCAACTTCGACCCGGTCGCCGGGTGGGAGCTGACGAAGGCGTACACGGCGCACTTCCACATCAAGGATTGGAAGAAGGGCGGGCACGCGGCCGGGCACGAGTACGGGGTGATCGCCGGCACCGGCGACGGCCACATGGCGCACAGCATCACGGGCGCGGTCGCAATGGGCTACAAGGGCTACGCGGTGATGGAACCGCACCTGCGCGGCGGCGGGCCGACCGGCGGCATCACCGGCCCGGACCTGTTCCCCTACGCCACCGACGCCTTCCGCGCCATCCTGAAAACGTGCGGCGGCACCGAAGGCTGATATGCACCGCAGAGACCGCGGAGACCGGAGAGGAAGGCCAAGAGAAGATTGTTTTTCACACCCTGCATTCTCTCCTGTCTTTCCTCTGCGGTCTCTGCGGTACAACCTCTTCATGCTGAATGTACACCTGCGGGTATCGGACGCGGCGACGAACCGGCCCACGCCGGTGCGGGTGAGCGTGTCCGCGCCGGACGGTACGCAGTTCGCTCCGCTCGGGCGCGCCGCCGAGTTCCCCGCGGGGCGCAACGAAGATGTGGGCGGGCACCTGCGCATCGGGCGCGAGCGCTGGTGGTACATCGACGGGGCGTGCGAAGTCCCGCTACCGGCGGGCGTGCCCCTGCGCGTCCGCGCCGCGAAGGGGCCGGACTACACCCCGCTCGACGAGACCGTGACCCTCGGCGCGGGGCAGATCGCGCTGCGGTTCACCGTCGCGCGGCATACCAGCGCCGATGGCTGGCTCGCGGTCGATACGCGGTGCCACTTCCTCCCGCCGCACGCGGCGCTGCTCGAAGCGCGGGCCGAAGGGCTGGACGTGGCGAACCTGCTCGCGACCCCGTTCCCCGTCCTCGCGTTCGACGCCACCACCTACGCCACCACGCCGAACCTGCTCGCCTTCAGCGGGCAAGTCTCCGCGCTGGCGGGCGAGGGCTGCTCGGTCGTCGTGAACACCTTCAACGCGCACCCGGTGCTGGGTAAGGTGGCGCTGCTGCACTCGCACCGCCCGGTGTTCCCGCTCACGTTCGGTGGCGAAGAGTCCGACGACTGGGGCGTGTGCGACTGGTGCGACCAGTGCCACCGCAAGCACGGGCTGACGGTGTGGGCGGAGGCGTTCGAACCGGCCGGCGGGTTGATCGGCGGCGAGGCGCTCGTGGCCGCGGTCCTCGGCAAGATTGACGCCATCGAGGTGACCGACGCGCCGCGCAAGGTGCCGCTGCTGCCGTGGGTGTACCGGCTGTGGGACGCGGGCGTTCTGATCCCGCTGGTGGGGGCGAGCGCGAAGGACAGCAACCGCACGGCCCTCGGTACGACGCGCACCTACGTTCGGGTCGACGGGGGCTCGTGGGTGGACGGCGTTCGCGCCGGGCACACGTGCGCCAGCACCGGGCCGCGGCTCGCGCCGCCCGCGGACGGGACCGCGCCGGCCGGCGCGGACCTCGTGACCGGGCACGGCTGGGCCGCCGTCCGGAGCGCGTCCGGAGCGCCGTTCGCGCACTCGTCGCCGGTGCGCACCGGCCCGGCCGCGCGGAACCCGGGCGCG
>VGZJ01000265.1 GCA_016872595.1 Planctomycetota bacterium
CGTGGCTCCCGTCGGGCCCCGCGCCGGCCCCTCAGCCCGCCAAGAACGCCTTCGACTTCGAGTCACAAGAATCGGCCGGCGACGGCTCGCTGCCGTGGCTCCCGTCGGGCCCCGCGCCGGCCGCGCCCGCCCCGGCCCCCGCACCACCCGGCCCGCAACTCGACGCCAACGGCTTCCCCATCCCGCCGGCCGGTGGCTACCCGTACCCGATGCCACCCGGGTACGGCCCGCCTGCAGCGGGCTACCCCGTGCCGCCGGGTTATCCGTACGGTCCGCCGCCGGGTTATCCGTACCCGATGCCGCCGGGCTACGGCCCGCCCCCCGGCTACCCCGCGCCCGGCGCGGCCTACCCGTACCCGATGCCGCCGGGGTTCCCGCCACCGGCGCAACACGGTTACGCCCCGCCCCCCGGCTTCGGGTTGCCCCCGGCCGCGCCCGCGCCTGTACCGCAAGCGCCCAACGCGCCCGCGCCTCAAGCCCCGGCCGCGCCGAACGCGCCCGCCGGCCTCCAGCCCACGAAGCCCGGCGGCGCGAAGCCCGCGCCACACGCGCCGGCGCAGGCCCCGCCGAACGCGAAGCAAGGCGCGAAGCCGCAACAAGCCGCGCCGGTGCCGCCGAGCAACGAGTTCAAGATGGACGCGACGCCCAGCGCCGCGAGTACGGCCCACACCGGGGGCCGCCGGCCCTACCGTCGCGGCAACAACAAGAGTAAGTACGTCTGGATCGGCGTGTGCTTGCTGCTCACCGGCGGGCTGGTCGCCGGCGGGATCATCGGCGCGAAGCACCTGAACGACAAGTTCGGAAACAAGCCCGACGAGAACGCCAAAGACAACAAGGACGGCAAGGACGCGAAGGACGCAAAGGACAACAAGGACGGGAAAGGCGGCGCGCCCAAGACCGTGACCACCGGGTTCCCGCGCCGGCTGCTGTTCGTCTCCATCACCAAGTACATGTACCTGAACCCGCTGACGCAGGCCCAGCAGGGCGCGCCGGACCGCACCAAGCCCGCGGCCCTGCGCCTCGCCTTCGACTGGCGCATCCCCACCGACCCGAACAACAACCAAGTGTTCGTGCTGTCGGACACCGTGAGCGGCCCGGAGAACCGGCTGCCGATGAAGAACGTCGTCGAGGGAACCTATGCCGAGTTCTTCAAGACGAGCCGCGCCCAAGACCGCATCGTCGTGTACTTCGGCGGGCACGTCCTCGAGAAGGACGGAAAGGCCTACATCGCGCCGATGGAGGCCGAACTGGACGGCGAGGAGTGGCAGAACTCGGTGATCGCGCTCGACACCTTTTACGACGAGATGAAGAAGTGCAAGGCGGCGCAGAAGGTCGTGATCTGGGACGTGTGCCGGTTCAACCCGGAAAAGGGCCGCGTGCGTCCCGGTTCCGAGCCGATGACGGAAACGCTCCACAAGGCACTCAACTCGCCCCCGGCCGGCGTCCAAGCCGTCACCACCTGCAAGGCCGGCGAGAACGCCTTAGAGTTCACCGCCCTGCGCCCGGACGGGTTCGCCGGTAACATCTACAGCGGCAGCTCGTTCCTCGAATCGATGAAGTTCGTCGCGGAGCCGAAGAACGCCCGCATGCCGAAGACCACGCCGACCGCGGGCGACCCGCTCCCGGTCGCGGTGTGGGCCGAGGCCATTTCCAAGCGCACCAACGAGATGTCGGCGATGGCCGAGAAGTCCGGCAGCGGCGGCAAGCAGACCGTGGCCCTCGCCGGCACCGCGCCGAGCGCGCTGCCCGCCCACAACCCCGAAGAGAAGGTCGCGGCACGGTTCGAGATGCCGCAAGCGCCGAAGGGCGCATCGCCCATCGAGATCAAGAACGTGGAGCGCGAGTTCAACCTCCCGCCGATGAAGCCCGGCCTCGGCGAAATCGGGCTGGCCGACTTCCCCTTCCCGGCCGACGTGATGAGGCCCTACGAGGACAAGGACGGCCCCAGCATCGAAGAGATTCTGAAGAACAAGGACAAGTATCCGCTACGCGCCGCCGTCGTCGAGGCGCTGCAGAAGATCCGCGACAAGTGGACCCCCGGCACCGGGATCACGCGCATCCGCAACACCGTCGAGGGGCCGATCAACGACAAGCTCAAGGGCGAGATCAAGAAGGAACAGGAGGACTGGGCGCTGGGCATCATCGAGTTGGAACTGAAACTCTCCACGCTGGAGGGCGTGGCCGGGATGCGCGAGGGCGAGTCCAAGCGGTGGCAGGCGCACTACGACTTCGCAATGGCCTCGGTGAAGGCCCGGCTCGCGTACATGAACGAGTACAACAAACTGCTCGGCAACCTCATCACGGAAACGCTTCCGACGCTCGACCCGAAGCTCGGTCACGACGGGTACACGCTCATCGCATCCGATACGCTCAAGAGCGGTAAGGACATCAAGAAGATAGCCGAGGAAGCGCAGGCCATGTTCCAGAAGATCACGGTGGACTACAAGGGCACGCCGTGGGCGATCCAAGCGAAGCAAGAGAAGACCGTCGTGATCGGCCTGAACTGGAAGGCCGCGTCGCTCAAGGGCGAACCGATGCCGTAAGCGCGCCCAGAGCGTTTACCACGCGAGCGGCCGGGTTCATCCCGGCCGTCTTCGTTTCTGGAAGACAGAAGACAGAGGACGGCCGGGAAAAAACCCCGGCCGCTCTCATGGCGCGTGTGGTTCATTCCTTGCCCAACACCATATCCACCACCCAGCACCCGCGAACGTGCGGCCCTTCGCCCCGACAGTGATTCAGCACGTCGTCGCTATCACACCCGGCGTCTTGCAGCGCGTCGGCCAGAATCGGCATCGCACTAAACTCGCGCGTCTCGTACATCGTGCGGGCCAGTGCGACCGCGTCCGACGTGCGCCACGACGGAGAGAACGCGATGGGGCGAAACGGGTTCCCGAAGATGTCGCGAACGACAACCGCAAGTCGTGCCGATTCTGCCGCCAGAACGTGGTCTATCGCCAACGTCGGGTCGAGCGCGGCTTGAGCGGCCACAACCGCTTGTCGTGCGGCCTCTCTGAACGCGTTGTGACCGGCAATTTTACGTGCCTTGTATACGAGGAGTGCAGCGCCGTTGAAATGCATGGCGAACGGGCGATCTTCGGTAGCAGTGACGTCCAATCGCAAGGCATCGGTTAGGAAGGGCGGAGCGGTCCCGTCGGCAACGCGCTCGATCTGGTCGAGGCCGCGCAGCTGGTCGGGGCGCAACCGCCACGCGGTTCTACGGAGGCACACAGCCGCGAACTGGAGCGCCTTACGATACTCTTGCGGATGCCGTTTGCACGCGAGTATCAGCATCAGTCGTGCGTCCCGGCACGTGAGCCACGCATCCTCATCCACGGTGTCACCCCAGGATTTGCTTCACCGGTTCGCCGCGGTACACGGCCAGCGGGCGGCCGAGGCCGTCGTGGATTTCGGCGTCGCGCGGGATGCCGAGGCAGTGGTAAATGGTCGCGTGCAGGTCTTGTGGGCTGACGCGGCCGTCCTTCGGGTACGCGGCCAGCTTGTCGCTCGCGCCGTAGACCGCGCCGCCCCTCACCCCGCCGCCGGCCAGCGCCACCGAGAACACCGGCCCCCAGTGGTCGCGCCCGGCCGCGCCGTTGATCTTCGGCGTGCGCCCGAACTCGGCCATCCACACCACGAGCGTGTCGTCGAGCATCCCGCGGTCGCTCAGGTCTTCGAGCAGGGCCGTGTACGCGGTGTCGAGCGTCGGCATCATCTTCTTCAGCGACTCGCTGTTCTTGCTGTGCGTGTCCCAGTGGCCGTTGTTCGGGCAGTTGGGCAGGCGCGTCCAGTTCACGCGCACCAGCGGCACGCCGGCCTCGACAAAGCGGCGCGCGAGCAGGCACGACTGGCCGAACCGCGAGCGCCCGTACCGGTCGCGCTGGCGCGTGCCTTCCGAGGCGAGGTCGAAGGCCTTCCGCGCGGCCGGAGACGAGATCATCTCGAACGCTCGGTGAACGTGCGCGCCGTCGGTGCCGCTTGCGGCTTCGCGAGTGCGGCCGGCGCGATCGATGGCTTCGAGTAACCCCTTGCGTTCCTGAAAACGAGTGGGGCTGAGTTCCGGCGGCAGCGCGAGACCGGGCACCTCGAACTTGTCCTTCTCCGGCTCGCAGTTGATGAGCCACGGGTCGGCGGCGCGGCCGAGGAACCCGGCGTCTTGGCCCGGCCACGTCAGGTTGCCGTCGTTCGCACTCACCTCCGGCAGGGTGACGGCCGCGGGCAGTTTGCAGTTCGGTTGCAACAGCTTCCGCACCACGCCGCCCATGCTGGGCCAGTCGTTGGGCGCGCCGGGCTTGGCGTTCTCCACCTGCATCGGCGCGTGCGGCACGCCGGTCGTCAAGGGTTGTTCTATTTTTCCGTTCCGCCATTCCGGGTTGGACTCGAACAGCTTCCGCACCACGCCGCCCATGCTGGGCCAGTCGTTGGGCGCGCCGGGCTTGGCGTTCTCCACGCCGGGCGGCTGGTGGGGAACCCCCGTCGTCATGTAGAACCCGCTCGAACTGTGGGCGCTGTCGCCGGTGGACACCGCGCGCAGGACCGCGATCCGGTCCGTCCACCGCGACGTCTTCACCATCGTCTCGCCGATGAAGTAGCCAGACGTCGCCGTCTGGATCACGCCTAGGTCGCCGCGGGCCTCAACCGGTGAGTCGGGTTTCGGATCCCACGTCTCCTGCTGCGGCGGCGCGCCTAGGAGGAACAGGACGATGCACGCCTTCGGCTTCTTCGGGAGATTCACCGGGCGGGCTTGGAGCAGACCGGGCAGGGTCAGGCCCAGCGCGCCGAGGGCGATGGCTTCGCGCCGAGACGGACCGGAACAGAACTGCGGCGGGTGAGTCGGCACGACAGGCCCCTCGGGTGGGAGGTGGGGCAGAGGCGGGATGGTGAATAGAGTATGCCGCACCTTGGGCTGACTGAGAAGCGGAAACCGACGCGGCAGATGAGCATTGTCACCGCTTATGTCGGGTTCGTGTCTTGCCGTGGGTGGTAGTAGATGTAGATCCCCGAGGCGCAAATCCCGGCGATCACGGCTACCCCGGATTATTCAGTAGCGCGTGCCTGACAGACGTTTCTCGTCGTCATGAGTGTGCTCCGGGCCGCTTAAGTGCCCTTTCGGTCGCTCGGGGCGCACCGCCCCTTACCCCCATCCGGCTTTTCGCGTTGTCAGGGTTTCATCCGGTCCAGAAGTGAGGCACGGCCGGAGGCCGGCAGACGTGCCGAGCGACTCGCTCGAAGAACGGCTGATGGGGGCAACTGCCGCTGAGCCGCACGACGATGCGGCGACAACTCACCACCACCGAGGCCGCGACCTTGATCAAGAGCAATCGCCATGTTGCCGGGTGACCCTCGCCCAGCGGGGCGTCGGACACCTCGACCCGGATGGGCCGCGGCTCGTAGAAGTCGAAGTCGAACAGGGACGCGGATTGTGGGTGCACGATGGGTCTCCGGTGTCGTGGCACGGAACTCGGGCTGCGACTGTTTCGACGAACACCGGCACGGGTTCGGTCACCATACGACGGCCGCGTGGCGCGTTGGCGCGCCGCGGGCGGTGGCGTATCATCGGAGCGGATTCGTACCCCCGTAGGTGAAGGACGCCCATGCCAGCTCACGAGCCGAACGACGAACAGACCCTCGACACGCCCCGCTCGGCGGGTGAATCGGGGCCGGACGACCAGACCCGCGTCCGCACCGCCGACACGGTCGCCACCACGCCCGACGGCTCGCCGGTGGTCGCGGGGTACGAGCTGGGCGGGGAGATCGCCCGCGGCGGGATGGGCGTGGTGTACCGCGCCCGCGACACCGCCTTCGACCGCGAGGTGGCGGTCAAGGTGATGCTGCCGCGGATGGACGCGGCCGAGTTCGTCCGCGAGGCCCGCATCACCGGCCGGCTCCCGCACCCCGGCATCCCGCCGGTCCACGCGCTGGGCACACTTCCCGACGGGCGGCCGTTCCTGGCCATGAAGCTGATCAAGGGCGACACGCTCGACAAGCTGCTCCGCGCCCGCACCGACCCGGCCGCCGACCGGCCGCAACTGCTGGCCGCGTTCGAGCAGATGTGCCAGGCGGTCGGGTACGCGCACGCCCAGGGCATCGTTCACCGCGACCTGAAGCCGTCGAACGTCATGGTCGGGGCGTTCGGCGAGGTGCAGGTCATGGACTGGGGGCTGGCCAAGGTGGTCGGGGCGGCGGACGCCGAGGCGACCGTTCCCGACGCGGGCGGTTCGTTCTCCGAGGACGTGGCGGCGACCGTGGCGGGTCAGGTGAAGGGGACGCCGGCGTACATGGCCCCGGAGCAGGCGCGGGGCGAGGCGGTCGATCAGCGGGCCGACGTGTTCGCGCTGGGCGGCATCCTGGCGGCGATCCTGACGGGCAAGCCGCCGTTCGCGGGCAATAGCGTGCTCGACACCATCATCTGGGCGGCGAAGGCGGAACTGGGCGACGTGTACGCCCGGCTGGACGCGAGCGGTGCCGATGAGGAACTCATCGACCTCGCGAAGCACTGTCTGGAGCCGCGGGCCGAGCACCGGCCGGCGAACGGGACCGAGGTGACGGCGGCGGTGGCCGCGTACCGGGCGGGCGTGGACGAGCGATTACGCCGGGCCGAACAGGACCGCGCCGCGTCCGCGGCGAAGGCCGAAGAGCAGAAGAAGCGGCGCAAGGTGCAATTGGCCCTGGCCGGAGTGGTGCTGCTGGTGGCCATCGGCGGCGGGGTCGCAGCGGTGCAGGTGCAGCGCGGGTTCGCCGACCAGCAACTGGCGGCGGAGAAGCAGCGGCAGGAGGAGGTGAGAGAGAAGGAGCGGCAAACCCGTGCGACTTCGCTTGTCGATTCGCTCGGTTCGGCGGAAACGCCCGTCGTGCCCCGCATCCTCACCGACCTGGCCGACCTCCGCGACCTAGCCCGTCCGAAGCTGGCGGAACTCGCTTCGCAGCCGATCACGTCGAAGCCCGGCCTGCACGCCCGGCTGGCGTTGCTGCCCGACGAACCCGAACGGGCGAAGGAACTGGCCGGCTACCTGCCAAACTGCAAGCCCGAGGAGTTACTCACGATCCGCGACATCCTCAAACCCCACGCGGGTGCGGTGTCGCCGGGGCTGTGGGCGGTGCTGACGGACGCTAAGGCCGACGCCGGCAAGCGGGTGCGGACGGCCTGCGCCCTAGCGGGTTTGACGCCGAACGATCCGCGCTGGGCAACCGTGGCCGGGGATGTGGTCGGGGTTGTCATGAACGAGAACCCGCTGCAGGCGGCGGTGTGGGCGCAGGCCCTGGAGCCGGTGCGGGTGGCCCTCCTGCCGGCCCTGCTGAAGCGGTATCCCGAATCCCGCACGAAGATCGAATCGGGGACGCTGGCCGTCACCGACCTGGCCGCCGAGGCGACCGCCTTCGACCTGACCGCCAGCCTGCTGGCCCGGTACACCACCGACCGGCCGGCCGAACTGTCCGAGGTGGCGATGACGGCCGACGGTCGGCACCTGCCGCAGTTCACCGCGGCGATCGACACCAACCGGGGTGCCGTGGCCCCGCGGCTCGAAGCCGAGATCGACAAGACGCTCCCCGCCGACCTGCCCTCCTCGGACCCTCAGCGGGAGGCGCTGGCGAAGCGGCAGGCGAGTGCGGCCGTCATCCTCCTGCGGCTGAACCGGCAGGCGAAGGTGTGGCCGCTGCTGAAGCACTCGCCCGACCCGCGGGTGCGGAGCTACCTGATTCACCGCCTGTTCCCGCTCGGGGCCGACCCGGCGGCGATCATCCAGCGGCTGGACGCCGAGCCGGACCTGTCGGCCCGGCGGGGGTTGCTGCTGGCGTTGGGCGAGTTCGACGAGGCGACGCTGCCGACGTCGAGCCGCACGGCCCTGCTGCCGAAGGTGCAGCAGGTGTATCGCACGGAGGCCGACCCGGGGTTGCACGCGGCGGCGGAGTGGCTGCTGCGGACGTGGAAGCAGGAGGCGTGGCTGAAGCAGGTGAACGCGGAATGGGCGATGGACGGCGAAGGGCGGGACAAGCGGATCGCCGCGATCAAGGAGTTGGTGACGAAGGACAAGGAGAAGACGCCGCCGCAGTGGTACGTCAACACGCAGGGCCAGACGTTCGTGGTGATCCCCGGCCCAGTGGAATTCACCATGGGGTCGCCGAAAACCGAGAAGGATTGGCAAACTGACGAGGTGCCGCACACGCGGCGGATCGGGCGGTCGTTCGCCATCGCGCAGAAGTCGGTGACGCTGGCGGAATACCGGAGCCTGACGAAGGACAAGTACGAGATCGACGATAAGTACAACTACGACCCGAACCTGCCGGTGGTGGGGATCAACTGGTACATGGCGGCGAGCTACTGCAACCTCCTGAGCAAGGAGGAGGGGATTCCCGAGGATCAATGGGTGTACGATGTGAAGGGGCCGCAGGACATCAAGCTGAAGGCGAACTACCTGAGCCTGACGGGGTATCGCCTGCCGACGGAAGCGGAGATGGAGTACGCTACCCGGGCCGGGGCGACGACCAGCCGCTACTTCGGCGAGAGTGACGAGCTTCTGGGCCGTTATGCGTGGTACGCGAAAAGCTCGAACGACGTGCTGAAGCCGGTGGGATTGAAGAAGCCGAATGACTTTGGCCTTTTCGATGCTCAGGGGAATTGTTTTACTTGGTGTCAGGAGGAGTACGGCAAGTATCCCACGGCGAAGGGTGATGGGGCGGTCGAAGACACGGAAGGCGGATTAGTGATCGACAGTACACTTAGTCGTGTGTTGCGCGGCGGCTCGGGCGACCTTCAAGCGTCGTACGTCCGCTCGGCCGACCGCTACAGCTTCGTGCCGTCGCTCCGCGGCACCTACCTCGGGTTTCGTCCGGCGAGGACTTTTACGCCTTAGTTTCTTTACTAGACTCGTTGCGCAATAGGTGTTGGTTCAGTCGCACTTCGGCCAGACGATCCTGTGTGGTCGTTACCCGTACATCCGGTTGTGGAGTCCGGCGACGTTCTTCATCATCACCGTGTGACGACGGGGCG